>NZ_JBKFAP010000020.1:0-103555 GCF_053345715.1 Methylobacterium sp. D48H
TGATGCGGCCGGCATAGGGCACCGAGATGGCGCCGTCGCGCCCGACGGGCTGCTCGGGGATGAGGGCGGACTTGGATCCGGCGGAGAAGCGGTCGGCGACGAGGGGTCCGGAGAACAGGCCGCCGGATCCGGCTTCCCAGACGGAGACCGAGACCATGTCGCCGATGCCGATCACCGGCTCGGAGGAGGGGCGATGGTCGCCGAAGGAGGCGAGCAGGCTGTCGAGGGGGCGGCCGCGCAGGGCCTCGACCACGGAGGGCGTGACGTCGATGATCTCGTAGCGGGCAAGGATCCCGCCGTCGGCCGTGGCGACCTCGGCCCCGGCCTGGATCGCGCCCGCCGTCGGACCCGCCGCGGGCATGTACGTGCAGCCGCCGGCAGATCCAGCCGCGAGGGCGGCCATCAGGGCGGTGCACGCCGTCTTACGCAGCATCACAAAGATTTCTCCTCGCCGAGCCCGCGCCATCGCTGGCCCGGGCCGGGATACCCAGTTTGACCGCCAAACGCTGCGATCGCTTTAACGACCGCGCCGGTGCGGCGGCCGCCGTGCGGACGGTCGCGCTATCCGCGGGCAATGCGTCACCAGCGTGGCACGGCCACGCTTATGCCGCGCAAGCTTAACCGTATCATGTCCCCGCGGCGATGTCCGCAGGTGCCGTCGCGAGGGCCCCGCGGAGCGCCCGACCGAGCTCGTCGGCGGCGATGTCGGCGCGGCGCGGGACCGCCTGCGGGCGGCCGAAGCGGAACAGGGCGTACTCGGTCGTTCGCCCGCCGAAGCCCGGCTTGCAGCTCGGCAGCGACGGTGCGTGGTCGCCGAACACGCAGAGCGTGATGGTCTGGCCGCGCTCGCGGGCGACGGCGTCCAGGCCCGCGACGAGATCCTCGACCATCCGCCCGGTATTGGCGACGTGATGGAGGTACTGCGCCTGCGGATCGTTGATGCCCGGCAGCCGCCCGGGCTTCCAGGGGCCGTGGTTCTCCATGGTCACGCAGAACAGGAACAGCGGCGCGCGCCGGGCCCGGACCTCCGCGAGGAGGCGCACGCCGAGGGCGACGTCCCCGACATAGGGCCCGACGCGCGGCGCCTCCGCGAACGCCTCGCCCATCACGAGATCGGCGAAGCCGAAGGCCTCCATCACCCGCGCCCGGCGGAAGAAGTCGCGGTGGAACGGGTGCAGGAACAGGGTCCCGTAGCCCCGACTCCCGGCGAGCCGGGCGAGGCTCGTCGGCTCGTCGCCGCTGCGGGACGTGTAGGGGTCGTAGCGGCCGAAGCCGAGGCTCTCGGACGGACGGCCTGTGAGCACCGCGTGCTCGCTGCGCATCGTGTAGGCGCCGTGCGCCGGAACCCGCAGGCGCCCGTACTGCGCGGCCCGGGTTCGGAACAGGTCCATCGCCGGCAGTTTCGCGCCGCCGAGCCGCTCCGGATCGACGAAGGATTCGAGCTGGATCACCACGACGACATCGTCGCCCGGGCCCTCCGGCAGCGTCGGCGCCGCGGGCACCGGCACGCCGCCCGCCATCGCGCGGGCGGTGTAGCCGAGGAGGCTCGCCGGGAGGCCGACCCGGGTCACGTCGGCCTCCAGGTCGGGCTCGGGGAACCAGCGGGCGATCAGCCGGGCGAGCGGCGGCCGCGGGGCGGCCTTGACCAGCAGCCAGAGCGCGAGCGGGAGGCCGAGCATCGCCAGCACCCGCGGCAGGGTCGCGGCGGGCAGCACGCTCGGCTCGATCCAGTACCACAGCGCGGTGAACGCCGCGGTGAGCAGGACCGGCACGGCGATGCGCGGGTCCCACAGGGGCGGGATGTAGTAGAGCTGCGGATGCCGCGGCACCTGGGGCAGCAGGGCGAAATCGCTGAACAGCAGCGGCTCGCCGATCACCGAGCGCTTCGCGCGGCTGACGACGATCAGGATCGCCACGGTGATCACGCAGGTCAGCCCCGCGAGCCAGGGCCGCCAGGAGAACTCGAACCAGAACAGCAGGATCAGCAGGTAGCCGAGCAGCCGCAGGCCGAGATCCCGGGGCGCGAGGCTCGCTCGGGTGATCGAGTCGCCCGCGAACACCTCCAGGGCGAGGCACACGGCGAGCGCGAGACCGGTGGCGATGAGGAACGTCGTCAAGACACGGGCACTCGGCGTGGGGCGGGCCTGCTCGCCGCCGGCATCCGGTCCGGCAGGAAACAGCGCGCGGGAGCAGGGGCTTGCGAGCCGTTCCTGATCCGGAATGATCGGAAACGGTCCCGGGGCGGGCGGTTGCGGGCGGACTCTAGCAGCGCGCGCTATCGCTTTGGTATCACATCAGGGTCTCGCGGAACCGGATTCGCGCCGCGCGCCCCGCCCTAGCGCGGTCCGCCGCCGGCCTCGCGGCCGACGCCGCGCCGGCTGCGCAGGGCCCGCACGACGGGATTGAGGAGGCCGTAGCGGGCACGCATCACCAGGTGGGCCGTCCGGCCGAGGGAGAGGGCGTTGCGCGGCGCCGCCGCCCGGGCCGCGCTGAGGCGGTCGAGGAGCTGTTCCGGCGTGCAGGGCTTCATCGCCACCGGGTCGAGGTAGCGCGCGTAGAGGATCATGGCGCCGGCCACCAGCTCATCGAGGCTCAGCCGGCGGCCGCGGTCGGCGCCCGGCGCGAGATCCTCCGACAGGCCCCAGCCGGAGTAGAACGGCCGGCCGTGGGTCGCCACGGTGAGGCCGCGGATCAGGGCCTCGAACCCGGCGAGGGACGTCATGGTCTCGACGTGATGCACCCGGTCGAGGAGGTCGACGATGCTGATGCCGCCCACGATCCGGTCGGCCAGGGTCAGGGCCTCCGCCTCCGGGATGAGGCCGGGCCGGAAGCCGGCCTCCACGTCGGGATGCGGCTTGTAGAGCAGGAACGCGTCCGGGTTGCGCCGCCGCGCCGCCTCCAGCAGCGCCCGGTTCGAGCGGACCAGCGGCGAGCCGTGGCGCACCGAGGCGTCGTCCTCCACCTGGCCGGGCACGAGGACGATCCGCCGGCCGGCCGGCCAGTCGAGCGCGGCGGCGTCGAGGCCGACATTGTACTTGCTGAGCCGGCGCGCCACGACCTCCTCGCGCAGGCGCCGCGCCCGGGCGACGAGGTCCGGGGTGAAGTCGGCTTCGGCGAGCAGCCGCTGCAGGCGGCTCTCCCGGCGCGGGTCGTAGTAGATGCCGAGGTCGTCCACCACGATGGAGGCGCCGGGCTGCAGGCTGGCGCCGAGCCCCACGGAGCGCAGGAACCCGTCCTCCACGCGGGCCAGCGGCAGGCCGGCCCGCGCGCAGGCTTCCTCGAGCTGACCGGGCGCCCGCGTCGCCCAGGCGAGGAGGCGGCCGCCGTGGCGCTGTCCCGCGGCGATCGCGGCCTCGGTGGTCATGGTGTGGATCGGCCGTCCGGCGGGGCCCGCGCCCAGGACGTCGAGGGCGGGCCGCTTCCAGCGCGACATCCCGACATAGACCACCCGCCGGTCGTTCTCGGCGAAGCGCGTGGCGAGCCACGCCACCCGCTCGGCGCAGGTCGCGCGGTCGATCGGCGCCCCGGTCCAGGGGTCGAGGTAATGGACGCCGCCCTCCCCGCCGAGAGGCGCCCCGTCGAGGGTGATCCGCAGGGATGCGAAGCCGGACTCCGGCGAGTCGTAGGGGCTCAGGAGCGGCCCGGGCGCGACCACGAGCCGGCGCCGCCCCGTCAGCGCCAGCAGGCGCCCGGCGAGGCTCCCCGCGCCCCAGGTCGCGCCGACGGCGCCGGGGCGCGCCGGACCGAAGGCGAGGCCCGTCGCGGCCTCGATCTCCGCCCGCAGGCGGCGGATCGTGCGGCCGGTCGCGTAGAGCGACGGGATCGGGTCAGCGGGCATGGTCGGTGCGTCCGGCTCCGGTCGGGTGAGGTGCGGAACAGGCCTGTAGCGCATTTTCGCCGGCATGGGATGGTGATGCAACGCGGGGACAACCTGAGCGCGCGTCGCCGTCGCCACGTCCTGGAAAGGATTTGGACATATCGTCGCCGCGATTGCCCGCCTATTCCGGAGGCTAGGCCGCAGACGCGGGACCGTTGCAGACGGGCCACGCCGGCGCGGAAACGCCATGCCGCGGCATGGCTTCGGATTGCGGGCTCGCCGGGCACCGTGCCACCTCAAGAGTCTCTCGCCGGTTCGGTTCATCCGGCCCAGGGTCAAGGACAGAAGCGCCGCGGAATGCAACAGCCCGCCCTCGACGCCCTCCGCGACCGCCCCGCGACCTTCCTCTTCCTGCAGGGCATCGCGACGCCGTTCTTCTCCGATCTCGGACAGGCGCTGCGCGCGCGGGGACACTCCGTCCGGCGCATCAATCTCTGCCCCGGCGACTGGCTGTTCTGGAGCGGCGAGGCCGACAATTACCGCGGTCGCCGCGAGGCCTGGGGCGAGTATCTCGACGCCTATCTCGACCGCGAGGGCGTGACCGACATCGTGCTGTTCGGCGATTGCCGGCCGTTCCACAAGGCGGCCCGCATGATCGCCGAGTATCGCGGCCTGCGGGTGCACGTGTTCGAGGAGGGCTATATCCGCCCGAACTGGATCACCTGCGAGCTGGGCGGCGTGAACGGCTTCTCGTCCCTCCCCCGGACGGCCGCCGAGATCCGCGCCCTGGCGCGGCGCCTGCCGCAGCCCGGCCGGGCGATGCCCTCCACGGGCGACATGGCCCGGCGCAGCGTCTGGGACGTCGGCTACAACCTCGCCAACGTCCTGTTCCCCTACCTCTTCCCCCATTTCCGCAGCCACCGGCCGACCCATATCGCGGCCGAGTATGCCGGCTGGATCAAGAAGTTCGCCCGCCGCGCCCATACCCGCCGCGAGGCGGCGCGCTGCGACGAGATCTACCGCGCGGTCGGCTGCGACTACTTCCTGCTGCCGCTGCAGCTCGACAGCGACTACCAGATCCGGGTCCACTCGCCGTTCCTCGGCGTCGAGGGATTCATGGACCGGGTGATCAAGTCGTTCGCGGACGGCTCGTCGGCGCCGACCCGGCTGCTGGTGAAGCTGCACCCGCTCGACAGCGGCCTGATCAACTGGCGCAAGTTCGCTCGCGCCTCCGCCCGCCGCCACGGCGTCAGCGACCGGCTCGACTTCATCGACGGCGGCGACCTGCCGGCCCTGATCAAGGGCGCGCGCGGGGTGGTCATCGTCAACTCGACGGTAGGGATGCTGTCCCTGGAGATGGGCTGCCCGACCCACGCGGTCGGCACCGCGATCTACAACATGGCCGGCCTGACCCATCAGGGCGACCTCGACAGCTTCTGGAAGAATCCGACGCCGCCGGAGACGGACTTGATGGCGGATTTCCGCCGCGTGGTCCTGCACCGGACCCAGGTCAACGGCGGCTTCTTCTCCAAGGAGGCGATCGACCGCGCGGTGGCCGGCTCGGTACCGCGGATGGAGGCCGCCCTCCCCGACGCGATGCTGGCGGCGGCGCGGGCGGTGAGTGAGGCGGCCGAGCGCGACGGCGAGCTCGCGCCGGTCTACTGACCGGGCTCGCCCGGCTCCCGGGCCGTCGCCATTCGGCGGCCTTTGAAGCGCGTTTAACCGCCGGTGAGCCGTTCCCGGCCTTGATCTTTCCCCGCGCGGCGGCGTAACCCGCCCCATGCCCCGCATTCTGATCACCGGCGCGTCGAGCGGCATCGGCGCCGCGCTGGCGCGCCACTACGCGCAAACCGGCGCGAGCCTCATCCTCGTCGGCCGCAACGCCGAGCGGCTGGAGGCGGTCGCCCGGGACTGCCGCGCCAGCGGCGCCGCCGTCGAGACCGCCCGCCTCGACACCCGCGACCGGGCCGCCACCGTGGCGCTGGTCCACCGGTCGGATGCCGAGGCCCCCCTCGACCTCGTCATCGCCAACGCGGCGGTGAACGGCGGCAACCAGGAAGGGCAGGTGGAGGCCGAGGACGTGGCCTTCGAGACCGCCGACATCAATTACACCGGCACGCTCAACGTGATCCTGCCCGCCCTGACGCTGATGCTCCAGCGCGGGCGCGGCCAGATCGTGCTGCTGTCGTCGCTCGCGGCCTACGCGCCGCTCCAGGACGCGCCGGCCTATAGCGGCGCCAAGGCGGCCCTCGTCGCACACGGCCTCGCCCTGCGCCAGAAGGTCGCGCCCCGGGGCGTGAAGGTCAACGTCGTCACCCCGGGCTACGTGAAGACGCCGATGGGCGGCGAGCTCAAGGGCTGGCGGCCGCTGGAGATCAGCGCCGAGGAGGCGGCCGTGCGGATCGCCAAGGGCATCGCGGCCAACCGCGACGTGATCGCCTTCCCGTACATCCTCACGGCGCTCGCCCGCACCGTGCTGCTCCTGCCCGAGAGCGTCCGCAAGGCCGGCCTCTACGCCTTCCGTTTCCAGCGCCGGAAGCGGCGCTGATGGCGCGTCCCCGGATCGCGCTGTTCGTCCTGGAGGCGCTGCCGAACGCCCGCGCGGTGCGCCGGCTCGTCGCCGATCTCCGGACCGACATCGTGCTGGTGGGGCTCTCGAACGCCGAGCGGCCGTCGAGTGGCGGCCTCACGGGACAGGTCCGCCGGCACCTCGCGCGCTCGGGCGCCGGGATCCTGCCCTACCTCGCGGCCAATTTCGGCCTGCCGGACCTGCTGCGGCCCCTGGCGCCCCTGACCCAGGCGGCGTCCGGAAGCGGCGACGCGCCGGAGGCGACGCCGCTCAGGACCCTGTGCCGCCGACTCGGCGTCCCGACCCTGACGGTCGACGACGTCAACGGTCCAGAGGTCGCGCGGGCGCTGCGGGACGCGGCGCCGGACCTGATCCTCACCTACCACTTCGACCAGATCCTGAAGCCCGAGATCATCGGCTTGGCGCGGCTCGGCGGCATCAACGGGCATCCCGGCCTGCTGCCGCGCCACCGGGGCCCGGTGCCGACGATCCACGCCCTGGCCGACGGGCCCGGGCAGTTCGGCATGACCCTGCACCGGCTGGCCGCCACGATCGACACCGGCGCGATCCTCGCCCAGGAGGCGCTGGCGCTTCCCGAGGGTACCACCGCGACCCGGGCCTCGGTGGCGCTCCACGCCCACGGGCGCGGGATGCTCGACCGGTTGCTCGAGGACGTCACCCGGAGCGGAACCCTGCCGGAGGGGCGGACCGCGCCGGTTCTGCCGTACTGCCCGTTCCCCGACCGCGCGATGCTGGCCGCGCTGCGCCGCCGCGGCCTTCGCCTGACCGACGGGCAGGATCTTCGGGACGCGCTGAGCCTCTCCGCGCGGGCGCCTTAACCACCGGTTAAGGCTGTTCGGAAAGGATTCGGTCAGATCCTCGCCGTCGACAGGGCCCGCGCATGCCGGATACCAGCGCCCTCAACTCGGCCGCTGGCGCCCTGGCCGCCGGCCGGCAGGTGCAGAGCGGGCGGATCCGCGCGATCTCCGAGAACCTCGCCAACGCCGATTCGGTCCCGACCACCCCGGGCGGTGCCCCCTACGCCCGCAAGATCGCGGTGTTCGCCCCGGTGGCGGCCGACAGCCCCCGCGACCCGGTCGGCCGGATCGTCCGCGACACCACCGGCTTCCGCACCCGCTACGACCCGACCAATCCCGGGGCCGACCCGAACGGCTATGTCCGTCTGCCGAACGTCAACGTCGCGGTCGAATCGGCCGACCTCCAGCGGGTGGTCCGGAACTACGAATTGAGCCTGAGCGCCTCGGCCTCGATCAAGACGCTCGCGCAGGCCACCATCAACCTGATCAGCTGAGCCGGCCGTGCCGCCGGCCGTAGCCGGCGTAGATCGCGAGGCCGATCGCCAGCCAGACCGCGAGGCGGATCCAGGTGTCGGCCGGGAGCGAGGCCATCAGCGTGACGCAGGACAGGATCCCCAGTCCGGCGATGAGGGTCACCGCCGGCACGCGGAACGGGCGCGCCCGGTCCGGAGCGGTCCGGCGCAGGATCAGCACCGTCGCGCAGACGAGGCAGAAGGCCAGGAGCGTGCCGATACTGACGATCTCGCCCAGGACGTCGATGGGCACGAGCCCCGCCACGGCCGCCGTGAACAGGCCGATCACCAGCTGGCTCGCCACGGGCACCCGCGTCACCGGATGGACCCGGCAGAAGATCCCCGGGAGGAGCCCGTCGCGGGCGATGGCGAAGAAGATCCGGCTCTGCCCGTAGAGGGCGGTCAGTGCCGAGGTGGTCAGGCCGATCAGGGCGCCGGCCTTGATGATCGTGGCGAAGCCCGTCAGGCCGATCACGTCGACCGCCTTGGCCACCGGGTCGGCGACGTCCAGGTCGCGATAGGGCACGAGTCCCGTGAGGACGGCCGCCATGGACACGTACAGGATCGTGGTGATCAGCAGCGACCCGATCAGGCCGACCGGCGCGTCGCGCTGCGGCGCCCGGCACTCGCCCGCGGCCGTCGCCACGGTCTCGAAGCCCACGAAGGCGAAGAACACCACCGCGGCGCCGCGGAACACGCCGCTCCAGCCGTAGGCGCCGAACGTTCCGGCATTCTCCGGCACGAACGGGTGCCAGAGTTCGGGCCGCAGATGGGCCACGCCGACGCCCACGAAGGCCAGGATGATCGCGACCTTGCAGGCGACCAGCAGGCCGTTGACCAGGGACGCCTCGGCGGTGGCGCGCATCAGCAGGGCGCTGAGCAGCAGCACGATCCCGGCCGCCGGGAGGTTGACGAGGCCGCCGGCGCCGGGCGCCCCGGCCAGGGCCGGCGGCAGGCGCAGGCCGAACTCCGCCGCGAGGGACTGCGCGTAGCCCGACCAGCCCACCGCCACGGTCGCCGCCGCCACGGCGAACTCGAGGACGAGGTCCCAGCCGATGATCCAGGCGGGAAGCCGCCCGAGGCTCGCGCGGGTGTAGGTGTAGGTCGATCCCGGCTCGGGGATCATGGCGGCCAGCTCGGCGTAGCACAGGCCGACGAGGCCGCAGGCGATGCCGCCGATCACGAAGGAGAGGCTGAGCGCCGGGCCCGCGTACTGCGCCGCCGCCGTCCCGGTGAGCACGAAGATGCCGGCGCCGATCGTGGCGCCGAGGCCGATGGCGACGAGGCCCGGCGCGGTGAGGCTCCGGGCGAGTCCGCGCCCCGCGCCCGCCCGTTCACCCGTGGTCACCGCGGACTCCGCCATCGCGTCCGTTCTCCCTCGCCCGGATCGTCATCCGGCACTTTTCATGCCCGGACGGCGGCCTCCGCGGAACCGCCCGGACCGGCGCCGCACCGTCCTCATCCCGAGTCGATACAGCCTACCGCCGCACCGCGCCCGCGGGATCGGGTTCAGGGGCGCCGCCGCGCGCTTCCGGGTCGCCCCCGCCGGGCGGGGACGGTGCGGCGGCGATCATCCGGGTGTCGGTCCGGAACGCCCGGGCGACGAGGCCGCAGAAGCGGATGAAGGCGCTGCCCTGCGGGGTGATGACGTAGCCGTCACCCGCTCGCGCGACGTTGCCGGAGGCCTGCTGCTCGGCCAAGCGCCGCTCCATCTGCCGGAACTCGCCGAGATAGACCCGCTCGAACACCGCCCGCGCCCGCTCAGGCGTGAAGCGCTCCCCGGGATGGGCGGCCATCTGCCCGAGCAGGAACACGCTGATCGACCGGTCGACCGTCACCGGCAGGATCACGAAGGCGCTGAGGTTCAGGGACAGCGACAGGACGCAGGCGCCGAGGGCGTCCCGTCGGCGCAATCCCCAGGCCCGGCCGAGCCCGGCCAGGGCCGCCGTGACCGCCAGGGTCAGCAGGAAGGCCACCGCGAGCAGGATCAGTCCGCGGTAGAACAGGATCGTCACGCCGGACCACAGATCCGTCTGGAACAGCAGCACGAAGCAGGCGAAGCCGACGACGACGGCGCCGGCCTGCAGCAGCGCCTGGGCGCAGAGCCAGCGCAGGGCCTGCCCGGCGCGCGGGCGGGTGGGTGCCGTGGGACTGGGTTCAGTCACGGAGATCCTCCACGGAGATCCTGGACCCGCAGGATCCGGACGAGCGGATCGGCGTAGACCGCGGGGCTGCGCCAGACCCAGGAATCCGGGCTGCTCCAGGGGGCGTCCTGCGCGGTGACGACCAGGGCGCCGATCCCGGCCGCTTCGGCGCGCCGCCGCACCTCGGCGCCGTCCAGGCGGTCGCGGAAGACCGGCGCGACGTCGGCGAGCCGCGACGTCACGGCGTCCGGCGGGGCGCCGAACAGGCGCGCCTCCGCGTCGGCCACGCCCGTCGGCTGGAGGCCGTAGAGCCCGAAATCGAACACCCGGTGCGGCACCGGCGATTGCTGCAGCACCAGGTCCCGGGGCAGGTGCGTGCCCGCCCAGGCGTAGGCCGCGCGCAGCGCCCGGTCGATATCGGGACGGCCGGCGAGGCGGGCGAAGGCGGGCCGGTCCGAGGCGGGATAGGCGCGCATCCCGACGAAGCCGTAGAGGGTCGTCGCGTAGCCGAGGATCAGCAGTGCGGCGAGGAGGCCGGGGAGCCGGAGCCGCCGCGCCTCGCTCAGGCGGGTCAGGGCCACCACGGTCCAGACCAGGGCCGCGACCTGCGCGAGCAGGACCACGCGCGCACCGAGGTCGTTGTTGAGGATCGCCGAGCGCAGGAAACCGCCGAGGAACAGGCTCGCCGCGGCGCAGAGCGTGAGCAGGCGCCCGGCCTCGCGCCCGTGCGCCTCCCGACGCGGCACAAGGCGCCAGAACAGCAGCGCACCGGCGGCGCAGACCCCCAGGGCCGTGTAGTAGTTCAGGGGCAGAAGGATCAGGCGGAGCGCGCTCAGGGCCGGCTCGTCGACGAGGCCGTCGAGCGGCCCGAATCGTCGGATCGAGAACCGGACCGGCGCGCCGCCGTCCGTCCGGTTGGCCAGGACGCTCAGCAGGTAGGGGGCGGCCAGTGCGGAGCTGAGCAGGCCGGCAACCGCCAGCCGGGCCGCGGCGCGCCAGCGGCGCTCTAGGCCGAGCAGCACCAGCCAGGCACCGGCCGCTCCCGCCGTGCCGAGGCAGACCCAGACGGACAGGCCCGCGCAGGCCGCGAAGGCGAGTGCCGCGACGCCGATCGCCGCCGTCTCCGCGCGCCTGTCCGGCCGTGTCCGGTCCGCGACCTCCGCCAGGGCCAGGAGTCCGAGCCACCCGGCCAGGGCGCCGGCGACGTGGTGCGGCACCCAGACCAGCGAGGCCGGCCAGTTGAGGACCTGCTCGTTCAGCCATTCCGGGACCGGCAGCCAGGTCCCGGACGTCGCTCGGTCGGCGAGGACCAGCAGGATGTCGAGGCTTCCGGCCGGCAGCAGCATCAGCACCGCGCGGCGCACGAGCCGGGGCACGGCGTCCGCGACGAGTCCGGTCGCCGCGAGCAGACGGTCGATCAGGCCGAGGAGCGCGAGGCCGGTCCAGAAGGCCATGCCCGCGAAGGCGGTCCGCCCGTCGACCAGCCGTCCGCCCGCCCAGTCGACCAGGGCGGTGAGCGTGTAGAAGCCGTAATAGTAGCCCGCCCGCTCGGGCCGGGCGAAGAACGGGTCCACCGGCGGTAATCCGTGCTCGACGATCGCGCGGGTCAGGGCGGCGTGCTTGACGAGGTCGATGATCGTCACGGGCCGGTAGAGGGCGGTGCCGGTATCGACGTCGATCAGTGCGTAGGCCACGACGCCGAGCCAGAGCAGCGCGAGGGCGAGCGCCGCCCGGTCGAGGGACTCGCGCAGGCTCCGCAAGACTGGCCGCAGTGCGGCGAGCCCGAGGGCGCCGGTCGCGAGGGCCGCGACCGGGACGCCGCCCGCCTGGATCAGCAGGCTGTCGAGGGCCGGCAGCAGCCCGATCCCGAGGAGCGCCCCGCACAGGAGGCGGTCGCCGGGCGCGAGCGAGCGGAACCCGAGGATGCCGGTCAGGCCGCCCAGGGCATAGCCCGGCAGGAGAACGAGGGGGATACCGAGCAGCGTCGCGACGGCGACGCCGCACGCATCCGAGAAGGTGCCGTTCATCGCCGGGCCGCGTCGCGTGAGCGGTTCCGGGTAGCACGGCGGCGTTAACCGTTCTTTGGACCAGCCCTGACAGCCGCGACGCGCCACCGCTGCGGCCCGCCCGGCTCGGGACTGGCATAACCGTCGGTTTCGTGTATGGATCGCGCGGCCTCGACCCGGGTTGCCGGGCGGGGCTTGAGCCGCTTGGCGCTGTGACCGTGCTGGACGACATCCCGGCACCGGCCGAACGCCGAGCCCGCGCGCGCCCGTTTGGGGCGCCGCATCCGACCAGCACAACCCGAAAGGCACGCGATGTCGATCACGGCAGAGCGCAAGACCGCGCTCATCAAGGAACACCGCAAGGACGCCAAGGACACCGGGTCCCCCGAGGTCCAGGTGGCGATCCTCACCGAGCGGATCACCAACCTCACCGGCCACTTCAAGACCCACGGCAAGGACAACCATTCCCGCCGCGGCCTCCTGAAGCTGGTCTCGCAGCGCCGCTCGCTGCTCGACTACGTCAAGCGCAAGGACGAGGCCCGCTACCGCGCCCTCATCGAGCGTCTCGGCATCCGCCGCTAAGGCACGTCTCGCGCGGTTCCGGGCCCGGCCCGGGGCCGCGTTTCACCATCGCGGGCTGCCGGAATGGGTCCGGCCTCCCGACAAACGGGCCGCTTCGAGGCGCCAGCGTCGGGGCAGGATCGCGAGACACTTCGCCGAGCGTTATCGGGCGCAGTGTCTCGCCGTCTTGCCCCCGGGCGGCGCCGGGCTTGGGCCCGCCGCAGGCAAGGAAGAGATTGAGAATGTTCGACGTTCAACGCGAAGAGCTGATGTGGGGCGACCGCAAGCTCGTCCTGGAGACCGGCAAGGTCGCGCGCCAGGCCGACGGCGCCGTCATCGCCACCTACGGTGAGACCTCGGTGCTCGCGACCGTGGTCGCCGCCAAGGAGCCGAAGCCCGGCATCGACTTCATGCCGCTCACCGTGAACTACCAGGAGCGCGCCTACGCCGCCGGCCGCATCCCGGGCGGCTACTTCAAGCGCGAGGGCCGTCCCTCCGAGAAGGAGACCTTGGTCTCCCGCCTCATCGACCGCCCGATCCGCCCGCTCTTCATCGACGGCTGGCGCAACGACACGCAGGTCGTCGTCACCGTCCTGACCCACGATCTCGAGAACGATCCCGACATCGTCGCGATGGTCGCGGCCTCCGCGGCCCTGACCATCTCGGGCGTGCCGTTCATGGGCCCGATCGGCGGCGCCCGCGTCGGCTACATCAACGGCGGCTACCGGCTGAACCCGCTGGTCACCGAGACCAAGGAAGAGTCGAGCCTCGACCTCGTCGTCGCCGGCACGCAGGACGCGGTGCTGATGGTCGAGTCGGAGGCCAAGGAGCTCTCCGAGGAGGTGATGCTCGGCGCCGTGATGTTCGGCCACAAGCACTTCCAGCCGGTGATCGAGGCGATCATCCGCCTCGCCGAGAAGGCCGCCAAGGAGCCGCGCGACTTCAAGGCCCCCGAGAACGCCGACGTCGAGAAGGCCGTCCTGGAGGTCTGCGAGGCGGAGCTCCGCGCCGCCTACACCAAGACCGTCAAGCAGGAGCGCTACGCCGCCGTCGACGCCGTGAAGGCGAAGGTGATGGCCGCCCTCTGCCCCGAGGGCGCTGAGAAGTTCCCGGCCGAGAAGGTCAAGGCCGCCTTCAAGGAGGCCCAGTCGAAGGTGGTCCGCTGGAACATCCTCGACAGCGGCGCCCGCATCGACGGCCGCGACGTGAAGACGGTCCGCTCGATCCTCTCCGAGGTCGGCGTGCTGCCCCGCGCCCACGGCTCGGCCCTGTTCACCCGCGGCGAGACCCAGGCCCTCGTGGTCGCCACCCTCGGCACCGGCGAGGATGAGCAGTTCATCGACGCGCTGGAAGGCACCTACAAGGAGCGCTTCCTGCTCCACTACAACTTCCCTCCCTACAGCGTCGGCGAGACCGGTCGGATGGGCTCGCCGGGCCGCCGCGAGATCGGCCACGGCAAGCTCGCCTGGCGGGCGATCCGCCCGGTCCTGCCGCCGGCCCACGAGTTCCCGTACACGATCCGCGTCGTGTCGGAGATCACCGAGTCCAACGGCTCGTCCTCGATGGCCTCGGTCTGCGGCGGCTCGCTGTCGCTGATGGATGCCGGCGTGCCGCTGCGCCGTCCGGTGGCGGGGATCGCCATGGGCCTCATCCTCGAGGGTGAGCGCTTCGCGGTCCTGTCCGACATCCTCGGCGACGAGGATCACCTCGGCGACATGGACTTTAAGGTGGCCGGCACGGACGAGGGCGTGACCTCGCTCCAGATGGACATCAAGATCGCCGGCATCACCGAGGAGATCATGAAGATCGCCCTCGCCCAGGCGAAGGACGGCCGCGCCCACATCCTGGCCGAGATGGCCAAGGCCCTGACGGCGGCCCGTCCGGAGCTCGGCGAGTACGCCCCGCGCATCGAGACGATGCAGATCCCGACGGACAAGATCCGCGACGTGATCGGCACCGGCGGCAAGGTGATCCGCGAGATCGTCGAGAAGACCGGCGCCAAGATCAACATCGAGGATACCGGCGTCGTGAAGATCGCCTCGGCCGACGGCAAGGCGATCAAGGCGGCCTACAACTGGATCCGCTCGATCGTGGCGGAGCCGGAGGTCGGCGTGATCTACGACGGCACGATCGTGAAGTGCATGGAGTTCGGCGCCTTCGTGAACTTCTTCGGCGCCAAGGACGGCCTGGTCCACATCTCGGAGCTCGCCGCGAACCGGGTCGCCAAGGTGACGGACGTCGTCAAGGAAGGCGACAAGGTCAAGGTGAAGTTCCTCGGTCAGGACGACCGCGGCAAGATCCGCCTGTCCATGAAGGTCGTCGACCAGCAGACCGGCGAGGACATCACCGAGAAGGTGAAGGCTCAGCGCGACGCCGACCGGGCCGAGCGCGGCGACGAGCCGCGCGAGCCCCGCGAAGGCGGCCGCCATCGTGGCGAGCGCCGCCGCGAGGCCGGCGAGTAAGCACGCGGGACGCCCGCGCCGGCCTCGGTCGGCGGGGATGTCTCAGACGGGCGCGGTCCTCCGGGGCCGCGCCCTTTTTGTTGCCCCGTCGAGGTCGGGTCACACCGGTCGTCGGCCGGGAACGGGGCGCCGGATGCCGCGTTCCCCCGCGACTTCCCAATCGGAGACCCTCATGGCCAACGACATGATGCACGACATCTTCAGCGGGCAGCCGAACCTGTCGACGACGGAGCGCGCCGTCTCGGTGGCGCTAGGCCTCGGCATCGCCGCCGCCGCCGCGCAGCCCCGTCCCAACAAGCTCCTGAGCCTGCTGGCGCTCGTGGTCGGCGTCGGGCTGGCGGTCCGGGGCGCGACCGGCCACTGCGCCGTGAAGGCCGCGTCCGAGCATCTCTGAGCCTCAGCCCTCGGAGGGCTTCGGCGCCTCCGTCTTTGCGAGCGCAGCGAAGCATTCCAGGCAGCGCGACGTTCGACGTCGTCGCGCTGCCCTGGGTCATGTCGCTGCGCTCGTTATGACGGAGAGCGCTGTGTTGAGACCCGCCACCGGAATGCGTCGGTCAAAAAAAGGGGCGCCCCGCGGGGCGCCCCTCGTCGTATCCGGACCTGCCGGACGGGTCAGTAGGTGGTGGTGCGGCGGCCGGCGATCATGCCGTAGATGAACAGCACCACCACGGCGCCCACGATGGCGCCGATGAAGCCCGCGCCCTGGTTGGGCCCGTACCAGCCGATGGCCTGTCCCAGGAAGGTCGCCACGAAGGCGCCGACGATGCCGAGGATCGTGGTTAGGATGAAGCCGGCGGGCTCGTTCGGGCCCGGCATGATGAACTTGGCGATGACGCCGGCGAGAAACCCGATGATGATGGTCCAGAGAATGCCCATGACTGACCCCAAGGCGTGATTGTCGATGGCGGCAGAACGCTTCGAGGCCCGCGACGGTTGCCCGCACCCCGGCCGCCGATGACGATTTTCCTCGGGTTCCCGCGGCGCGTGCGCGCGCGGCCCTTTACGGCCGGGCCGGTGCGGCGGCAGATACGCCGGTTCTCGAGGATGTGGAGACGGGTATGGACATTCAGCGGATCGAGCCAGGCAAGCGGATGTCGCAGGCCGTCACCTTCGGCGACATGGTCTACCTCGCCGGGCAGGTCGCGTCCGACACGGTCGGCACCGGGGTCACGATCCAGACCCAGCAGATCCTGTCGGAGATCGACCGGCTGCTCGCCGCGGCCGGCAGCGACAAGGCGCGGATCCTCTCGGCCACCATCTACCTCGCCGACATCGCGACGTTCGCGGAGATGAACGCCGCCTGGGACGCCTGGGTGTCTCCGGAGAACGCGCCGGCCCGCGCCACCGTCGAGGCCAAGCTCGCCGCGCCGGAGTACCTGGTCGAGATCGTGATCGTGGCCGCGAGGAGCCGGTGATCGGCCCGCGCCGGACCGTCCTGGCGGCGGCCGCGGCCGTCCTCGCGGGAGGGCTCCTGGCGGTCCTGCCCCTCGTGCGGCCGGCACCGGCCGCCGAGGAGCGGGTCGTCAACATCTACAACTGGTCGGACTATATCGACCCGCAGGTGCTCGAGGCCTTCACCCGCGAGACCGGGATCAAGGTCGTCTACGACACCTACGACAACAACGAGATCTTGGAGACCAAGCTGCTCGCCGGCCGGTCGGGCTACGACATCGTCGTGCCGTCGGGACCGTACCTGCAGCGGCTGATCCGGGCCGGCGCGTTCCTGCCCCTCGACAAGTCGAAGCTGAAGAACCTCGGCAACCTCTGGCCCGAGGTGACCAGCCGGCTGGCGGCCTACGATCCCGGCAACACCTACGCCGTCGACTACATGTGGGGCACGACCGGCATCGGCTACAACGTCGCCGCGGTGCGCGAGCGCCTGGGCGCCGGCGCGGCCGTGAATTCGTGGTCCGTCGTCCTCAATCCCGCTTCGGCCAACAAGCTGAAGGAGTGCGGGATCATGGTGCTCGACAGCCCCGAGGACCTGATCCCCAGCATGCTCCCGGCCTTCGGCGCGAAGGCGGATTCCAAGCGCTGGGACGACATGACCCTGGTGACCGACGCCCTCTACAAGGTGCGCGGCGCCGTGCGGAAGTTCCACTCGTCGGAATACATCCAGGCGCTGGCCAACGGCGATATCTGCCTGGCCGTCGGCTATTCGGGCGACATCATGCAGGCCAAGCGCCGGGCCGAGGAGGCCAAGAACGGGATCGACATCGCCTACGTCGTGCCCAAGGAAGGCGCCCTGATGTGGTTCGACACCTTCGCGATCCCGAAGGATGCCGCCCATCCGGCCGAGGCGCTGGCCTTCATCGACTACATGATGCGGCCCGAGGTGGCGGCGGCCAACACCAACTTCGTCTCCTACGCCAGCGGCAACCTCGCGGCGAAGAAGTTCGTGAAGCCCGAGATCCTGAGCAATCCCGGCATCTACCCGGACGAGGCGACGATGCAGCGCCTGTCCATCAACACCGCCTGGGACGACCGCACCCAGCGCTTCGTCACCCGCCTCTGGACCCGGGTCCGCACCGGGCGCTGACGCGGATCGGCGTCGGAGAGGGCCGTCAGCCTTCCGGATCCGCCGGCACGCCGCTGCGGGCGAGCCACGCGCGGACCGCAGCGCGGGTCTCGCGCCCGGAATCGTTCAGCAGGCGCTCGGGGGTGGTGAAGAAGTACGGCTGGAAGGTCTTTCGCTGCGCGTTGCGCAGGGTCGGGTCGATCCCGGCCTCGAGCAGCCTCAGCACCCAGGGATTGGCCGCGCCGACCTGTGCCGCCACGTGGAGCAGCGAGTTGCCGGTGGCGTCGACCCGGTTCGGGTCCGCACCGGCCCGCAGCAGCAGCGCGATCTGCGCCTCGCGCCGGTTCTGTACGGCGCGGAACAGCGGCGTCCACTGACCGCGCGGGCTCACCGGGTCGACCGGCGCGCCGTGGCGCAGCAGGATCTCCAGGTAGGTCGGATCCTCGACCATCGCCGCCATGTGCAGCGCGGTCTCCTGATCGAGCCCCGGCACAGACGGGTCCGCCCCCGCGTCGAGCAGGGCCGACAGCGCGCGCGGCCGCGCGTTCCAGATCGCCCATTCGAGCAGGGTGAGGTTCCGGCCGCCGCGGACGGAGAGATCCAGGCCGGGCGCCAGCGCGGCGATGCGCGCGACGTCACCGCGGGCGACCGCCGCGGCGATCGCGGCGAGCGGGGACGCCTCGAAGGCGCCGCTGTGGTCCCCGGTCGGGGTCTCCATGACCGTTCGCTCCTCGGCGTCGCCTGATTCGGCGCTGCGTGACGCGGGTCATGTGACCGATAAACACGGAGGCGCCGCAAGGCCCCCTCCGCAAGTGTCGCCGCCGATGCGCACCGCCGGCGCACGACGTGGTCAAGAAACGATCTCGCCGCGGCGCCGGTCGAGACCGTCCGCGGCGAGCCTCGTCGATCCCGGAATCGATGACCTAGTGCTTCAGATCGTCCGGAACCTTGCCGCCGTTCTCGGCGAGCTTCTGCATGACCTGCTTGTGCAGCCAGATGTTCATGCTGGCCGAATCGTCCTTGTCGCCGGTGTAGTGGAGCTCGTCGGCGAGCTGCTTGCGCGCGGCGAGGCCGGAATCGAGGCCCAGCAGCTTCATCAGGTCGACGATCGAGTGCCGCCAGTCGAGCGTCTGCGGGTTCTTCTCGGCGAGGCCGGTGAGCACCGCCGCGACGTCCACGGGCTCGCTGCCGCCGGCCGAGCCGGGGGCCGACGTGGAGGGCGTGCTCGTGCCGGCCTGGCCGCCGGAGCCGGCGTTGGGCGCGGGCGCGGCGTCCGCGGTGCCGCCACCGAACGGATGGAGGATCTTGCTGACGATGCTGCCGAGGAGGCTCATGGATCCGCTCCGATAATCGAGGCCCGATCTCCGCGTCGGGCGGCCATTCAACTGGCTGTGAGCCTTGGCGTTCCGCGATTCGGCAGGCTCGGGACGGTCGGCGCGGCGCGGCCCGGAGCGATCACGACCTCGGCCAGAGGGCGAGGACGAGCGCGGCCCGCTCCTCCGCGAGCGTGCCGTCCGGGACCGGGCGGCCCGCGCGGGCGTACCAGTAGCGCGCGTTGCCGTCGTCGCCCTCGACCCGGTGGAGATGGGCGTGGACCCAGGCCGCGTCGGACCCGCCGGCGTCCTGGACGAGGCGGTGCGCCCGCTCCCAGGCGGCGGAGGCCGGGCCGGACGCGTCCCGGGCGAGCCACCAGAGCGCGGCGAGCGGGGCGTCCCAGACGCTCGGCGGCTCGGACGCGGCGAGTGTCGCGGCGAAGGCGGCGGGGAGGCTCTCGGTCACGGCTGTCTCCTTCCCGGGCGTTTCAGCGGCCGGCGGCGCGCTCCGGCTGCCAGCGCCCGCGGCGCTGCCGGGCCGACCACGCGTAGCGGGCATCGCCGTCGAGGCGGTCGAGATGGTCGGAGAGGCGGTTGCGCTCGAGCCACGACAGGGCCGCCTCCAGCTCCGGGAGGGTCATGGTCGCGCGGCCCTTGCCGAGCACGCGCTTGAGAACGGCGTTGTAGCGGTGGGCGAGATTGCCGCCGCGGGGCACGCGCAGCGAGGTCTCGTCCTCGACCGCCTGGGCGGCCACCGCGGCGGCGAGCCGCTGGCGCAGGGTCCGCTCGGTGACGGAGGGCGGTTCGGGCGCGGGCGCCGCGGCGACCGGTTCGGGGAGGCGCGGGCGCAGCAGGGCGTAGCGCATCCCGATCGCGTTGCTCTCCAGGGGCGTGATCCCGCCCGGCTCGTCGTCGCGCCAGCGGGTCCGCTCCGGCACGACGGCGCTGGCCGGCCGCTCGCGGGGCGGCCGGACGCTGCTGCCCTGCTCAGTCTCGAGTTCCAGTCGGAACCGGGCGAAGAGCGGGTCGTCCGGGTGGAAGATCACTGCCTGCTGCCCGTCGTAGGGGCCGGCATGGGGATCGACCCGGGTGGCCCGGGCGAGCATCTGCTCGAGCCAGGGCCGGGAGCGGATATGGGTCAGGGCCGCGACCACCGCGACCTCCGGGGCGTCGAGCCCCTCGTACGCCATCGCCACCGTCACCAGCACGGCCGGTTCCGGCGTGAGCCGGAACGCTGCCAGAGCCGCGTGGGCGTCGCCCTGGCCGGAGGTCGCGAGACGGACATCGCGCGCGCCCTGCCCGGCCGGCATCCAGTCGCGCAGGGTCGCGAGATAGGCCCGCGCGCTCGCCTGATCGGGCGCCACCACGAGGAGCTTGCCGAGCCCCCGGGCCGGTTCGCCGGGCGGGAGATCGCGCTCCGCCCGGCGCCGGGCGCGCAGGCGCTTCGTGGCGAAGAACGCCTCGCTCAGAAGGTCGCGGGCGAAGCCGGTCCGCAGGGCAGTGAACAGCGCCGGCCGGGTGGTGATCCGGACCGCGCCCGCGCCGAGTCGGTGCGGCCCGACGCGCGGGCTGTCGCCGGCGATCCGGCCGCCCTCCAGCCAGCTCGCCTCGCCGTCGAGGGCGCCGAACGTCACCGGCAGCACCGCCCGCTCGGCCAGCGCCTGCGCCCGCGAGTAGCCGATGACCGCGAGGCCGGTCGCGTCGAGATCGAGTTCCGGTCCGCGGCCGGGCGCGGCGGGCTGGTAGGGCAGTCCGAGAATCCGCCGCCCGTCCGCCCGCTCCAGCGTCCCGGACAGGTACAGGCGCACGGTCGCCGCCTCCATGACGGGCAGCATCGCGCGGGACCACGCCCCCGCCTCGGCATCCTCCGCGGAGGCTTCGTCGGCGCCCGGGCGACCGGGGACCGGCAGGTGATGAACCTCGTCGACCACCAGCAGGGTGCGGTGCGCCCGCGCCTCCGCGAGGTGGAGCGCCGGGGCGGCGGCGACCGCCTGATAGGTGGTGACGTAGCCGGCCAGACCGCGCGCCGGATCGCGCTCGTTGTCGGCGGCCCGGACGCTGAGGGCGTGCCCGAAGGCCGCGCGCCACAGCGGGTCGGCGAAGGCTTCCTCGGCCTGCAGCCGCAGGGAATCCCGCGGCACCACCCAGACCACGCGCTCGACGAGCCCCGCCTCGATCAGCCGGTGCGCGGCGATGACCGGCAGCAGCGACTTGCCCCCGCCCGGCGTGACCGCCGCCAGGATCTTCCGGACATGGGCCGCCTCCCCGCTCGCCATGGCCGCGACCAGGGCCATCAGCGTGCGCTGGTGCGACCGCAGGGACGGGGCGGGACGGGTCAAGGGCCGGCGAAGCAGGGCGACATCGGCACACCGTGGCCGATCCGGATTCCTTTGTGAATCCCCGGAGTCGCGGAACGTTCGCGTTTTCGTCCCAATGGCGGAGCCGCGGGCACCGCGAGGCCGGAAGTGGGTCGACTCGGCAAGCGCGGCCGCCCGGATCGCGGCGACGCCGAGCGAAACCGTCCCGCTCTCCACGATTGCCGCGTCCGGCGAGGCGGATCGGTCCACCATAAGCGTTGACACCCGGCCCACCCCTCACCATAAGGGCGCCGCGGGCGATGCCCGCCTTGGGGGAATGTCCCGAGCGGCAAAGGGGGCGGACTGTAAATCCGCTGCGTAAGCTTCGTAGGTTCGAGTCCTACTTCCCCCACCAAGTTCTTCCCGATCCCGTCAGCCTTGTTTCGCCAGCGCGGCCTCGATGCGCGCGGCCGCGGCGGCCGAGAAGCCCTTCCCCTCGAGCCCTTGTCCCGCGGCCGCCTGACCGGTGAGCGAGCGGCGCTTGCCCCCCGGAAGGTGCGCCTGCCGCAGGGCGTGGGCGTCCCGGTGACTGGCATGGGTGATCGCGATGGCCAGCGCGTCGGCGGCGTCCGCGACGCGGAATTCGGCCTTCGGCAGGAGGAAGCGGACCATCGCCTGGATCTGCACCTTCTCGGCGTGGCCGGAGCCCGCGACGGTCTTCTTGATGAGGTTGGGGGCGTACTCGAACACCGGCAGTCCGGTGAGGGCCGGCACGAGCAGCGCCATCGCCCGCGCGTGGCCCAGCTTGAGCGTCGCCTGGGCGTCCTTGTTGACGAAGGTCTCCTCCACGGCGACCTCGTCGGGCCGCACGGCCTCGACGACGCGGCCGATCCCCTCGAACAGCTCCCGCAGGCGCAGTGCCAGCGGAAGCTCCCCGTCCGAGGTCACGACCCCGCAATCGCCGTAGGTGAGCTTCGTACCCTGCGCGGTGATCAGGCCCCAGCCGGTGCGGCGGAGTCCGGGATCGATGCCGAGAATGCGGACGGGGCTGGTCATGGGGCTCCACGGCTCGGTGAACGGCCCGAGGCTGCCGTACGTATCGTGAACGCTTGGTTTCACCAAGGTTCCGGCCGCGGAGGTTGCCACCTGTGGCCGTCCCGGCACGGTGCGCTGCCGCGCCGCTGTCACCCCCGGCGGCCGAGGAGGATCAGCGCCGTTCCGGCGAGGCAGACCGCGCTGCCCGCGAGGTCCCAGCGGTCGGGCCGCTGGCCCTCCGCGAGCCACAGCCACAGGACCGAGGCCGCCACGTAGACGCCGCCGTAGGCCGCGAAGGTGCGCCCCGCCGCCGGGCTGTCCACGAGGGTCAGCAGGGCCGCGAAGGCCGCCAGCGAGGCGAGACCCGGAAGCGTCCACCAGGCCGACCGTCCGAGCCGCATCCAGGCCCAGAACGCGAAGCAGCCGGCGATCTCGGCGAGGGCGGCGGCCGCGTAGGCGAGGAGGCTCATCGGGTCAGCTTGGCACGGCGCGCCGCGCGGCACGAGCCCGGCCCTGGGGGCGGACGGCGACCGGCATTAAGCTCCCGGCAACGCGGATCCGGTCGAGTGTCGCCATGAGCACGCACGCGAGCACGCACGAGACCCAGGGCGACCGGCTGCTGTTTCCGGGTGACGCCCGCCTTCGCGACGCCGTCCTGGCCTGGATCGAGGCGCTGGCGCGGGAGCGGCGGATGTCGTCCAACACCGTCGAGGCCTACGGGCGCGACCTTCGCCAGTTCCTCCACCACCTCGCGTCCCGTCAGGGGACACCGACGATCCCGATGCTGATCGGGCTCAAGGTGCGGGACATCCGCGGCTTCATGGCCGCGCGCCGGGGCGACGAGGTCTCGGGGCGCTCGCTGATGCGCATGCTGGCAGGCCTGCGCTCCTTCGCCCGCTTCCTCGAGCGCGAGGGCTTCGGCACCGTCTCGGCCCTGGGCGGCGTGCGCTCGCCCAAGGTTCCGCGGCGGCTTCCCCGTCCCCTGCCCGTCTCCGCCGCGGTGGCGCTGACCGATACCGCGATCCGCGCCGGCGAGGAGCGGGAGCCCTGGGTCCTCGCCCGGGACGCCGCCGTGCTGGCGCTGCTCTACGGCGCGGGGCTGCGCATCTCCGAGGCCCTGGGCCTGACCCGCCGTGACGCACCCCTGCCCGGGGTCGATCAGGTCACCGTGCTCGGCAAGGGCGGCAAGCAGCGCATGGTGCCGATCCTGCCCGTCGTGGCGCAGGCCGTGGCGGACTACGTCGCCGCCTGTCCCCTGCCGCTGCCGCCGGAGGGACCGCTGTTTCTCGGTGCCCGGGGCGGCCCGCTCTCGCCGCGCATCATCCAGTACACGGTCGCGCGCGCCCGCGGCGCTCTGGGCCTGCCCGAGAGCGCCACACCGCACGCCCTGCGGCATTCCTTCGCAACCCATCTCCTGGCGCGCCAGGGCGAACTCCGGGCGATCCAGGAACTCCTGGGCCACGCCTCGCTCTCCACGACGCAGCTCTACACGCAGGTCGACGCCGCCCGCCTCATGAGTGCCTACGCAGCGGCCCATCCGCGGGCTGGCCATTGAGCAAGATTGCTAAAAACTTCGACTTCGAGAGCCTTCATCATCGTCTATAGGCGCGTCTTCCGGTTCGCCCAGTGCAGAATCCCGCTCTTTAAGAGCTTCGTCACGATCTTCAGCCAATATGGGCAACGAACGGGATGGGGTTGGGCGGGCGTCATGGATCTTCAGGATGGGAGGGCGCCGGCACGTGTCGTAATCGCGGATTGCGATCCGGGCCGCCGCGCCTCCCTGAGAGAGATCGTCCTGCGATTCGATCCCAGCGCGGTGATCGATGAGGCGACCTCGGGTCAGGCGCTCTGCGACATCCTCCTCCGCCACCGTCCCACCCTGGCCTTCGTGGGAATGCAGCTCGACGATCTCAGCGGCCCCGAAGCCGTCGCCGTCGCGCGCCGGGCGGGTGCGGAGCCCCCGTGCCTGGTACTGGTGGCGACCCGCGTGCTGCCGCACTGGCAGGAGATCGCCACGAGCCTCGGCGCCTACGAAGTCCTGAAGACGCCCCTCGACCCGAGCCATATCGAGCCGCTGCTCCACGCGGATGCCCGCCGTCGCGCACCGACCCGGGCCCTGCTCGCCTGCTCGACTCCGGCCGGGCGGTCGGCCATCAGCCGCGTCGTGGCGCGCAGCGGGTTCGCGATCGAGCTCGACGAGACGGATGACGGCCGCCACGCCCTCAAGCAGCTGAAGCTCGCCGCCTACGACTTCGCCTTCATCGACGTGAAGCTCGGCGGCATCGACGGGCTCGAACTGGCCTGCCAGATCCAGCCCCTCGGCCTCCCGACCCGGATCACCCTGCTGACCACGTCCGAGCTGGAGCCCGTCGCTCAGGCCGGCCGCTACTTCGGCGTCGACGCCGTGCTGCGGATGCCGTTCTACGCCCGCGACATCGACCTCGCCCTGCACAACGCGCTGGGCCTGCGTCGGCCGTATCTGCTGAACGCCCTGACGGCCCCGCCCGCGCCGAGCGCGCTGCTGCGGATCGCCGACCTGCCGAATTCCAGGCGCAAGATCGCCTGACCCCGCGCCGGGTCGTCGCTCTGCGGGCCAGTCAGGTTCGAGGCGTGCGGTGTGTGACGGAACGCGAAGGCCCCCTTTCCCGCACGAGAGAGGGGGCCTTCGCGCAGGCGGTCGAGCCCGCCGAGGTAGCAATCCGCGCAGCCGTGGCCTGGCCCGTCAGACGTGGATGGCGCGCTTGTTGACCGCCAGCGCGGCTTCCTTGACGGCCTCGGTCAGCGTCGGGTGCGCGTGGCAAGTGCGGGCGATGTCCTCCGACGAGGCGCCGAACTCCATCGCGACCGCCACCTCGGCGATCAGGTTGCCGGCATCCGCGCCCACGATGTGCACGCCGAGTACCCGGTCGGTCTGGGCGTCGGCCAGCACCTTCACGAACCCGTCGGTGGTGCCGTTCGCCTTGGCCCGGCCATTGGCCGTGAAGGGGAATTTGCCGGCGTTGTAGGCCACGCCGTCCTTCTTCAACTCCTCCTCGGTCTTGCCGACCGAGGCGACCTCCGGGAACGTGTAGACCACGTTCGGGATCACGCCGTAATTCACGTGGCCGGACTGGCCGGCCAGCATCTCGGCGATCGCCACGCCCTCGTCCTCGGCCTTGTGGGCGAGCATCGGGCCGGCGATCACGTCGCCGATGGCGTAGATGCCGGTGACGTTGGTGGCGTAGTGGGAATCGGTGAGGATCCGGCCCTTGTCGTCCCGCTGGACACCGACCGTGTCGAGGCCGAGGCCCTCCGTGTAGGGCGTCCGGCCGATGCAGACGAGGACCACGTCGGCCTGCAGCGTCTCCGCCGCGCCGCCCGCGGCCGGCTCGACCGTGACCGTCGCGCCGCCCTTCTTGCCGACCTCGACGCCCGTCACCTTGGTGGACAGCCTGAAGGCGATGCCCTGCTTCGTCAGGATCCGCTGGAACTGCTTGCCGACCTCGCCGTCCATGCCCGGCAGCACCCGGTCGAGATACTCGACCACGGTCACCTCGGAGCCGAGCCGGCGCCAGACGGAACCCAGCTCCAGCCCGATCACGCCGGCGCCGATGACGAGGAGCTTCTTCGGCACCCGGTCGAGTTCCAGGGCGCCGGTGGAGGAGACCACGACCTTCTCGTCGATGGTGACGCCGGGCAGGCGCGCCACGTCCGAGCCGGTCGCGATGACGATGCTCTTCGTCTCGAGCATCTGGTTGCCGCCGTCCTCGGCGATGACCTCGACGCGGCCGGCGCCGGCGATCCGGCCGGTGCCGTGGAAGGTGTCGACCTTGTTCTTCTTGAGCAGGAACTCGACGCCCTTGGTGTTGCCGGCGACGCCCTCGGCCTTGAAGGCCATCATCTTCTTGAGGTCGAGCTTCGGCGTGCCGACGTCGATGCCGAGATCGGCGAAGTGCGTGTTGGCCTCCTCGAAGGCCTCCGACGCGTGCAGAAGGGCCTTGGACGGGATGCAGCCGACATTGAGGCAGGTGCCGCCGTGCGTCGCGCGCTTCTCGACCACCGCGGTCCGCAGGCCGAGCTGCGCCGCGCGGATCGCGCAGACGTAGCCGCCGGGGCCGGTGCCGATGACGACGAGATCGTAGGACATGAGGCTTCGCTTCCGCTCGGTCGTGCCGCGTGCGAGACGGGCAGGGAATGTCAGGTGGGGCTTGGCCTCAGCGGCCGCCGCCGATGTCGAGGATGGCGCCCGTGGTGTAGGAGGCCTCGTCCGAGAGGAGCCACACGATCGGTGCGGCCACCTCCTCGGCGGTGCCGGCCCGCTTCATCGGGACGCCGGGGCCGAGACGCTCGACCCGGTCCGGCTCGCCGCCGCTGGCGTGGATCTCGGTGGCGATGATGCCGGGCGCCACCGCGTTGACGCGGATGCCGTCGGCGGCGACCTCGCGGGAAAGCCCGATCGTCAGCGAGTCGATGGCGCCCTTGGAGGCCGCGTAGTCCACGAACTGGCCGGGGCCGCCGAGGCGCGCCGCCACCGAGGACAGGTTGACGATCGCGCCCCCTGCCCCGCCGCGCTTGATCGACATGCGCCGCACCGCCTCCCGCGCGCACAGGAAGCTGCCGACCACGTTGGTGGTCATCATGCGCTGCAGGCGGGCGACGCTCATGTCGGCGACGTCCGACTTCACGTCGACCACGCCGGCATTGTTGACGAGCGCCGCGAGGCGGCCGAGGCCGTCGGCCGCCTTGAACAGGGCGATGACGTCGGCCTCGTTGCCGACGTCGCCCTTCACGGCGAGCGCCCGTCCGCCCTTGGCCGCGATCGCGTCCACCACGCCCTGCGCGGCGGCGGCGTCCGACACGTAGCTCAGGCAGACGGCGTAGCCGCGCTCCGCCAGGAGGAGCGCCACCGCGCGGCCGATGCCGCGGCTGCCGCCCGTGACGATCGCGACCCTGTTCTCAGCGCTCGACATGGCTGCCTCAGAGGTCTAGCACGAGGCGCGCCGGATCCTCCAGCGCCTCCTTGACCCGCACCAGGAAGGTCACGGCCTCCTTACCGTCGACGATGCGATGGTCGTACGACAGGGCGAGGTACATCATCGGCCGCGCCTCGATCTTGCCGGCGCGGACCACCGGGCGCTCCTCGATGCGGTGCATGCCGAGGATGCCCGACTGCGGCGCGTTGAGGATCGGCGTCGACATCAGCGAGCCGTAGATGCCGCCGTTGGTGATCGTGAAGGTGCCGCCCTGCATCTCCTCGATGGAGAGCTTGCCGTCGCGGGCCTTCTTGCCGAAGCCGGCGATCTTCTTCTCGATGCCGGCGATCGACAGGTCGTCGGCGTCGCGCACCACCGGCACGACGAGACCCTTATCGGTGCCGACCGCGATGCCGATGTGGTAGTAGTTCTTGTAGACGAGATCCTGCCCGTCGATCTCGGCGTTGACCGCCGGCACGTCCTTGAGGGCGCCGATCACCGCCTTGGTGAAGAAGCCCATGAAGCCGAGCTTCGTGCCGTGCTTCTTCTCGAAGATATCCTTGTACTGGCTGCGCATCGCCATCACGGCCGACATGTCGACGTCGTTGAACGTCGTCAGCATCGCCGCGGTGTCCTGCGCGTCCTTCAGGCGGCGCGCGATGGTCTGGCGCAGCTTGGTCATGCGCACGCGCTCCTCGCGCGCGGCGTCGTCCGGCGCCGAGGGGGCGCGCGGCAGGGTCGGACGGGCCTCCTTGGCGGGCGCCGACGGGGCCGGCCCCTTGGCGATGGCGCCGAGCATGTCCCCCTTCGTGACGCGTCCGTCCTTGCCGGACCCGCTCACCGACGACGGGTCGACACCCGATTCCCGGGCGAGCTTGGCCACCGCCGGGCCGTTGTCGCCGACCGGGCGCTGCTGGGCCGCGGGGGCGGCGGCATCGCCGTGGTTGCCGTAGCCGGCGGACGATTCCTGGGCCGGGGCCTCCGCCTTCGCGGGCGCGGCGGCCTTCGGGGCCTCGCTCCGGCTCTCGGCCTTGGTCTCGGCGCTCTCCTTCGGGGCGGCCTTCTTGGCCGTGCCGCCGCCGGCTCCGGCCTCGACGATCGAGCCGAGCAGGGCACCGGGCTCCACGGTCTCGCCGTCCTTGACCAGGATCTCGCCGAGCTCGCCGGCCGCCGGGGCGTTCACCTCCAGGGTGACCTTGTCGGTCTCGAGCTCGACGATCGGCTCGTCGGCCGCGACCGTGTCGCCGGGCTTCTTGAACCAGCGGCCGATCGTGGCCTCGCTCACGGATTCGCCGAGGGTCGGGACGAGGATGTCGGTTGCCATGCTCTCTTCTGCCCCGCGGGGGGCCTCCTCTGGATGTCGGGCCGCGACGTCAGCGCCGCAGGATCAGGGATGGAACGGGCGAGACGGTGTACCGGAAGCCTGCCTGCGCCATCAGGACGGGATCTGCTTCGCCGAGCGCCTCGGCCCGGGCCGCGTCGTCGGCCTCGACCAGGGCCAGGCCCCAGGTGCCGCCGGACTCGAAGACGGGTCCGACCGCGATGGCGGTGCCGGCGGCCGCCTGCTCCATCCAGTAGCCGGAATGCGCCGAGAACAGCGCCTTCTCGGCCTCCGTCGCGTCGAACGGGAAGCTCGGGCGGGGCGGTTCCAGGCGGAGCAGGAAGTAGGCCATGGCCGGACGATCAGACCGCCAGGGCCTCGTTGAGGAAGGCCTGGAGCTGCGCCTGGTGCTTCGACATCTGGCCGACCGCCGTCGAGGCGGAGGCCGGACGGCCGACGTAGCGGGCGCGCTTCACCGCGGAGCCGGCCTGGCCGAGCACCCACTCGAGGTAGGGCTCGACGAAGGACCAGGCGCCCATGTTCTTGGGCTCCTCTTGGCACCAGATCACGTCGGCGTTGCGGAACCGGGCCATCTCGTTGGCCAGCGCCTTCAGGGGGAACGGGTAGAGCTGCTCGACGCGCATCAGGTAGATGTCGTTGAGGCCGCGCTTCTCCCGCTCCTCCAGCAGGTCGTAGTAGACCTTGCCGGAGCACAGCACGACGCGGCGGATCTTGTCGTCGCGCACGAGCTTGTTCTGCGCGCCCTCCTCCTCGGCGTCGTCCCAGAGGACGCGATGGAAGGTCGAGCCCTCGGCGAGCGCGTCGAGGTTCGAGACGGCGCGCTTGTGGCGCAGCAGCGACTTCGGCGTCATCAGCACCAGCGGCTTGCGGAAGTCGCGCTTCAGCTGCCGGCGCAGGATGTGGAAGTAGTTCGCCGGCGTCGTGACGTTGGCGACCTGCATGTTGTCCTCGGCGCAGGCCTGGAGGTAGCGCTCCAGGCGGGCCGAGGAGTGCTCGGGCCCCTGGCCCTCGTAGCCGTGCGGCAGCAGCAGCACGAGGCCCGACATGCGCAGCCACTTGCGCTCGCCGGACGCGATGAACTGGTCGATCACCACCTGGGCGCCGTTGGCGAAGTCGCCGAACTGGGCCTCCCAGAGGACCAGGGCGTTCGGCTCGGCGAGCGAGTAGCCGTACTCGAAGCCGAGCACCGCTTCCTCGGAGAGCATCGAGTTGATGATCTCGATCGCGGCCTGCCCCTCGCGGATGGCGTTGAGCGGCGTGAAGCGCTGCTCGTTCTCCTGGTCGATCACCACCGCGTGGCGCTGCGAGAACGTGCCGCGCTCCACGTCCTGACCCGACAGGCGGACCCGGTTGCCGTCGAGGAGCGTCGCCCCGAAGGCCAGGGCCTCGGCGGTCGCCCAGTCGATGCCGACCCCCGTCTCCACCGCCTTGGCGCGGTTGTCCATGAAGCGCTGGATCGTGCGGTGCAGGTGGAAGCCGGGCGGCGCCTGCGTGATCCTGCGCCCGATCTCCTGCAGGGTCCCGGCCGGCACGGCGGTGCGGCCGCGGCGCGGGTCGTCCACGTCCTCGTGCACGGCCTTCACGCCGGACCAGCGGCCGTCGAGCCAGTCGGCCTTGTTCGCCTTGTAGTTGTTGGCGACGTCGAGTTCGCTGTCGAGCATCCCGCGGAACTCGGCCTTGCGGGCGTCGAGCGCCTCCTGGGTCACCGAGCCGTTCTCGACGAGCTTGCGGCCGTAGCTCTCCAGCACCGAGGGATGCTTGCGGATCCGCTGGTACATCTTCGGCTGGGTGAAGGCCGGCTCGTCGCCCTCGTTGTGGCCGAAGCGGCGGTAGCACAGCATGTCGATCACGACCGGCTTGCCGAACTTCTGCCGGTACTCCACCGCGACCTTGGCGGCGAAGGTGACGGCTTCCGGATCGTCGCCGTTGCAGTGGAAGATCGGCGCCTCGACCATCTTGGCGACGTCGGACGGGTAGGGCGAGGAGCGGGAGAAGCGCGGATCGGTCGTGAAGCCGATCTGGTTGTTGATGATGAAGTGGACCGAGCCGCCGGTGCGGTGGCCCTTCAGGCCCGACAGGCCGAAGCACTCCGCCACCACGCCCTGGCCCGCGAAGGCGGCGTCGCCGTGGATCAGGAGCGGCAGCACCGTGCGGCGCTCGATGTTGGGCTTGGCCCACTGGTCCTGCTTGGCGCGGACCTTTCCGAGCACCACCGGGTCGACGATCTCGAGGTGGGACGGGTTGGCGGTGAGCGACAGGTGGACGTTGTTGCCGTCGAAGGCGCGGTCCGAGGACGCGCCCAGGTGGTACTTCACGTCGCCCGAGCCCTCGACCTCGGCCGGGGAGGCCGAGCCGCCCTTGAACTCGTGGAACACCGCCCGGAAGGGCTTGGCCATCACGTTGGTGAGCACGTTGAGCCGGCCGCGATGGGCCATGCCGAGCACGATCTCGCGCACGCCGAGCGCGCCGCCGCGCTTGATGATCTGCTCCAGCGCCGGGATCATCGCCTCGCTGCCGTCGAGGCCGAAGCGCTTGGTGCCGGTGTACTTGAGGTCGAGGAACTTCTCGAAGCCCTCGGCCTCGATCAGCTTGTTGAGGATCGCGCGGCGCCCCTCGGGGGTGAAGGAGATCTCCTTGTCCTTGCCCTCGATGCGCTCCTGGATCCACGCCTTCTCGGCGGGATCCGAGATGTGCATGAACTCGACGCCGAGCGTCTGGCAGTAGGTCCGCTCCAGGATGCCGACGATCTCGCGGACCGTGCCGAACTGCAGGCCGAGGACGTTGTCGAGGAAGATCGGACGGTCCCAGTCGGCCTCCTCGGTGAAGCCGTAATGCTGCGGGTGCAGCTCCTCGTGGTCGCCCCGCGGCGCGAGCCCCAGCGGGTCCAGCTTGGCGTGCAGGTGGCCGCGCATCCGGTAGGAGCGGATCAGCATGATCGCCCGCACCGAATCCTTGGTCGCCTGCTCCACCGACACGCCGGTGGTGGCGGTGACGCTGTCCTGCGGCTTGCCGGGCTTGGGCTCCTTGGCTTCCCGCGCGACGATCTTGTCGCCGATCGCCTTCTCCAGGGCGCCCCAGTTGCCGTCGAGCGCCGAGACCAGCTCGCCGTTGAGCGGCACCGGCCAGTGCGGCTTCTCCCAGGAGGCGCCGGCGGCGTTCTTCTCGACCAGGGTCTCGTCCTCGCCGAGCCCCTTGAAGAAGGTCTGCCACTCCGGATCCACCGAGGACGGGTTGCGGGCGTAGGCCGCCTGCAATTCCTCGATGTAGGCGGCGTTGGCGCCGTACAGGAACGAGGTTTCGAGGAGCGCTTCGTTCACGTCCTGGCGTGCCATGGTGCGTCCATCCTGATCGCGCGGGCAGGCTCCCCTGCCCTCCGGGCTCCCCGTCAGCGCGGCGGAGCGCCCTCGAACCGAAACGGGGCGGGTGACCGCCCCGCTGAGATCGTCTGCACGCCCGATATGGGCGTCGCAGCCCTGCGATGGCCGCGACGCAGGCGCGCGGGCCTTTAGCCCTTCAGCACCTCGACGAGCGTCGAGCCCAGCCGGGCCGGCGACGGCGACACGCGGATGCCCGCGGCCTCCATGGCGGCGATCTTGTCCTCGGCGCCGCCCTTGCCGCCCGAGATGATCGCGCCGGCATGGCCCATGCGGCGGCCCGGAGGCGCCGTGCGGCCGGCGATGAAGCCGACCATCGGCTTCTTGCGCCCGCGCTTGGCCTCGTCCTTGAGGAACTGGGCCGCCTCCTCCTCGGCCGAGCCGCCGATCTCGCCGATCATCACGATCGACTCGGTCTTCGGGTCGGCGAGGAACAGCTCCAGCACGTCGATGAACTCAGTGCCCTTCACCGGGTCGCCGCCGATGCCCACCGCCGTGGTCTGGCCGAGGCCGGCATTGGAGGTCTGGAACACCGCCTCGTAGGTCAGCGTGCCCGAGCGGGACACGATGCCGACCGAGCCGGGCCGGAAGATGTTGGCCGGCATGATGCCGATCTTCGACTCGCCGGCGGTGACGATGCCGGGGCAGTTCGGCCCGACGAGGCGCGACTTCGAGCCCGTCAGCGCCCGCTTCACCCGCACCATGTCGAGCACCGGGATGCCCTCCGTGATGCAGACGATCAGCGGCACCTCGGCGCTGATCGCCTCGCAGATCGCGTCGGCGGCACCGGGCGGCGGCACGTAGACCACCGAGGCCTCGGCGCCGGTGGCCTCGCGCGCCTCCGCGACCGTGTCGAAGACCGGCAGGCCGAGATGGCTGGAGCCGCCCTTACCGGGGCTCGTGCCGCCGACCATCTTGGTGCCGTAGGCGATGGCCTGCTCGGAGTGGAAGGTCCCGTTCTTGCCGGTGAAGCCCTGGCAGATGACCTTGGTGTTGGCGTCGATCATCACCGACATGATCAGGCTCCCTTCACGGCGGCGACGATCTTCTGGGCGGCGTCGTCGAGGTCGTCCGCCGGGATGACGTTGAGGCCGGAATTGCGGATGATGGCCTTGCCCTGCTCGACGTTGGTGCCCTCGAGGCGCACCACCAGCGGCACCTGCAGGCCCACCGCCTTCACGGCCGCGATCACGCCGTTGGCGATCACGTCGCACTTCATGATCCCGCCGAAGATGTTGACGAGGATCCCCTTCACGTTCGGGTCGGCGGTGATGATCTTGAACGCCGCCGTGACCTTCTCCTCCGAGGCGCCGCCGCCGACATCGAGGAAGTTCGCCGGCTCCTCGCCGTAGAGCTTGATGATGTCGAGCGTCGCCATGGCGAGGCCGGCGCCGTTGACCATGCAGCCGATCGTGCCGTCGAGCGCGATGTAGGCGAGGTCGTACTTGGACGCCTCGATCTCCTTGGCGTCCTCCTCGGTCTCGTCGCGGAGCGCCATGATGTCCGCGTGCCGGTAGAGGGCGTTCGAATCGAAGGCCATCTTGGCGTCGAGGCACTTGAGGTGCCCGTCGGCGGTCAGCACCAGCGGGTTGATCTCCAGGAGGCTCATGTCCTTGGCCACGAAGGCCGCGTAGAGCTTCTCGGTCAGCGCGGCCGCTTCCTTGGCCTGGGCGCCCGACAGGCCCAGCGCCTTGGCGACGGCGCGGCCGTGGTGGGGCATCACGCCGGTGGCCGGGTCGACCGCGATCGTGTGGATCTTCTCGGGCGTGTCGTGGGCGACCGCCTCGATGTCCATGCCACCCTCGGTGGAGACCACGAAGGCGACGCCGCCCGTGGCGCGGTCGACCAGCATCGAGAGGTAGAACTCCTCGGCGATCTGGGCGCCCTCCTCGATGTAGAGGCGGTTGACCTGCTTGCCGGCCGGGCCGGTCTGGATGGTCACCAGCGTCTGGCCGAGCATCTCGCCGGCGAACTGCTTGACCTCGTCGATCGACTTGGTGACGCGCACGCCGCCCTTGGCGCCCTCGGGCGCGCCCTTGAAGGTGCCCTTGCCGCGGCCGCCCGCGTGGATCTGGCTCTTCACGACCCAGACGGGGCCGCCGAGCTCCTTGGCGGCGGCCTCGGCCTCCGACGGGTTGAAGATGGCCACGCCGCGGGAGACGGGCAGGCCGAACTCCTTCAGCACGGCCTTGGCCTGATATTCGTGGATATTCATCGGAGCCTCGTAAGGAGGAGCGAATAGGTGGCAGCGGGCGGCGCGTAGAGAAATCGAGTGATCGAGATTCGAATCTCCGACCGCTACGCGCTGCCCGGTATCCGCTTACCGGTCAGGCGAGGCTGCTGTCGACGCCCTTGCAGGCCTCGATGAGTCCCGTCACCGAGGCGACCGACTTGTCGAACATGGTCTTCTCGGCCGCGTCGAAGGTCACCTCGAGCACGCGCTCCACGCCGTTGGCACCGATCACGATCGGCACGCCGATGAACATGCCCTTCACGCCGTACTGGCCGTCGAGGTAGGCGGCGCAGGGCAGGACCCGCTTCTTGTCGCGCAGGTAGCTCTCGGCCATGGCGATGGCGGAGGCGGCGGGCGCGTAGAAGGCCGAGCCGGTCTTGAGCAGGTTGACGATCTCGCCGCCGCCCTTGCGGGTGCGGTCGACCATGGCGTCGAGCTTCTCCTGGGTGGTCCAGCCGAGCTTGACGAGGTCGGTCAGCGGCACGCCCGCCACCGTCGAGTAGCGGGTCAGCGGCACCATGTCGTCGCCGTGGCCGCCGAGCACGAAGGCCGTGACGTCCTCCACCGACACCTTGAACTCCTCGGCGAGGAAGTGGCGGAAGCGCGCCGAATCGAGCACGCCGGCCATGCCGACGATCTTGTTGGTCGGGACGCCCGAGAACTTCTGCAGCGCCCACACCATGGCGTCGAGCGGGTTGGTGATGCAGATCACGAAGGCGTCCGGCGCGTGGGTCTTGATGCCCTCGCCGACGGCCTGCATGACCTTGAGGTTGATGCCGATCAGGTCGTCGCGGCTCATGCCGGGCTTGCGCGGCACGCCGGCGGTCACGATCACCACGTCGGCGCCCTTGATGGCGGCGTAGTCGCTGGCACCCGCGTAGGTCGCGTCGAAGCCCTCGACCGGGGCGGCCTCGGCGATGTCCAGCGCCTTGCCCTGCGGCACGCCGTCGACGATGTCGAACAGCACCACGTCCCCCAGATCCTTGAGGCCGGCCAGAAGGGCCAGGGTGCCGCCGATCTGGCCGGCGCCGATGAGCGCGATCTTGTTGCGAGCCATGTCGGATGTGTCTCCGCTGCGTTCGACTTTGGTGATGCGTTGCGCGAGGCCGGAGCCGCTCGTCCGTCAGGGTTCGAGGCCGGATTCGCCACTCTGAAATCTGCGCGGCTGTGTGGCCGAAAAGCACCGTGGCTTCAACCCGATGAGGGCCGCGCGGGCGGCGCGTCCGGGCCGTCGGATCGCCCTCGGGCGTCCCGACGGTGCCTCCGAAACGTCAACGTCGCGAGTGTTTTAGGTGCAGTGCACCCTGGCGCCGGACGGCCGCGAAGCCGTGATGACAGATCTGAAATCCTGTCATTTCGGGTCGCGGCGGGCGGCGTGCGGCGCGGGAGGGCGCACGAACGACGAAGGCCCGGACGGTCTGTCCGGGCCTTCGAGAGAGCCTGTGGGTGCGCGCCGGATCAGAGGATGCCGGAGCGCAGGACCCGCTGGATCGCGTGGATGACGGCCCCGAACCGGGCCTCGATCAGGTCGCGCGGCACCTCGGCATCGTGCTGGATCGCTAGCGGATGCGTGAAGCGGTAGCTCGCGTCGAAGATGTAGGCGATCGCCCGTTCCCGGTCCCGGGCCGAGAAGATCCCGGAGGTGATGCCCTCCTCGACCACGCGCTCGACGAGGCTGCGCAGCCGCACGCGGTGCCGCCGGGCGATCGGCCGTGCCGAGACGGTGGCGTCGAGATGGACCGCGAACAGGTTCGGCTCGTCGAACAGGGCGTCCCGCTGGACCGTCGCGAGGGCGGTCAGGAGGCGCTCGATCTTGTCGTCGGCGGGATCGGGCGCGTCGGCGATGCCGGCGAGCCGGGCTTCGACCTCGCGCAGCCAGCGGCCCGCCACCGCGTCGAGGAGCGCGTCCTTCGACGGGAAGTAGCGGTACACGTTCGCGTGCGTCATGCCGGCCTCGGCGGCGACGGCCACGACCGTCACGCGCTTGGGCCCGAGCCGCGAGAGGTGCTCGGTGGCGATCCCGAGGAGCCGCACGTCGGCCGCGACCGGCGCCCGCGGGCGGGCGGGACTGGCCGCCTCACCGCTCTCGCGGAGTGTGCCGGATTCGGCGTCGGCGACGGTGATCTTGGCCTTGGCGCTGAGCGCCTCCTCCTTGGACCCGTCGGACTCTGGCTTGAGGAAAGGAAGCGGAAGGCGGGAAGTGGACAGGTGGTAGGGCGAGACGGACCCCCATCATACCGGCTGAAGCGTCCCGGCGCTTCGCGTTGACGTTACGGCTTCCCCCCGGGAGCCCGGTTACCTGAGCGGATTAGGACCGCTTAAACACCCCTATGTGTCAGTTTGCCTTGAGAAGGCAACAAATTTTTCTCGTTATCACCTGCGTCAGAAGCGGTTCTTCCACGCCCGTAAGGCGACGAACACCGCCTCGGGATCGCTTTCCGGCGGAAGGTCGACGGATCGCGCCAGGGCCGGCTGCCCGCTGCGCAGGAACGGGTTGGTCGCCCGCTCCGCACCCATGGTCGAAGGGATGAGGAACCGCCCCTCCGCCTGGGCGCGCTCGGCCTCGGCGAGGCGCTTCCTCAGCTCCGGGTTGTCCGGATCGGCCGCCAGGGCGAAGCGCGCGTTGGAGAGTACGTAGTCGTGGCCGCTGAAGACCCGCGTCGCGTCGGGCAGGTCGTCGAAGCGCCGCAGGGAGCGGTAGAGGGTCTCGGGCGGGCTCTCCATCACGCGCCCACAGCCGAGGGTGAACAGGGTGTCGCCGGCGCAGACGAGGCCGGCTTCCGCGAACCAGTAGGTCACGTGGTCGGCGCAGTGGCCCGGCGTCTCCCAGACCTGCGCCCCGAGGCTGCCGACCGTGACCGTGTCGCCCTCCCGCACGGTCACGTCCACCTGCGGGACCGCGTCGCCGGCCCTGGCGGGGGCGACCACCCGGGCACCGGTCGCCCGCTTCACCTCCGGGATACCCTCGACATGGTCGGCGTGCCGGTGGGTCACGAGGATGTCGGTCAGCCGCCAGCCGGTCTCGTCGAGGGCCCGGAGGACCGGTCCGGCCTCCGGCACGTCGATCGCCGCGCAGGCGCCGGTCTGCGGATCGCGGATCAGCACGCCGATGTTGTCGCTGCGGCAGAGGAAGGTGCGAATCTCGGTCTCGGCGGCCATCGGACGGAGTCTCCCAAGAACGCGAACGGGCGCGAAGCGGCGCGAAAACTGTTGCCGTGAACAGGTGATGGTCCGGCGAGGTTCCTCCGGCGCTTGCCGCGCGGCGCGCGGCTCACCATTGGTTACGACGACCGTTCCGTCCGCGATCTCCTGTCCCTCCATGCGCCTCGACGTCAACGGCTTGCGGGCCTTCTACGCCAGCCCTCTGGGCCGCACGACGCACCGCGTGGTCGGCCGCGCGCTCCACGACTTCCTCGGCTCGGTCTCGGGGCTGCGCGTCCTCGGGATCGGCTACGCGACGCCGTATCTCGGGCCGGTCCACTGCATCGCCGAGCGCACCCTCGCCTTCATGCCGGCCTCGCAGGGCGTGGTGAACTGGCCGGGCACCGGGCGCTCCTGCGCGGCGCTCGCCGACCCCACCATGATGCCGCTGCCGGAGGCCGCCATCGACCGGGTCATCCTGGTCCACGCCCTCGAATCGGTGGAGAGCCCGACGGAGCTGCTGCAGGAGGTCTGGCGCACCCTGACGCCGGGCGGCCGCATGATCCTCGTGGTGCCCAACCGCCGGGGCGTCTGGGCCCGCCGGGAGGCGACGCCCTTCGGCCACGGCCAGCCCTACAGCCGCTCGCAGCTCGGGCGGCTCATGCGCGACACGCTGTTCTCGCCGGTGAGCTGGGCCGAGACCCTGTACATGCCGCCGGCCCGCTCGCGCCTGATGCTGCGCACCGGGCCCGCCTGGGAGTGGCTCGGCACCGGCCTGTCCCTGCCCTTCGCGGGCCTGCACGTGGTCGACGCGACGAAGCAGCTGTACCGGCCGGTGGCCGTCCAGCAGGTGCGGCGCGCCCGCCGCCTCGCGCCGGCCCGGGTGCTGGTGCCGGCCCCCTCCCCGGGCTGACCCCGATGAGCCTCGACTTCACCACCCAGCAGTTCCTGCTCGCCCTGTCGGCGCTGTTCTCGATCGTGAACCCGGTCGGGGGCGCCTTCATCTTCGCGCAGGTGGCGGGCGCCTTCAGCCACGCCGAGCGCGTGCTGCTGTCGCGCCGGATCGGCGTCTACGCCGCCCTGGTGATGCTCGGCGCCCTCTGGGCCGGCACGCCGATCCTGAACTTCTTCGGCGTCACCCTGGGCGCGCTGCGCATCGCCGGCGGCCTCGTGGTCATGTCGTCGGCCTGGACCCAGCTGAACCGGCCCGAGGCCCGGGAGGCGCGCAAGCAGGCCGAGGCCTCCGGGTCGGCGGGCCGCGGCCCGGCCCCCGCGGAGCCGCCGGGCGACCCGGCGCCCGGCCCCCTCTCCGACATCGCCTTCTTCCCCCTGACGCTCCCGTTCACCACCGGGCCGGGGACGATCGCGGTCGCCATCACCCTGGGGGCCAACCGGCCGGAGGCCTACGCGGAGCGCTTCGGCTTCTACATCGGCGTCACGCTGGCGGCCCTCGCGGTCGCCGCCACGGTCGCGGTTCTCTACGCCTCCGCCGACCGGGTCGTCGCCTTCATCGGCCCGGCCCGCGCCCGGGTGATGGGCCGCCTCTTCGCCTTCCTGCTCCTGTGCGTCGGGACCCAGATCCTGGTGAACGGCCTCATCGACGTGTTCGCCCCCCTCGCCGCGGCGCGGTGACGACCGGGTCACCGCCGACAGGGCCGGGCAAGGCCCGCATCCCAGATGACCCGCGCGGATTCCGGCCGGCCGAATCGATCGAATTGCGGACGATGTCCGGGATGTTGTGTGTTCATCCAGATATAATAGTCGTACTTCGCTCATCATTGCACCTTATATAAATATAAATCTTCATTAACGATCTCATACTAGAGCATTCGTCGAGAAAAGATCCGATTTTTCGCGGCTTGCGTCCTCCCTAGGTCCGAGCATGATCATGCATGGCCCTCGGCCGCGGCGATGAAGACTTGCGGCCGGGGCCGTCGGCGAAGCGGATCCAGCAACGGAGTGCAGATCGTGGCGACGGACGTCATCGCGGAACCCGAGCGTCGGCCGTCCACATCCGGGCCTCGAGCACGGAGTGGCCGCGCCTCTGCCGACCCGTGCGCGACCGGATCCCGCGCGTGATGCGACCGGCATCCCGGGCGCGCCGTCGAGCCCGCGCGCGCCGCGTCCCGCCCACGCGGGCCGTGCGGCCCGGCCCGAGCCCGTGAACCCCTGAGATCCCGCAGCCCGGTGCCGCGCGCGGAGCGCGCGCGTCCGGCGCCCACCCCGCGCGTATCAGCAAGGAGACACCGCATGACCGACACGACGCAGAGCAAGGTTCCGGCCTGGTACAGCCCGGACGAGATCCAGGACATCCAGCGCGATCTCCTGGGCGCCGCCGCGAAGGTTCTCGTGCTCTGCCTCGGCGGCAAGGGCGGCGTCGGCAAGACGACCATCGCCCTCCAGGTGGCCGATCTCTGCGCGGAGGTCGGTCCGGTCCTGGCGATCGACACCGACCCGGCCAACCGGCACTTCCACACGGCGCTCATGCAGGAGACCACGCCCGGCAGCGACAACTTCGTCCCGCGCCGTCCCGGCATCACCGCCATCCGGCAGCGCCTGCGCGCCGAGGACAGCACGGGCCGCGTCGACCCGACCCTGTGCCAGGACCTGATCGAGCGCGTGACCGAGGCGGCCGAGCGCCTCGTCGTGGTCGACTTCCCGGCCGGCGACACCGAGACGACCCGCCGCTGCACCGAGATCATCGTGGAGAGCTGCCGGGAGGCGAATGTCCGCCTCGCCGTGGTCGTCGCGGCCGGCGCGGTGGATCCCACAGCCCTGGAGGTCCTGCGCGAGCTCCGGCCCATGCTGATCGAGTGCGACCGGGCGATCCTGGCGAAGAACACCGCCCAGGCGACCAATTTCGACTATCTCGAATCGTCCGACCTCGTGCGATCCCTGCGGAAGCAGTCGAACTTTCGCGTCATCGAGATCGAGCGGATCGGCGAGCGGCTGATCGAGGCCCTGCGGGTGCAGAACACGACCTGGCAGGCCTTGGCGAACAGCGCGCCGATGCGCCTGCGGGTCGAGGGCCGCCGCCTGCGGCGCAACTTCCACACGGCGTGGCGGGATGCCCTCCGGCCGTGACCAACCTCGAGCGGTTCTACCGGTCGGTCCACGGCCGCGATCTCCAGCCCTGGGAGCGTCAGCTCGCCGTGCGGATCGCGGCCGCCCTCAACACCACGACGGACGACGACTTCGTCGTCCACCTGCTGCTGGTGTACATGTCCACCAACGCCATCACGAACATGTACAACGAGCTGGTGGCGGCGCGGAACGGTCTCGCCGAACACAACCGGGACCTCATCGGGACGCTGACGGCGGACCTGCGGCGCAACAGGCTGATCACCGCCGTTCTGCTCGGCGCGGCCGCCCTCGGCGTGCTCGTGAGCGTCGGGATCCTCTCCACTGTCCTCAACCTGTCTTACGGGTCCGCGGCCAGCGCGGCGCGCCTCGCCGCGGCGCTGGAATCCTGCGAGGTGCGCGGCCCGGCCGGCGCCCAGCGCGGCCTCGGTCGCTGAGCCGAGGGAACCCGCCGTCGGCTCACTCGAGGCGGACGGACACGCTGTCGCTGGCGCCGGTCGCGTCCAGGACCGAGATCCGCGCGAAGCCCGCGCCCCCCGGGGCCCACTCGGCCTTCCGCCGCGGCGTCTGCACGACCGGCTGACCGTCGACCAGCCAGGTGAGCGGCGGCACGCCGCCCAGGGCCTTGAGGGCGAGACCCGGGCCGCCCTCCGCGGCGCCGTGCCGGTCCACCGCGAGGCCGAGATCGATCCGCGCCCCGTCCGGCGGATAGGCGATCCGCAGCGCCGGTCCCGCCGCCTCGGCCGCCTCGCGCCGCAGGTGCCGCAGCGGCGGCGGCAGGCCCGCCGTCCCGACCACCAGCGCGTCCCGCGGCTGGGGGACCGGCTCGGGCTCGATCCCGAGGCGCGCGAAGGCGTCGAACAGGATCGGCGCCGCGACGGTGCGGCCCACGAGCCCCGGCACCGCGGCGCCGTCCGGGCGCCCGGCCCAGACGACGATCGTCGCGTGGCGGTCGAAGCCGGCGGCCCAGGCGTCGCGGTACCCGTAGGAGGTGCCGGTCTTGTAGGCGATGCGGTTCGGCAGGGCGTTCTCCGGCGGCGGTGTCCCGCGCAGGATGTCGGCGACGTACCAGGACGCCACGGGCTCGGCGACGCGGTGCCGGGATTCGGCCGCGACCCCGTCGGCGCGGCGCAGCAGGTCCGGAACCGCGCCGCCGCGGGCGAGCCCCGCGTAGAGCCGGGCGAGGTCGGTGACCGTGATGCCGAGGCCGCCCAGCGCGACCGGCAGCCCCGGGGCCGCCTCCCGCGGGAGCTGGATCCCGGCCCCGGCGGCGCGCAGCCGGGCGATGAAGCGGGCGGGACCGACCGCGTCCATCAGCTCGACCGCCGGCACGTTCAGCGAGAGCTGCAGGGCCCGCCGGGCCGTGACCGTGCCCTGGAAGGTCAGGTCGAAATTCTCCGGCGCGTAGCTCGCCGAGAAGCGCGCCGGGCGATCCTCCAGCAGGGTCTCGGGATGCGCGAGACCGTCCGCGAAGGCCATGGCGTAGACGAAGGGCTTCAGCGCGGAGCCGGGCGAGCGCACCGCCAGGGTCATGTCGATGGCGCCGCGCCGGGCGGGGTCCAGGTACCCGGCGCTGCCGACCTGGGCGAGCACCCGGCCGTCGCGGTTGTCGAGGACGAGGATCGCGGCCGAGAGGTCCGGGCCGGCGGCGGCGGCGCGCTCGGCCGCCAGGGTTTCCAGCCGCTCCTGCAGGCGCCCGTCGATCGCGAGGCGGATCGTGGCGGCACCGGGATCGGCCGCCACCGCCTCCTCGGCGGCGTGCGCCGCGAGCATCGGGAACGGCTTGCGCGTCGTCGGCACCGGCTCGGCCCGGGCGGCCTCGGCCTCCGCCGCCGTGAGGATGCCCCGCGCGACGGCCACCGCCAGGACCCGGTCGCGGGCGGCGCGGGCGCGCTCGGGGAACCTGTCCGGACGGCGGGTCTCGGGCGATTGCGGCAGGGCGACGAGCAGGGCCGCCTGCGCGGCGGTCAGCCGGACCGGCTCGCGCCCGAAATACGCGACGCTCGCCGCGCGCACGCCCTCCAGCGGGCCGCCGTAGGGGGCCAGCGCCAGGTAGAGGTCGAGCAGCCCGGCCTTGCCGAGGCGCCGCTCCAGCGCGACCGCCCGCACCATCTGGCGGAGCTTGGCCTCGAGCGACCGCTCGCGCCGCGGCTCGACGAGGCGCGCCACCTGCATCGACAGGGTGGAGGCGCCGGACACGATGCGGCCGCGCGTCAGCCACTGGCCGGCGGCGCGCAGCACCGCGGCCGGGTCGATGCCGGGATGCGCGGCGAAGCGGCGATCCTCGTAGGCGAGCAGCATCGCCCGGTAGCGCGGATCGACCGCCTCCGCGGTGACCGGCAGGCGCCAGCGCCCGTCCGTGGTCGCGAAGGGGCGCAGCAGCGTGCCGGACCGATCCAGCACCACCGTCGAGCGTGATTCGGCCGCGGCCAGGTCGAGGGGCGGCAGCGCGTCGGCGTAGCGCCAGAGCGCGGCGGTGCCGGCCCCCAGGAGGCCGAGACCGAGCGCCGTGGCCCCGAGGGCCGCGCGCAGGCCCCTCGCCCGCTCCCGGGGAGGCGCCGACGCGCGCGGATCCGACCCGTCGTGCGGCACGCATCCTCCCGGTCTCGGCTCCGACGGCGCAGGATCCCGTGTTCCCGCGCGCCCGGCAAGCCCCCGGCGGAGCCGGCCTCTAGGCCGTGCCGACGCCCCGCAGGTCCTCGAAGGCGGGGCGGTCCGGCCGATTCATTCGGATCGGGAACGGCACGACGTTGGAGGGCATCGCGGCGGCCGCTGTCTCAGGGGGCTGCGCCGCCTTGCGCGCCTTGCCGGGCTTCGCCCAGCGCTCGATCCGCTTGAAGTAGGTCCGCCTCGCCAGCCAAGCCGGAACTCGCCTGCCCTTCCGCATGATCTGTCCCTCGCCGTTGCGTACCGAGTCCCCCTCCAGACCCGCGCCCCGAACGCGTCAAGCGGTTCGAATCACGGCTGTATTCACGATACGAGCGGATCCCGGGGAGCCCCGCATCCCCCGTTTGGGTGACGCGGGAGGCCCGGCCGCGAGCGTCAGGCCGCCGCGTTCTCCTTCGCCCGCTCAAGCGCGAGCTTCGTGACGGCCACTTGGTCGACCTTGCCGGTGCCGAGCATCGGGATCGCGTCCAGCACCACAACCTCGGCGGGGATCGCGACGTCCGAGGCGCCGCGGCCCTTGGCGAAGCTCTGGTAGGCGGCCCGGGTCGCGCCCTTCTCCTGCGTGAACAGGATCAGCCGCTCGCCCTTGCGCGCGTCCGGCACCGCCGCGACGGCGCTCGGACGGTCAGGCCAGAGCTCGGCGGCCAGGGACTCGATCCCGGCGAGCGACACCATCTCGCCGGCGATCTTCGCGAAGCGCTTGGCCCGGCCCTTGATGGTCACGAAGCCCATCGGGTCGATCGCCACGATGTCGCCGGTGTCGTGCCAGCCGCCCGGCGGCGGCTCCAGCACGCCGGGCTTCTCGGCGCGCAGGTAGCCCAGCATGATGTTCGGCCCGCGCAGGGACAGGCGGCCGCCCTCGTCGATCCCAGGCACCGGCTCGAGGCGGGTCTCGATGCCGGGCAGGATCCGCCCGACCGTGCCGAACCGGTTGAACATCGGCGTGTTGAGGGCGACGACCGGGCCGCACTCGGTGACGCCGTAGCCCTCCAGGATGCGCAGCCCGAACTTCTCCGCCCAGGTCTTCCGGGTGGTCTCCTTCACGGCCTCGGCGCCGGCCACGACGTAGCGCAGGGAGCGCAGGTCGTAGGAGTGGGCCGACCGGGCGTAGCCCGTGAGGAACGTGTCGGTCCCGAACAGGACGGTGCTGTTCGAGCCGTAGATCAGCTCCGGCACGATCCGGTAGTGCAGCGGCGACGGGTAGAGGTAGACCGGCACCCCCGAGACCAGGGGCAGGACCAGCCCGGCGGTGAGCCCGAAGGCGTGGAACACCGGCAGGACGTTGAACACCTTGTCCATCGGGCCGAAATCGATCCGGGCCGCCACCTGCGCCACGTTGGCGAGCATGCAGCGGTTGGCGAGCACCACGCCCTTCGGCGTGCCCTCGCTGCCCGAGGTGAACAGCACCGCCCCCGGATCCTCGCCGGCGCGCGCCACCAGGGGGCGGCGCGGCGCCAGGAGGCCGCGGATCTTGTCCCCCGTCGTGATGCCGGCCCGCACGTCCTCCAGGTAGATCAACTCGACCGAGCCGCGGATCGCCTCGACGAGCGGGCCCAGCCGCCCCTTCTCGATGAAGGCCCGGGAGGTCAGGATCCTGCTGACCTCCGCCGCCCGGCAGGCCGAGAGCACGTTGGCGGGCCCGGCCGAGAAATTGATCATCGCCGGCACCCGGCCCGCGGAGGCGAGGGCGAACAGCGTCACCGCGGCGCCGTTGGCGTTCGGCAGCATGACGCCGATCCGACCGCCCACGGGCGCCAGCGGCATCAGCTTGCGGCCGAGGATGTTGGCGCCCATCACGAGCCGGCTGTAGCTGAGGCGGCCGCCGACCGGATCCTCCAGGGCGTTGCGGCCCCAGCCGTGGCGCTCGCCCGCCTCGATCAGCGCCGCCATCAGGCCGCGGTCGATGTCGGCGGTGCGGAACACGAGGTCCGACATGATCCCGTAGAGGGCGGCGCCCGCCGCCTGCCGCCGCGCTTTGCCCTTGAGCGCCGGGTCCACGGTCAGCCGCACCGGCGGCATCACCGTCACGGTCACCTTGGGCCACCAGCGGCGGCGCACCTGCCCGCGCGACAGCCGCGAGAAGACGGTGCGCTCCAGGCCGTCGAGCTTCACCGGGACGACCATCGCGCCCGACTTGTCGGCGATCAGCCCGGCGCCGTCGTAGACCTTCATCAGGCTGCCGGTGACCGTGAGCCGGCCCTCGGGGAAGATGATCAGGGTCTCGCCGCTCTTGACCGCGTTGATCAGCGTCCGGGTGGCGAGCGGCCGGGTCGGGTCGAGCGGCATCGCCTTGGTGATGCGCAGGAACGGGCGCACCCACCAGCGCTGCGCGATCCCGCTATCGATGGCGAAGACCGGCTCCTGCTCGAGGAGCGACAGCGCGAGCGGCGCGTCGAGGAACGAGACGTGGTTGAGGGCGATGATGGCGTTCGGGCCGGCCGCCGCGAGGTTGTCGAAGCCGCGGACCTCCAGCCGGTAGAAGGCCCGGAACAGGATCGACAGGAAATCGCGGAACGGGCTCGTCGGCAGGGTCGCGAACACGAGCGCGCCGACGATCAGGTTCAGCACCGCCACCACCGCGAGGAGGCTCGCGATGGTGAGGCCCGCGCCCTGCAGAGCCGCGAGCGCCAGGGTGCCGGCGACCATGAAGGCCGCCGTCATGACGTTGACCGCGCCGATGATCCGGGCGCGCATCGCCTTCTCGGCCCAGGCCTGCACGGCCGCGAAGGACGGGACGATGTAGAGGCCGCCGGAGATCGCGAGACCGAGGAAGTCGATCCCGGTGCGCAGGCCGTGGCCGGTCTGCAGGAAGCCGAGGGGGCCGATCGGCTCCGCGGGCGGCGCCGGCAGGTGGCCGACCGTCCAGGCGAGGTCGAGGCCGAACAGGCCCATCAGCACCGCGCCGACCGGCGTCGGCAGCAGCACGATCCGGCCGCTGGCGAGCCACGAGGCGAGGCCGGAGCCGACCGCGATGCCGATCGAGAACAGCGCGAGCAGCAGCGTGATCACCGTCTCGGTGCCGTTGAAGGCGCCCCGCACCAGCACCGGCAGCAGCGACAGCACCACCACGCCGACCAGCCAGAACCAGCTCACCGTGAGCGAGCCGCGCCACAGCCGCGTGTCGGCCCAGAGGTCGCGCAGCAGCGCGTAGGTCGAGCGGGCGACGTTCGGGTCGACGCGCAGGTCCGGGGCGCCCTCGCCGGTCGCCGGGATCATCCGGGCCGAGAGCCAGCACAGGACGGCGAAGCCCATCACCAGGACGCCGAATACGAGTCCCGAGCCGCCCATCGCCGAGGCCGCGCCGGCCGCGATCGTGCCGAGCAGGATCGCCAGGAAGGTCGCCGCCTCAACGAGCGCGTTGCCGGCGGGCAGCTCCTCGCGCCGGAGATGGTCCGGCAGGATCCCGTACTTGATCGGGCCGAACAGCGCCGCGATCGTCCCGAACAGGCCGAGCGCCACGAACAGAACCGGGATCGAGTGCAGGAGGAAGCCGAGCACGGCGGTGCCGGCCGCGAAGATCTCGGCGAACTTGAGCCGCCGCGCCATCAGCGCCTTGTCGTAGCGGTCGGCCCACTGGCCGCCGAGACCCGACAGGATGAAGAACGGCCCGATGAACACGGCGCTCGCGAGCGTCACGAGGACGCCGGCATGGGCGTCCGCCTGGCCGCCGATCCCGAACAGGATCAGGAAGGCGAGCGCGTTCTTCAGGAAATTGTCGTTGAACGCCGAGAAGAACTGGCACCAGAACAGCGGCGCGAAGCGCCGCGCAGACATCAGGGTACGGAACATGGCGATCTCTCGGTTCCGAACCTGACTGGCCCACGAGAGACCGTCAGGTCAAATCGGACCGAGGCGAACGCACAGGGATCGCGGGGGCCGCGCGGCCGGGCCGTGTGAACCGGCACGGCTCAACGCCGCCCGGCCGTCGATCCGCTCCCGCGCGTCAGGCCTTGGGGACGAGCCGGCCGCGCCGCGCGACGGCGGCCCCGGCATGCCGGGCGATGAACGCGTGCAGGGAGGCGCCGAGATCGTAGGACCAGTACACGTGGGCCGCGAGCGTCGTGAACACGAGGAGCGCGGCCCCGACCGCGCAGGCCGGCACGAGCAGCAGGCCGGTCAGGACCATCCCGACGGCGGTCCGCTCGGCCAGGGACGCCTGCGGCCAGGGATCAATCGGGAGCGAGAAGAGGGAGAAGCGTCGTCCAGTGCGCATGGCTGCGACCCTCGATGGTTCGGCATGACGCGGTACAGGCAGTCAACAGCGGCCGCGGTCGGACGTTGCGTCCCGGTCCGCGAAATCGGTATCGCGATCGGTATCCCCGTGACGTTCCGGCCCAATCGGGCGGCGCAACCGAGCGCGCCGCACCGTGTTGCCGGTTCGGTCTGTCGCGGATGAGGTCGGTATGGCACGGGTTGCGGTCGTTACGGGGGGCACGGCCGGAATCGGGCTCGCCACCGCGCATGAATTTGCCGCGCGCGGCTGGTCGGTCGCGGTGATCTCGCGGGATCCCGGCCGTCTCTCCGCGGCCGAGCGGGCGCTCGCCGCCTACGGCCAGCCGGTGCTGGCGATCGGCGCCGACGTCGCCGACCCGGAGGCCGTGGACGCGGCCGCCGAGCGGGTCGAGCGCGAGCTCGGCCCGATCCGCGCGTGGGTGAACAATGCCATGTCGACGGTGGTGAACCCGGCCGACCGAATCACCCCGGACGAGTACCGGCGGGTGACCGAGACCACCTATCTCAGCCAGGTCTACGGGACGCTCGCCGCCCTGCGCTACATGAAGCGGCGCGACCGCGGCGCGATCATCCAGGTCTCGTCGGGCCTCGCGATCCGGGCGGCGCCCCTGCAGGCGCCCTACTGCGCGGCCAAGTTCGCGGTCTCGGGCTTCACCGACGCCCTGCGCTGCGAGCTGCTGCACGACCGGGTCAATGTCAGCCTCAGCGTGATCTACCTGCCGGCGGTCAACACGCCGCAGTTCAACTGGGCGCGCAACCGCACCGGCCACCGCCAGTACGCGCCGGACCCGGTCTTCGACCCGCGGCTCTGCGCCGACGCGATCCTGTACGCGGTCGAGCACCCACGCCGGGAGGTCTGGGTCGGGCGGTCCTCGGTGATGATGGCGGCCGCCCAGGCGCTGGCGCCGGCGCTCGCCGACCGCAAGGCCGCCTCCATGTGGTCGGCCCAGCTCTCCGACGAGACCATCCCCGAGATGGCGGGCAATCTCGAGGCCCCCGTGCCCGGCCCGGCCGGGATCGACGGGCGCTTCTCCGGTCGGACCAAGGCGAGCCGCGCCGAGTTCGTCACGAGCCGCACCCGCGACGTCGTGGTCGGCGGCCTCGTCGGCTTGGCCCTCGTCGGCCTCGCCGGCACCGTCCACGCCGCCCGGTCGGCGCGCCGCCTGCCCGGGCGGACCTGACGGCTGTAACCGACCGCGCCGCCTGTTACACCCGTTCCGGTTGATAGGCGTGCCGCCGTCTCTGCGAGCGGAGCGAAGCAATCCAGCCGGCGCTACGCTCCCCGGTGTCGCGCTGCCCTGGGTCGCTTCGCTGCGCTCGCGATGACGGAGAGGGCGGCTGAACCGGGGCCATCTTATAGACACTGCCCCGAGGAAGGTCCCAGACGATGCCCGGCTATCTGCCCTTCGCGGGCGCCCTGAAGCTGCCCGCCTACACCTGCGACAATTGCGGGTTCTGGCAGCGGCACTTCGAGACGCCGGCCGCCTGCCCGATGTGCCTCGACGCCCGCCACGTCGTGCCGCAGGACGGCTGGCGCTTCCGCACCGCCCGCGAGGCGCAGGAGGCCTTTCCCTGCCACTGGCAGGAGCTCGAGCCGGGCGTCTGGCGCTTCTGGAACGAGCCGGTCTCCGGCATCGGGCCGTCCGCCTATCTGATCCAGACCGAGCACGGGAACATGGGCTTCGAGGGCTGCCCGGTCTTCAGCGAGGCCGCCCTCGACCAGATCGAGCGGCTCGGCGGGATGGCTGTGCTCTCGGCCTCGCACCCGCATTCCTACGGGGCGCTGACGCAGCTCCAGGACCGGTTCGACCCGGAGCTGTGCCTGCCGGCGGCCGACTTCACGTGGAGCGCGGCGCTGCAAGTGAGCTGGCCCTACGACGATTTCCTCGAGCCGCTGCCGGGGCTGGAACTGCACCGCACCGCGGGCCATTTCGATGGCCACGCGATCCTGTACGACCGTGGGCGAAAGATCTGCTTCTGCGGCGACGCCCTGAAGTTCGAGCTCGACCCGGCGGATTTCCGACGCGCCACCACGATCTCGGCCCACAAGGCCTTCGTGCGCGGGGTGCCGCTCACGCCGAGCGAGCTGCGCCGCTACCGCGACGTGTTCGAGCGCCTCGACTTCACCCAGACCTGGACGCCGTTCGAGCCCGCCCGCAATTGCGGGCGGGCCGAGGTCCTGGCGCTGCTCGACCAGCTGATGAGCGGCCGATCGCACGCCGCGCCGGTGCCGCTCGACAGCCTGCGGGTTTAGGGCCGGTAGAGCGGGTCGTTCTCCAGGCGGATCGGCTGGCCGTGGGGCGTCGCCTCCGCGGCCCGCAGGAAGGCCTCGGTCCGCGCCGCGACGCTCTCGGGCCCCGCCACGCCCCGCTCCGCCAGGAGCGCTTCCAGCGTCGCGAGCCACGCGCCGTAATCGGCCGCCTGCTCGGGGGCCTCGGTGGGGCGGATCTGGCGGCCGAGGCGGTCCGCCCATTCCGACCACGTGAACAGCCCGGATTCGCGCAGGGAGACCACCAGGGCGAAGACCTGCGCCTCCCAGGGCGCCGCGAAGGGGCTGGGCGACGGCGCGGTCACGCGGGGTCCAGGTACGGTTCGAAGGCCGCCACCGTGACGACTCCGCCCGGGTCGCCGCTCTCGCCCCACAGCTCCTGCGCGGTGAAGGCGACCGTGTAGAGCCAGGTCGGGTTCTCACCCGACCCGTAGGCGTTGGTGTCGGGGAAGACGTAGACCCCGTCGACGCGCACGATCCGGCCGCGCTTGCCGCGCACGTAACGGGGCAGCCGCGTGTGGCCGGTCGGGTGGCTGTTGCGCGCCAGGACGGCGTCGCCGACCGCGAAGCGCGCCGGGGCATCGGCGGCGCGGCTGCTCGGGAAGCCGGCCCGGAAGCGCTGCTCCAGGCCCTCGCGGGCCAGGACCCGCGCGACGGGCTTGGCCTTCTCCGCGGATCGGCCGCTCGCCAGTTCGGCCGGCGTCACCAGCCCGGTGCCGACGACCTGCTTCTCCAGCGCCCTGAGCCAGATCTCGTAGTAGCTCGACGCGAGATATTCCGCCGGCGGCAGGGATTCGCGGTTGGCCCGGCTGCCGTCGAGGTTCCAGGCGCCCGTGTAGCCCATAGCCATGGCCAGCGCGAAGACGCGGCGCTCCCACGCGGCGTGGAAGACCGGCTCGTCCGGCTCCGGCACCACCGGCCCGAAGCCGTGCGCCCCGCCGAGATCCTGGGCTCCGTTCATACCGGCATCTCCGCGGGCGCGACCGGGATCGCCCTGGGCAGGCCCGTACCGATCATGGAATCGCGGGTGACGAGGGCGGCCAGGGCCTCCTCGGAGAAGCCCTCGGTCTCGGCCGGGCGCATCGGCAGGACCATGTAGCGGGTCTCGGCCGTCGAGTCCCAGACGGTGATGCGGGTGGTTTCCGGCAGCGTCACGCCGAACTCGGCGAGCACGCCGCGCGGGTCGATCACCGCCCGCGCCCGGTAGGGCGGCGCCTTGTACCAGACCGGGGGCAGGCCGAGCACCGGCCACGGGTAGCAGGAGCACAGGGTGCAGACGACGAGGTTGTGGATCTCCGGCGTGTTCTCGACCACCACCATGTGCTCGCCGCCGCGGCCGCCGATATCCAACTCGGCGATGGCCGGCGTGGCGTCGGCCAGGAGCCGCGCCCGGAAGGCGGGATCTGTCCAGGCCCGGGCCACGACCCTGGCCCCCGCGTGCGGGCCGACCTTGGTCTCGTAGAGCTCGACCAGGGCATCGAGGGCCGCCGGGTCGACGTAGCCCTTCTCGGTCAGCAGCGATTCCAGGGCGCGCACCCGGGCCTCGACCGGCGACAGGTCGCTGCCGTGGTGGTGATCGTGGTGGTGATCGTCGTGGCCATGCGCGTGCTGCGCGTGATCGTGGGTCATCCCGCTCTCCTGACGCTGCGCACTCTGCATCGACCGGCCCGCCGCTGCCAGCCCGGGGGCCCGGATCCGGCCGCCGTTGTCACCCCGGTCACCATGCTTAAATTCCCTGTCACAATTGGGAGCGTTTGGCATCGGTTCAGGATTCCACCGCTACCGACGTTAGAGCTATTCCAGTATACCAGCGTTGGAGGCGGAAACGTTCATGACTGAGGACGCTGCGGACCGGCCAGACGGAGGCGCGGGCACCCGGGACGGGTCCGGCTACGCCGCTTCCATCGGCCAGCACCTCGCCCTGCCGATCCGGGAGTATTTCAAGGTCGTGGAGCTGGAGCCCCTGCCGGCGCAGCTCACGGCCCTGGTGTCCCGCTTCGAGGCGGCGGTCACGGCGCACGGCGAGACGGTCCCCTTCGACTTCCGCGGCGACATCATCAAGGCCCTGCCGGCCCTGCGCACCTTCGCCCTGTCGCTCGTGGGCGACGTGAGCCGCGCCGACGACCTGGTGCAGGAGACCTTCGTGAAGGCCTGGGCCAACCAGCAGCGGTTCCGGCCCGGCACCAACTTCACCGCGTGGCTGTTCACGATCCTGCGCAACCAGTTCTACACCGACCTGCGCAAGACGCGGCGGGAGGTGGAGGACGTGGACGGGACGCATGCCGGGCAGATGACCAGCCCGTCCGACCAGGAGGATGCCAGCACCCTCAAGGTCGTCTGGGAGCGTCTCGGCGACCTGCCCTCCGCGCAGCGCCAGGCGCTGCTGCTGGTGGGTGCCGAGGGCCACACTTACGAGGAGGCCGCTGTCATGCTCGGCTGCCAGGTCGGCACCGTGAAGAGCCGGGTGAGCCGTGCTCGGTCGTCGCTCCTCGACACGCTCGGCGTCGTCGTGGCCGGGCAGGCTCCGGCCGCGTGATCGATCCGTCCCCGAGCGGCGCAGCCTGACGCGGCCGCGCTCCGGCGCCGCCGCACGCAGGATGTGGATCCGCCGCTGGGTCCGCGCCGATCCTGTGCGCGTCCTCACGAGGACCGGACGCCGCGGCCCTTATGGTCGATGTCAATCATCGATTCGGGGGCGCACATGCAGCACGTGTCCGCAGACAACGACCGGGTGGCGCAGTGGTGCGCGGCGCATCCGGTCCTTCTCGCCTTCGGCCTGTGCGCGTTCGGCCTCGCCGTCGTCGCCGCGGTCTGGGGATTCGGGATCCTCACGCCGGCCACGGCCACGGTCATCGCCTTTATCTATGTGGCCTGCCTGGGCGGCTTCCTCATGGAGTACCTCGGGATCAATGAACTCATCAGAGGTGTGAGATTCCTCTGGTTCGTTCTGACGGGCGTCTGGTGGCTGTTGACCTTCTGGCGGGCGTGACGGGGCCGTGGATCCCGTCTCCGCGTCTCCGGATCGCCCGCGGTCTCCCGCAGGATGGGGGCGTCGGCAGGTCCGCTGCCGAACGCCGGAGGCGCCGAGACTCCGCGGGTCTCACACCGGCGGCCGGCGCAGGTGCCAGTCGGTCGCGCGCTGGTAGGCCTGTCCGATCCGCAGCGCCGTCGTCTCCTCGTAGCCGCGGCAGACGATCTGCAGCGAGAGCGGCAGCCCGGACGCGGTGAAGCCGTTCGGCAGCGCCAGGGCGCAGAGATCGAGCAGGTTGCCGAAACGGGTGAAGCGCGACGGGAGGTGCGCTTCGTCGACGGCGTCGAGCGCGACGGCCGCGCTCTCCGTGGTCGGCGTCAGGAGGGCGTCGATGCCCGCGAGGGCGGCGTCGTACTGCTGCTTCATCGTGGCCCGGCGGTGGAGCGTGCCGAGATACTCCTGGGCCGAGACGTTCGCGCCGGCCAGGATCCGGGCCCGGACGGCGTCGCCGAGCTGGGCGGACGGATCCTCCGCCAAATCCCCGTTGACGAAGTACGCCTCCGCGTTGGTGATCTGGCTCATGGCCACGCAGTCGCTGAACCGGAACGGCAGGACGACGTCGACGATCTCGGCGCCCTGCCGGGCCAGGAGGTCGAGGGCCGCGTCGTAGGCGGCCAGCATGTCGGGGGCGACCCCGTCCCGCTCCGAGGCCGGCATCCGGCCGAGGCGCAGGCCGCGGACCCCGCGGTTCAGCGTCGGCCAGGGCGCGTCCGGCGCGACCCCGCGGGTCGTCGGATCGCGGGGATCGGGGCCGGAGATCGCCTCGTAGAGCAGCGCCGTGTCCTCCACGGTGCGGGCCAGCGGTCCGGGCGTGTCGAGGGTCATCGAGAGGGGCACGATCCCCCAGGTCGAGACGCGCCCGACCGTCACCTTGAGGCCCGTCAGCCCGCAGAAGGAGGCCGGCAGGCGCACCGAGCCGCCGGTATCGGTGCCGATGCCCCAGGGCGCCATGCGGGCCGCCACCGACACGCCGGTGCCGCTGCTCGACCCGCCGGGGGTGCGCGGCGTCTCGGCGTCCCAGGGATTCCACGGCGTGCCGAGATGCTGGTTCGTGCCCCAGCCGCCGTAGGCGAACTCCACCGTGTGGGTCTTGCCGAGCACGATCATGCCCTGGCCGATGAGGCGCCGGGCGATCGTCGCGGTGCGCGCGGCCCGGCGCGCCCGGTGGGCGGCCGAGCCACCCATGGTGATCCGGCCTTCCAGGTCGATCAGGTCCTTGAGCACGACCGGGACGCCGTGGAGCGGCCCCACGGCGTGGCCGGACCGGATCGCCCGGTCGGCCCCCTCGGCAGCGAGGCGGGCATCGGCGGTGAAGACCTCCGTGAAGGCCTGGAGCTTCGGCTCCAGCCGGTCGATCCGGCCGAGGAGGGCGTCGACGGCGTCGACCGGCGAGAGGGTCCGCGCCTGGATCGCGCGGCCGAGCTCGGCCGCGGAGGCGTGTACGGGATCGATGTCGGGCATGGGGTCACTGCACGCTGACGAGGGTGAGGTCGACGAACCAGGATTGCGGCGAGACGAAACCCTGGACCTTCTTGGACATCCCGCGGGGATTGAGGTCGTGGACGACGAACAGCCAGGGCGGATTGTCCACGAGGCGCTCGTGGGCGACCTTGGTCTGGGCGTCGATCACCTTCGCGTCGGTGGTCTCGGCGAGCGCCTTGAGGGCGGCGTCGAACGCGTCGTCCTTCCAGTTGGGGAAGTTGAAGCCGGCCGGCGGGAACCGGTCCCCCGCGAAGTAGCGCGCCATGACGGCCGGGTCCGACGAGGGCGACGAGACGTTGAGCGCCATCGCGCCCTGGAGGGTCGGCGCGTCGGGAAGCGCGCGGCCGGCATTCAGCAGCACCTGCCACTCGACCACGTTGAAGGTCAGGTCGACGTTGCAGGCCTGCTTCAGGTTCTCCTGCAGGTACTCGTTCATCGGCATCGGCAGCATCTGCCCCGAGCCGGAGGAGGAGATCATCACCTTGAGGCTCAGCGGCTTCTTGTCGGTGTAGCCGGCCTCGGCCAGCAGCGCCTTCCCCTTCGCGGCGTCGAAGGTGTAGCGGTTCTTCGGGCTGCCGAAATTCGGGTCCCGGTCGTTCAGCCATCCGCTCGCGGGCTCGGCGGTGCCGTTGAGGAGCTCCACGATCCCGGCCCGGTCGATGCAGTAGTTCAGGCCCTGCCGGACGCGGACGTCCTTCAGCGGGCTGTCCTTGGCACCCATGTTGAAGAAATAGGGCCAGACATGCGGGTACGAGCCCGTGGTGATAGTGAAGCCCGCCTGCTTCATCGACGGGATCGCGTCGGGCGCCGGCACCTCGATCCAGTCGACTTGGCCGGCCCGCAAAGCGGCGACGCGGGCATTGGCCTCCGGGATCGGCAGCAGCCGGACCTTGTCGACCTTGGCCATCCGGTTCGGGTCCCAGTAGCCGTCGAACTTGGCGAGATCGACCGCCTCCCGCGGGGCGACGCGGGTGATCCTGAACGGGCCGGTGCCGGCCGCCGGCAGGGCCGCGACCTTGCTCCAGTCGCGCCCGGCCTTCTCGAAGGAGGCGGGCGAGGTGAAGAGCAGGTAGACCACCATGTAGGGGAAGTAGGAGGCGACCTGGGTGGTGGTGATCTGCACGGTCGAATCGTCGATCTTCCTGTAGCTCCCGACCAGCGGCGCCCGCGCCCGGGAGATGCCCGCGCCCTGCGGCTCGAATTGCGGGCTGTCGTTCTTGAAGTAGCGGTCGAGGTTCCAGATCACCGCGTCGGCGTTGAACGGCGTCCCGTCGTGGAACTTCACGCCCTGGCGCAGGTGGAAGGTCCAGACCGTCTTGTCGTTCGGGTCCTGCTCCCAGCGCTCGGCCAGCGCCGGGACGATGCCGGCGAGCTTGGTGGTGCTCTTGAGGTCCCACTGCACCAGCCCCTCGAAGATCGGGTAGCCGAGGAAGCGCATCCCCTCGAAGCCGTTGTTGGGCATGCCCGTCGTGGTGGGGATGTCGCTCGCCGTCATGGCGATGCGCAGGACGCTCTCGGCGCTGGCCGATCCCGTCAGGGCCACGGTACCCGCCAGGGCGGCGGCAATCAGGCGGCGAGATGTCATCCGGATCCCAATCGTCGAAGTTGCGGCGCGCCGGGCGCAATTCCCGCGCCACGCTCAGGCTTAGGCCCTGCGTCCGGCGAACAGAAGATGCCGGACGTCGCCCCTTGCGCGTGGCGCCCGCTGCGCCACGATAATAAAAAATGCGAGTCGCCAGCCCGGACGGCCGGCCCCCGAAGGAGACGCCCGTGACCGACGAGACGCCGCGCGCCATGAACGGGGCCGAGAGCTTGGTCCGGACCCTCGTGGAGGGCGGGGTCGAGGTCTGCTTCACCAATCCCGGCACCTCCGAGATGCACTTCGTCGCCGCCCTCGACCGGGTCGAGGGCATGCGCTGCGTCCTGTTCCTGTTCGAGGGCGGGGCGACCGGCGCCGCCGACGGGTACGCCCGCATGGCCGACAAGCCGGCCTCGACCCTGCTCCATCTCGGGCCCGGCCTCGCCAACGGGCTGGCCAACCTCCACAACGCCAAGAAGGCGCGCACCCCCGTCGTCAACATCGTCGGTGAGCACGCCACCTACCACCGCGAGTACAACGCGCCGCTCACCTCGGACATCGAGGGGCTGGCCCACCCGATGTCCTCCTGGGTGCGGACCGGCATGAGCGCGACCGAGATCGGCTCCGACGGCGCCGCCGCCATCGCGGCAGCCCGGACCGCCCCGGGACAGGTCGCGACCCTGATCCTGCCGGCCAACACCGCCTGGGATCCCGGCGCCGGCCCCGCGCCGGTGCCGCCGATCCCCGAGCGGGCGCGGGCCGGCGACGACGCAATCGCGGCGGCCGTGAAGGCTCTCCAGAGCGGCGAGCCGGTGCTCCTGCATCTCGGCGACCGGGCCGTGCGGGGCGAGGGCCGGGTCATCGCGGACCGGATCGCCCGCAAGACCGGCGCCCGGCTGATGGCGATGACCTCCAATGCCCGGATCGATCGCGGCGCCGGCACCGTGCCGATCGAGCGCCTCCCCTACCCGATCGACCAGGGCATCGACGCCCTGAAGGGCTTCCGCCACATCATCCTGATCGGCGCGACGCCGCCGGTGGGCTTCTTCGCCTATCCGGGCAAGCCGAGCCTGCTGGCGCCGGAGGGCAGCACCACGATCACGCTGGCCACGCCCGAGGAGGACCAGATCGACGCCCTCGAGCGGCTCGCCGAGGCGGTCGCGGCCCCGCCGGCGGTGCCGGTCGCCGTCGGGCCGCGGCCGAAGCTCCCGACCTCCGGCCCCCTCGACCAGGACATGATCGGGCAGGTGCTCGGCGCGCTGATTCCCGAGGGCGCGGTGATCTGCGACGAGTCGATCACCACGGGCCGCAACTTCTTCGCCCTCACCCGGGACGCGGCGCCCCACACCTGGCTGCAGCTCAGCGGCGGCTCGATCGGCCTCGGCATCCCGATGGCGACCGGCGCCGCCGTGGCCTGCCCCGACCGCAAGGTCATCAACCTGCAGGCCGACGGCAGCGGGCTCTACACGGTGCAGGCGCTCTGGACCCAGGCCCGCGAGCACCTCGACGTGGTGACGCTCGTCTGGTCGAACCGCTCCTACGCGATCCTGCGGGCGGAGCTCACCAATGTCGGCGCGCTCAATCCCGGTCCGAAGGCGCTGGGCATGCTCAGCCTCGACGATCCGGCCATCGACTGGGTGAGCCTCGCCCGCGGCTTCGGCGTCGCGGGGCGGCGGGTCGAGACCCTGCCGGACTTCATCGAGGCGTTCCAGAACGCGCTGGCCAGCAAGGGGCCGCACCTCATCGAAGTGGCTCTGTGAGCGGGACGGCCTACGCCCTCCCCGGCCTCGACGGGCCGGCGGAGATCCGCGTCGACCGCTGGGGGCTGGCGCATATCCGCGCCGGCACCGCGCTCGACGCGTTCCGCGCGCAGGGGTTCAACGCCGCCCGGGACCGGCTCTGGCAGCTCGACCTCTGGCGCAAGCGCGGCCTCGGCCTGCTGGCGGCGGATTTCGGACCCGGCTACCTCGCCCAGGACCGGGCCGCCCGGCTGTTCCTCTACCGCGGCGACATGGCGGCCGAGTGGGCGGCCTACGGGCCGCAGGACACGCGGGCGATCGTCACCGCCTTCGTGGCGGGGATCAACGCCTACGTCGCCCTCACCGAAGCGCGCCCCGACCTGCGCCCGCCGGAATTCGCCGTGACGGACACGCGCCCGGCGCTGTGGCAGCCGGAGGACGTGGTGCGCATCCGCAGCCACGCGCTGATCCGCAACGTCCTCTCCGAGGTCGCCCGCGCGCGGGTGCTCGCCCGGGCTCGGAGCCCGGCGGACGGGCTGGCCGTCGACGACCTGCGCAAGCGGATCAGTCCGCCGCACGACGCGGTCATCCCCGACGGGCTCGACGCCGCCGACTGGCCGGACGATCTCCTCGACGCCTTCCGGCTGGCCACGGCGACGGTGGGGTTCGACCCGGACCGGATGGCGGCGACGCGCGCCGAGGCCTGGGACTGGTCCAAGGTCGACGCGCACGGGGCCGTCACGCGCGGTCCCCGCGCCGCGCCGAAGGAGCCGGCCGAGGGCTCTAACAACTGGGTGGTCGGGCCGTCCCGCACCGCCACCGGCCGGCCGATCCTGGCGAGCGACCCGCACCGGGTCTACCTGCAGCCCTCGCTGCGCTACGCCGTCCACCTGACCGCGCCGGGCCTCGACGTGATCGGCGCGGGCGAGCCGGCCCTGCCGGGCATCTCCATCGGTCATAACGGCCGGGCCGCCTTCAGCCTCACCATCGCGCCGATCGATCAGGAGGACCTGTTCGTCTGCGCGACCGACCCGGCCGATCCCGACCGCTACCGCTCCGGCGACGGCTGGGAACGGATCGCGCGCGTCGCCGAGCGGATCCCGGTGCGCGGCGGCCCGGACGAGACCGTGATCCTCGCCTTCACCCGGCACGGGCCGGTCCTCCGCGAGGAGAGGGGCCGCGCCTTCGCGCTGCGGACCGTCTGGTCGGAGCCCGGCGCTGCCGCCTATCTCGGCAGCCTCGCCTATCTCGGCGCCACGACGCCCGAGGCCTTCGGCGAGGCCCTGCGCCACTGGTCGGCGCCCTCGGTGAACCAGCTCTACGCCGACGCGTCGGGGCGGATCGCGTGGTTCATGGCCGGCAAGGCGCCGGTGCGACCCGGCCACGACGGGTTGCTGCCGGCGCCGGGCGACGGCCGCTACGACTGGGCCGGCTTCCACGATCCCGCCGCCCTGCCCCGAAGCGTCGATCCGGAAGCGGGCTGGCTCGCCACCGCCAACGAGATGAACCTGCCGCCGGACTATCCCGCGGAGGACCGGAGGGTCGGGTTCGAGTGGGCCGAGCCCTGGCGCGCCCGCCGCATCCGGGCGGTCCTCGGCGGGCAGGACCGGCACAGCCTCGCGGATTCGCGGGCGCTCCAGGGCGACGTGGTCTCCGAGCCGGCCCGGCGGCTGGCCGACCTGATGCGCGCCCTGCCGGCGGCGGACGATCCCGACGCCGCCGCGGCCCAGGCCCTGCTGGCCGCGTTCGACGGCGCGCTGCACCACGGCTCCGCGGCGGCCGCCCTCATCGAGGTGGTCTGGGTGCGGCACCTCCGCCCGGCCCTGGTCGCGGCGCTCGTGCCCGATGCCGGGACGCGCCGCCTCCTCCCGCCCGGCGACACGCAGAGCCTGATCGAGCGGCTGGAGACCGGTCTCGACCCGGCGACCCGCGCGTCCCTGCTCACCGACGCCCTCGGCGCCGGCCTTCGCACCTGCCGGGAGCGGATGGGCACCGATGCCGCGGGCTGGTCCTGGGGCCGCCTGCACCACGCGCTGTTCGCGCACCCGCTGACGGCCCTGGCGCCCGGATCCGGCTGGGATGTCGGCCCGCTGCCCGTGGGCGGCGCCGCGGCATCGGTCATGCACGCGGAGTACCGGACCGACACGTTCCGGCTCACCCACGGCGCCTCGTTCCGCATGGTCGTGGACGTGGGCGACTGGGACCGCTCGGTCTTCATCAACGTGCCGGGCCAGTCGGGGGACCCGGGCAGTCCGCACTACGCCGACCTGGCCCCGGTCTGGGGGCGCCAGGACTACGTGCCGATGCTCTACGGCCGCGCGGCCGTGGACGCGGCGACCGAGACGGTCATCACGCTGACCCCGAGCCCCGCCTGACCCGGCGGCCGGGACGGATTGGGACAGGACCTTGAAGATCTTCATCGCCGGCCTCGCCACCGAGACCAACACCTTCGCGCCGCTGCCCACCGGACGGTCGGCGTTCCACGCCGACTACGCCCGCCGGGACGGCAGCCGGAACCCGCCGAGCCTCAGCAATATCGGCCTCAAGGCCTGGCGCGCGCTGGCCGAGGCGGACGGGCACACCGTCGTCGAGAGCCTCTCGACCTTCGCGCAGCCCGGCGGGATCACCCTGCGGGCCGTCTACGAGGAGCTGCGCGACGCCCTGCTGGAGGACCTGGAGGCCGCGATGCCGGTCGACGCCGTGCTGCTGTTCATGCACGGCGCCATGGTGGCCGAGGGCTACGACGACTGCGAGGGCGACACCCTGGAGCGGGTCCGCGCCGTCGTGGGGCCGGAGGCTACGATCGGCGTCGAGCTCGATCTCCACTGCCACCTCACCGAGACGATGCGGGCCAGCGCAGACGTCATCGTGATCTACAAGGAATACCCCCACACCGACATCGTCGACCGCGCCCGCGACCTGTACCCCCTGGTCGTCCGGACCGTGGCGAAGGACATCCGGCCGGTGATGGCCTACGCCGACTGCCGGATCGTCAACATGTGGCGCACCAGCCGCGAGCCGGTCGCGGGCTTCGTGCGCCGCATGGAGGCGCTGGAGGGGCGCGACGGCATCCTGTCGGTCTCCTTCGGGCACGGCTTCCCCTGGGGCGACGTGGCCGATGTCGGCGCCAAGATGCTGGTCGTGGCCGACGGCGATGCCGCCAGGGCGCAGGCGCTGGCCGACGAGCTGGCCGGCGCCGTCTGGGCGATGCGCGAGGAGGCGGCGAGCCGCTGCGACACGATCGACGCGGCGATCGATCTCGCTCTCGCTTCCGACGACCCGCGACCGATGGTGCTCGCCGACTTCGCCGACAATGCCGGCGCGGGCGCGCCCTCCGACAACACCGCGATTCTCGCCCGCCTCGCCGAGCGGGGCATCGCGGACGTGGCGCTCGGCCTGATCTGGGATCCCGGCGCGGTCGGCATCTGCCACGAGGCCGGCCTCGGGGCGACCTTCACCCTGCGGATCGGCGGCAAGTGCGGCGCGACCTCCGGGAACCCGGTGGACCTGCGCGTCACGGTCCGCGGCCTCTCGGACGACCACAGCCAGACCGGTCTCAGCGGCGGCCGGGCCCATCTCGGCCCCGCGGCCTGGGTGGAGGCGGACGGGATCCACGTGGTGCTGACCCACAAGCGCCAGCAGGCCTTCGCGCCCGACGCGTTCACGGGCCTCGGCCTGGGCCTCGACGACAAGCGGATCGTCGTGGTGAAATCGATGCAGCACTTCTACGCCGCCTTCGCGCCGATCGCGAGCGAGGTCCGCTACGTCGCGGCGCCCGGCGCCGTGCCGCCGGATTACGGCGCGATCCCTTACACCAAGCGGTCCGGCCTCTACTGGCCGCGCGTCGCCGATCCGTTCGCCGAGGAGAACGCCCGATGATCCCGGACCTGTCCTTCGACGCGCGCGAGATCCTCGCGATCCTGCAGCCCTGGGTGCTGTGCGAGAGCCCCACCCACGACGCGGCGGCGGTCAATCGCATGATGGGCGTCGCCGCCCGCGACCTCGCGCTTCTCGGGGCGACCGTCGAGACGATCCCGGGCCGCATGGGCCTGAGCGACTGCGTCCGCGCCCGGTTCCCGCACCGGGACCGCGACGCGCCCGGCATCCTGGTGCTCGGCCACCTCGACACGGTGCATCCGGTCGGCACCCTCGGGAGCCTGCCGTGGCGGATCGAGGGCGACCGCGCCTACGGTCCCGGCATCCTCGACATGAAGGGCGGCAACGTCATCGCGCTCGCGGCGATCCGCGCCCTGGCGGCGGCCGGGATCGAGACGCCGCTGCCGGTGACCGTCCTGTTCACCGGCGACGAGGAGATCGGCAGCCCCTCCACCCGCGACCTGATCGAGGCGGAGGCCGCCCGCCACGCCTTCGTGCTGGTGCCCGAACCCGGCCAGCCCGAGAACGGCGTGGTCACCGGCCGCTACGCCATCGCCCGCTTCGACCTCGAGGCCCTGGGCCGCCCGAGCCACGCCGGCGCCTCGCCCCACGAGGGGCGCTCGGCGATCCGCGCGATGGCGCGGAAGATCCTCGCCATCGACGCGCTGTCGGATGCCGACTGCACCGTCTCGACCGGGATCGTCTCGGGCGGGCAGTGGGTGAACTGCGTCCCGACCGTCTGCGGCGGGCAGGCGCTCAGCATGGCCAAGCGGCAGGCCGACCTCGACCGCGGCGTCGAGCGGATGCTGGCCCTGTCGGGCGAGGAGGACGGCGTCCGCTTCACGGTGACCCGCGGCGTGACCCGGCCGGTCTGGGAGCCGGATGCCGGCTGCATGGCGCTCTACGAGCAGGCGCGCGCGCTGAGCGAGGCGCTCGGCCAGCCCCTGCCCCATCGCAGCGCCGGCGGCGGCTCGGACGGCAACTTCACCGGCGCCAACGGCATCCCGACCCTCGACGGGCTCGGACCGCTGGGCCAGGGCTACCACACCCTGGAGGAGCACTTGCTGATCGAGACCCTGCCGCAGCGGGCCCGGCTCTTCGCGGCCCTGCTCGCCAACCTCGGCGCCGCCAGCCGGCCCTGAGGTCGGCCGCGCCCCGATCAAGCGCGACCCCGGCCGAGGGCCGCGACCGCCAGTGCGCCCAGCAGGCCGCCGGCCGTGCCGCCGCCGAAGAAGCCCGCCAGGGCGAGGAGCGGTCCCGACGACGCGGTCAGGAGACAGAGCAGGGTGCTCCCGAGGCACCCGCCGGTGGCGATCATCGACATGCCGCGCCTTATGCAACCAATGGTTGTAGAAGCGGGGCGGCGACGGTTCGGTTCCGGCGGACGCGGTTGCGCCTCATGCCGGGTCGACCGGCATCTCCGGCACGCCGCCGGCCTCGATCGCCGCGCCGGCCGCGATGCAGAGGTCTTCCCGGTAGCGGGCGGCGACCAGCTGCACGCCGACGGGGGTCCGCCCGACGAGGCCGGTCGTCACCGTGAGCGCCGGGACGCCGATCGGCGCCAGCCCGACCTGCAGCAGGTTCGCCTCGAAGGCCCGGGCGATCCCGGCATCGCCGGTGCGGTCGAGGCCGTCCGGGAAGGGCAACTCCCCCGAGACCGGGACCAGCAGCACGGGGTTCTCGGCCAGGAACAGCGCCCAGTCCCGCGCCAGCGTCGCGCGCCGGGTCAGAGCCCGGGCGATGGCGTCGGGCGCCATCGCCTCGGCCCGCGGCCGGAAGCTCTCCAGGAGGCCGATCGCCGCCGGATCCCCTTCCCGCTCGGCCGCGGCCCGGACCGCCGCGTAGCCGTCGCCGAGCCAGAGCTGGAGCTGCAGCTCGCACGCCTCCCGGATCGGCGGGGTGTCGGCGATCTCCGTGACCGCCCACCCGGCCTCGCTCAGGCGCCGCGCGGCCTCGCGCAGGGCGGCCTCGACCTCCGGTGCGGTGGCGAGCCCCCCGGGCCGCACGCAGAGCGCGACCTCGCGCGCGACGGGCGGTCCCTCGAGCGGTGCCGGCACCCACCACGGGTCGCGCGGGTCGGGCGCCGCCATGACCTCGAGGCCGAGGCGCACGTCGGCGATGCTGCGGGCGAGCGGGCCGGAGACCGCCATCAGCTGGGGGCCGATGCCGCGCTCGGGCGAGGACGCGTTCCAGGCCGGGATCCGGCCCAGGCTCGGCCGCAGCCCGTGCACCCCGCAGGCATAGGCCGGGTAGCGCACCGAGCCGGCGATGTCGGTGCCGTGCGCGATGGCGCCGATCCCGGCCGCCACCGCGGCGCCGGCGCCCCCGGAGGAGCCGCCGGGCGTGAGCGCCGGGTCGCGGGGATTCTTGGTGTCGCCGTGGAGCTGGTTCGTGGTGAACCAGCGCAGCGAGAAGGCCGGGGTGTTGGTCCGCCCGAGCAGCACGGCGCCGGCCCGGCGCAGGTTGGCGACGACGGGATTGTCGTCCGTCGCCACGAGATCGCGCTGGAGGCGCAGCCCGTTCGTCGTCGCGAAGCCGCGCTGGTCGGCGTTGACCTTGACGGTGACCGGCACGCCCGCCAGCGGACCGGGGGCCTCGCCGCGCGCCCGGGCGGCGTCCACCGCGTCCGCCTGCGCCAGCACGTCCTCGGGCCGGTGCTCGACCACGGCGTTGATCCGCCCGTTGACCGCGTCGAGCCGGTCGAGGGCGTCCCGCGCCACCTCCCGGGCCGAGACCTGGCCGGAGCGGATCAGGGCCGCGAGGTCGGTCGCCGTCAGACGCCAGAGCTGCATGGGGTGTCCTTTCGCGCCCGGACGGGCGGGATCCATCCTACGATTCGCGCCGCCCGGGCGGCTCCCGGCCGACCCGCGCAGCATATTCAAAATGCAAGACGGCGGCCGCTTTTTTGCGCACCCGCGGATCGCGAGGCCGGCCAAGGCTTTGCCGCATTGCAGCAGAAAGACCTAAGCATTTCGACGTATACGACCCTTGCCACCTTTGGAACGACTGATAACCTCGCCCTCGTTCGCGCGTTCGACCGGCCAATCCAGCGAGAAGGGACGATTTCCTCAGACGAAAGCAGGCAACCTCCAGCATAAGGCAGGCTCCCATGGCAGAGGTGATTCGCGTCAGGCCGACTCACGACGGCACCTATACCGTGTATCGCGGGACACTCGCGTTGATATGCGGTCTCACCCGCCTCCAGGCCGAGCGCTACGAAGCAAGTCTCAGCCGACAGCAGCGCGCCGACCTCGCGGTCGCCGGCATCTGAACCGCATCGTTGCCGATCATGGGGCCGGCGCCGCCGTCACGACGGCCGTGCCGGCTCACGCCCTCAGGCTCCGCCCGGCGCGCCGAGGTCGAGCGTGCCGAGATCGCCCACGGTGCCCGACGCGTCGAGGCCCCGCCGACGGGCCGTGACCGAGAACCCCTGGTCCACCCGGCCGATCTCGAACAGCAGGTAGGAGGCCCGGCGCGACGCGATCGCGCCGTGACCGTCCGCGCGCGCCGAGGCGGAGGGAGCTCCGATGACTGGGACGGTCCGCCCGTCCGGCCCCGCGATCCGGTCGATGCTGGTGACGTGATTGTGACCGTGCAGGATCAGGTCCGCGCCGGCCCGCCCGATCATCGCGGTGAACGCCGCCGCGTCCTTGAGCTCGCGGCCCGGCGAGGCGCCGCCGGGCTGCGGCGGATGGTGGATCATCACCACGCGGAACGGACGACCGGGCTCGGTGGCCAGGGCGCGGAGCAGGGTCTCGGCCGCGGCGAGCTGCGACGCGCCGAGGCGGCCGGTCGCCACGAACGGCTTCGTCGGGATCGCGCTGGACAGGCCGACCAGGGCCAGTGGGCCGCGGCGCCGCAGGTACGGGAAGTGGCCCCAGGAGCCCGAATCGTCCCCCGTGTAGCGGCCGCAGGCGGCGAGCAGGCCTTCCAGGGAGCCGCGGACATAGGCGTCGTGGTTGCCCGGCACGAAGCTCACCGCTTCGGGGGATCCGAGGGCTTCCAGGAAGGTGCGGGCGGTCTCCCACTCGCTGGGCAGGCCGATGTTGCACAGGTCGCCCGTGCAGGCGACGTGCCCGGCCTCCTGCGCCTTCAGGTCGGTGACCAGGGCCTCCAGCACGGTCATGTCGTGGCTGCGCGAGCGCCCCCGCCGCCAGTTGGCGTAGCCGGTGGCGCGCTTGCCGAGGAGCTGGCGGAGGCGCACCGGCCCGAGGGGCCCGACATGCGGATCGCTGAGATGGGCGAGGCGGAAGGTCAACGCCGATGGTCACCCTCGACACGGGGAAAGGCGCCCCGCATCGCGGGCGCGGCGCGTCCCGTCAAGCGCTTCCGATCAGCATCCCGACCACCAGCACCAGCGCGCCGCCGAGCATGACCTGCAGGGCCGCGCGCCAGAACGGCGTCGCCATGAAGCGCGTGCGGATCGCCGCGATGACCGCGAGCTCCACGATCACCACCAGAACCGCGAGGCTCGTGGCCAGGACGAACGGGTTCGGCCAGCCGGCCGGGAGCGTGTCGGGGATCGCGTAGGGCAGCGTGTGGCCGAGGCCGCCCAGCGTGGTCATCGCCCCGCAGACCAGGCCGCGCAGCCACGGATCGCCGCGGCCGGTGACGGCGCCGTCGTCCGACAGGGCCTCGGTGAACCCCATGCTGATGCCGGCCCCGACCGAGGCCGCGAGCCCCACCAGGAAGGTCGCGCCGTTGTGACCGGTGGCGAAGGCCGCCGCGAAGATCGGCGCGAGGGTCGAGACCGAGCCGTCGATCAGGCCGGCGAGGCCGGGCTGCACGTAGCGCAGCACGAAGGCGCGGCGCGCCTCGGCGTGCAGGTCGGCGGCGCTGTCGAGGGCGGCGGCCATGCGAATCTCCTTCTTTGGATCCATTCCAATCTATAGTCTGGAATTAATCTAAACAAGGCCCGCTGCCGTGTTTTCGCCGCGCCGCGGGAGCATCCGCGGCGTCGGAACGCCCGCCGATCCCGGCGGCCTAACCGTGTGGTTGTGGACGAGGCCGATTGTCTCGTCTCCGGAGCGGGAGCTAGACCATGCGCGGTCGAATTCGATCCGGACCTGATCGGGCGGCGGCACGCCGGCCCGCCCCAAGCGTGACATGAGCCTCGGTAAGCGTCTCCTCCGTAACCCCCCCGTGCAGCGCCTCCTCGGCCGTCTCGCGGCGGCCTATCTGCGGCTCGTGCGCCTCACCAACCGCTTCGAGATCCACGCGGGCGAGGCGTCCGCGGGCGCGGCGGACGGGTGGATCGACGCGCGCACGCCGCTGATCCTCGGCATGTGGCACGGCCAGCACATCATGATGCCGCTCCTGCGCCGGCCGGGCGACCGCGTGGCGACGATCATCTCGCGGAACCCGGACGGGAACATCAACACCATCGCGCTGGAGCGCTTCGGGATCCGGGTGATGCGCGCCTCGGGCGCCCGCGGCCGCGGCCGCGCCACCGATCAGCGCGCCAAGGGTGGCGCGGAGGGCTTGCGGGCGATGCTGCGGGCGCTGAAGGCCGGCGAATCCGTGGCCTTCAGCGCCGACGTGCCGAAGGTCTCCCGCCGATGCGACGCCGGGATTCTCACCCTCGCGCGCTTCTCCGGCCGGCCGATCGTCCCGGCGGCCGTGGTGACGAGCCGGCACCTGCGCTTCAGTTCGTGGGACCGGGCCTGCCTCGGGCTGCCCTTCGGCCGCGGCGCGATCGTGCTGGGCGACCCGATCTACGTCCCGCGGGACTGCGAGGGCGAAGCATTCGAGACGCTCCGACGCTTCGTCGAGGCCGAGATGAACCGGGTCCACGCCCGTGCCTACGCGCTCGTCGGGCGCTCTGACCGGGCGGCGCTCTACCGCGACCAGGTCCCTGAGATCGGCCAGGCGCCGGTGGGAGACCTCGCGTGAGGCGCCCCTCCGTGACCCTGCCGCTACAGGCCTACCGGGCCGGCCTGCGCATCGGCGAGCCGGCGCTGACGGGCCTGCTCGCGTGGCGCGCGCAGCGCGGCAAGGAGGATCCGCGCCGGCTCCCGGAGCGGCGGGGCCTCCCGGGGCGGGCCCGGCCGGTCGGGCCGCTCGCCTGGATGCACGGCGCGAGCGTCGGCGAGGCCCTGTCGTTGATCGGGCTCGTCGAGGGCATGATCGCCCGCGGCTTCTCGGTCCTCGTCACCACCGGCACGCGCGCGGCCGCCGAGCTGGTCGGCGTCCGGCTGCCCCCGGGCGCGGTGCATCAGTACATGCCCCTGGACGCGCCGCGCTGGGTCGGACGGTTCCTCGACCACTGGCAGCCGGACCTCGCGGTGATCGCCGAGTCGGAGATCTGGCCGAACACGATCCTGGCGCTCGACGAGCGCGAGATCCCGCTGATCCTGGTCAACGGGCGCATGTCGGAGCGCTCGTTCCGGGGCTGGGAGCGCTGCCCGCGCACCGCCAAGGCGCTCCTGGCGCGGATCGCGATCTGCCTCACGCAGACCCAGGAGGACGGCGAGCGCTTCGCCAAGCTCGGCGCGCCGCGGGTGAGCATCGCCGGCAACCTGAAATTCGACGCCTCGGTGCCGCCGGCCGACGCGCAGCAGCTCGCCTATCTGGGATCCATGGTGGCCGGCCGGCCGGTCTGGGTCGCGGCGAGCACGCATTCCGGCGAGGAGGCCATGGTCACCTACGCGCACGCGATGCTGAAGGCGCAGTTCCCCCAGCTCCTGACCATCATCGCCCCGCGTCATCCGGCCCGGGGGGGCGAGGCCGTCGCCTGCGCGAACGCCGTCGGCCTGCGCAGCGCGCTGCGGTCCACCGGCGGGCGACCCCATCCCTCGATCGAAGTCTACGTCGCCGACACGATCGGCGAGCTGGGGCTGTTCTACCGCCTCAGCCCCCTGGTGTTCCTCGGCGGTTCCCTGGTCCCGCGGGGCGGCCAGAACCCGATCGAGCCGCTGCGGCTCGACTCGGCGGTGCTTCACGGGCCGCACACCGAGAATTTCGGCGTGATCTACCACGCCCTCGACCGCGCCGGCGGCGCCATGCCGGTGCGCGACGGCGTCGAGCTGGCGGCGGTCGCCGCCGAGCTCCTCGGCGACCGGGAGCGCCTCGCCGACATGGCCTGCGCCGGGCAGCGTGCCCTGGAGCCGTTCGAGGGGGCGGTGGCGCGCACGCTCGCTGTCCTCGACCCGTTCGTGGCGCAGATGAAGCTCCAGCGCCTCGATCGCGGCAGCCCCGCGCGCCCGCTCGCGCGGGCCTGATGCGACCGCCGGCCTTCTGGGCCGCGGGGCCGGATCACCCGGCCGCGCGCGCGCTGGCGCCGGTCGGCGTGGCCTACGGGGCGCTCGTCGCGCGGCGGATGGACCGCCCCGGCGCGCGGGCCGGCTGCCCGGTCCTGTGCCTGGGCAACTTCACCCTCGGCGGTGCCGGCAAGACGCCGGCCGCCCTGGCGGTCGCGGGCCTCGTCGCGGACCTCGGCGCCGCGCCGGCCTTCCTGTCGCGCGGCTACGGCGGCCGGCTCGCGGGCCCGGTGCGGGTCGATCCCGCGCACCACGCCGCCGCCGATGTCGGCGACGAGCCGCTGCTCCTCGCCCGGCTCGCGCCCGCGATCGTCGCCCGCGACCGCCCGGCCGGGGCCGCCCTGTGCCGGAGCCTCGGCGCCGACGTCGTCGTGATGGATGACGGCCTCCAGAACCCGAGACTCGCCAAGGACCTCAGCCTCGCTGTGGTCGACGGCCCCGCCGGCCTCGGCAACGGCCTGCCGTTCCCGGCGGGGCCGCTGCGCGCGCCGCTCGCCCGGCAGTGGCCGCATGTCGGTGGCCTGATCGTGATCGGCGACGGGGCCGGGGGCGAGGCGGTCGCCCGGGCGGCCGCGCGGCGCGGCCTGCCCGTCCACCGGGCGCGCCTCGTCCCGGAGACGGACGACTTGGCCGGCCGCCGCTGCCTCGCCTTCGCGGGGATCGGCCGCCCGGAGAAGTTCTTCGCGACCCTGGCCGAGGCGGGGGCGGTGATCGTCGGGACGCGCCCCTACCCCGACCATCATCCCTACCGGGCGCGCGAGCTGGCGGCGCTTTCCGAGGCGGCCCGGCGCCTCGACGCCGCGCTCGTCACCACCGAGAAGGACGCGGTGCGCCTGCCGCCGGCCTTCGCGGCGGGCGTGCGGGTGCTGCGCGTCCGCCTCGCGCTCGACGACGCGGCCGCCCTGCGCCGGCAGATCCGCGGCGCGCTCGGCGCGCCGTGACCGTCAGGGGCGGCCGGTTTCCTTGAGCCGCCTGAGGATCGCCTCGGGGGAGACGTAGGCCTCCTGGCGGGCGGCGCTCCAGTAGCGCAGGGCGTCCAGCGGGATCGGCTCGCCGGTCACCGCGCAGCGCACGAAGCTGCCGGGCTTGACCACCCGCATGGTGCCGTCGCCGTACTCGACGACCGCCTCGCCGTTGTTCGCGCGCTCGTAACGACCCAGCACGTCCGCCTCCTGCTCAATGGTGCCTTCTACACGATCCGCGCCCGCCGCGATGCCCGCGGGGCTCAGGTCAGCATCGACGGGGTCTCATCCCGCGCCAGCATGGTCCGGGCCGCGGCCGCGTCGACATGCATCCGCTCGACCAGCGCCTCGGCGCTGGCGAACCGCTCCTCGCCGCGGATGTACCCGACGAACTCCACGGCGATGTCCTGCCCGTAGAGATCGCCGGAGAAGTCGAACAGGTAGGTCTCCAGCAACGGTGCGCCGTCGTCGAAGGTCGGGCGGCGGCCGTAGCTCGTCACGCCGTCGCGGAACGCGCCCGAGGCCAGGCGGACCCGCACCGCGTAGATGCCGTGCGCGAGCCCGCAATCGGGCAGCATCACGTTGGCGGTGGGGAAACCCAGCTGGCGGCCGCGCTTGTCGCCGTGGCGGACCGCGCCGAGGACGAACCAGCGGTAGCCGAGCAGCGCGTTGGCGCGGGCGACGTCGCCGGCCGCGAGGGCCTCGCGGATCGCGCTGGAGGAGACCGGCTCGGTCTCGCCGCCGAGGGCGACCGGCGCCACGATGCGGCAGCTCATCCCCGCCTCCCGGCAGAGGTCGGCCAGGATCGCGGGCGTGCCCTCGCGGCCGCGGCCGAAGTGGAAATCGTGTCCGACGACCACGCCGGACAGGCCCAGCGACCGCTTCAGGAAATCGAGCACGAAGGCGCGGGCGCCGGTTTCCGCCAGGGCCCCGTCGAAGCGGCGCACGATCAGCCCGTCGAGGCCGAGATGCGCGAACACGACCTCCTTGGCGGCGAGGCCGGTCAGCCGGAACATCGGCGCGTCGGGCGTGAAGTAGGCCCGCGGGTGCGGCTCGAAGGTCAGGATCGCGGCCGGCCGCCCGGCCGCGCGGGCGGCGGCGCGCACGCTGTCGACGAGCATCCGGTGCCCGAGATGGACGCCGTCGAAGTTGCCGATCGCCGCCACGGCGCCGGCCAGGGCCGGCGGGACGGGGGCGTCGGCGCGGCAGATCGTGAAGGGTCGCGCGGCCGTGTCGTCGCCTGTGGCCATCGGTTCGGGTCGAGTGCTCGGAAGGGTCGGATAGGGTCGCCTGACATGTCCGCGAGGGGCCCGACGCGGCCGGACCCTGCCGAAAGGCGCCCGGAGGGTCAAGCGAGGCGACGCCGCGCGGGCGGCCATGCGCCGCCCGCGCCGATTAACGGCTTCGCAATGCGCATGCCCTATTTGAAATGCTGTGCAGCGCAGCTAAATTGCAGCGTTAGCGAAGCGTTAATCTATCCGGGAGCCGCCGCGGCTTCCCGCCGGGCAATACGGAGCAGTTGTTCGATGGCTCTCGACCTGAGCATGCCGATCCTCGTTGTCGACGATTACCAGACGATGGTCCGCATTATTCGCAATCTACTGAAGCAGCTCGGCTTCGAGGAGGTCGACGACGCTTCCGACGGGACCGAGGCGCTCGCACGACTGAAGGGTCGCAAGTACGGGCTGGTCATCTCCGACTGGAACATGGAGCCGATGACCGGCTACGAGCTGCTCCGTCACGTGCGCGCCGACGAAAATCTTCGGACGACGCCGTTCATCATGGTGACGGCCGAATCGAAGACCGAGAACGTGATCGCGGCCAAGAAGGCCGGCGTGAACAACTACATCGTCAAGCCCTTCAACGCGGCCACGCTGAAGTCGAAGATCGAGGCGGTCTGCGGCAGCTGACCGGCCTCCCGTCTTCGACCACCGCGCGTCCGGACGGATCGCTCCCGCGCCGCCGGACGCCGAGACGTGGCGTGGCCGGCGAGGACGGTCACAGATCCGAGGAGGAGAGCATGTCGTCAGCCGCCGCACGGCAGACCGATCTGCGACTTCGCGAGCCGCAGACCGTGATCTCCGAGCTGATCGAGATCGCGGATTACATCGCCCATCTCCGCGAGGAGATCGGGGCGCTGCGCGCGAACGAGATGAGTCGCGACCGCATCCCCATGGCGCACGAGGAGCTCGGCAGCGTCGTGGAGGCGACCGCCGGCGCCACCAACACCATCATGGAGGCCGCCGAGGCGATGCTCGGTCTGCCCGACGGGCCGGGCTACCGCGACGCGGTCGAGGAGCGCATCAACACGATCTTCGAGGCCTGCGCGTTCCAGGACATCACCGGCCAGCGGATCGCCAAGGTGGTCGAATCGCTGCGCCTGTTCGAGCAGCGCCTCGCCCGCTTCGTCGGCGCCGTGAAGGCCCGCGATGCGGCCTCCATGGATCCCGCCGAGCGTGCCCGGCGGACCCGGGCCGAGGACCTCATGCTGAACGGCCCGCAGGCCGTGGACGCCACGCCCTCCCAGGACGACATCGACGCGCTGTTCGCCTGACGCGATCCGGGCCGGCGCGGGACCGGTTGTCTGAGGAAGGATCGCCGGCGCGACGGTCGACTCGGCGCCGGCCTGCCGGCTAGATCGCTTTCCGGACCCGCCGCGTGCGGGGCGGGCGGAGGCCGCGGCAGAGATGACGGCGCAGTTCTGGTCCGAGCTGACCACCGAAGACTTCACCCAACGGGACATGGGTCGCGCGATCGCCGTGCTGCCGGTGGCCGCCGTCGAGCAGCACGGTCCCCACCTCCCCCTCGCGACCGACACCGTGATCGCCGAGGGCTACCTCGCCCGGGTGCGCGACGGCGTGCCGGCGCATCTCGACGTGCTGCTGCTGCCGGTCCAGCCGGTGGGCAAGTCCGACGAGCACGACGCGTTTCCCGGCACGCTCTCCCTGAAGACCGGGACGGCGCTGGCCGCCTGGACGGGCATCGGCGCGGCCGTCCACCGCGCCGGCTGCCGCAAGCTGGTGATCGTCACGAGCCACGGCGGTAACAGCGCGCTCATCGATCTCGTGGCGGGCGAGCTGCGCGCCCGGTTCGGCATGGTCGCGGTCACGACATCCTGGGCGCGGCTCGGCTATCCCGAGGGTCTGTTCCCGGCGGACGAGATCGCCCACGGCATCCACGCCGGCGGCATCGAGACGGCGCTGATGCTGGCCCTGCGGCCGGACCTCGTCCGGACCGACCGGGTCGCGGATTTCCCGCCGCGCACGCTGTCGATGATCCGCGACTTCACCCACCTGCGCGCCGGCCGCCCCGCCGCCTTCGCGTGGAAGGCCGGCGATCTCCAGGCTTCGGGCGCCATGGGCGACGCGCGGCTCGGCACGGCCGAGGCGGGCCGCGCGGCGCTCGACCACGGCGCCCGGGCCTTCGTCGCCCTGCTGCGCGACGTCGACGCCTTCGAGCTCGCGCCGCCGGTGTAACCGCCGCCGCGCCGCCGCCGAAGGAGCCGGTACGCCGGGTCCGAACCGCCGGCGTGCGGGAGTTCCGGCCATGCGCCCTGCCCTCTTGATCGCCGCCGCCCTGCTGTGCGGCAGCCTCTACCCGGCCGACGCGGCGGAGCGCCCCGTCGTCGTCGAGCTGTTCACCTCGCAGAGCTGCTCCTCCTGCCCGCCCGCGGAGGCGCTGATCGGCCGCCTCGCCCACGAGCCGGCGGGGGCGCAGGGCGATGTCCTGCCGCTCGCGTTCCACGTCACCTACTGGAACCATCTCGACTGGCGCGATCGCTACGCCCTGCCGGCCGCCACCGCCCGCCAGGAGGCCTACGCGGCCCGTCTCGGCGGACCCACCTACACGCCGCAGGCGGTGATCGACGGGCAGGTCGGGCTGGTCGGCTCCGACGAGGCCGGCCTGCGCGCCGCGATCGCGCGCGCCCGGCAGGCCGGGCCCGGCATTCCCGTGACGCTGGCCCGCGACGGCGAGCAGGTCGTCGCGCAGATCGGTGCCGGGGCCGGCGGCGCCGCGGGCCGCGTCCTCCTGATCGGGTACGATCCGAGCCACACCACCCGCGTGCTGCGCGGCGAGAATGCCGGGCGCACCATCGAGCAGGCCAACATCGTCCGGTCGGTGCGCGACCTCGGGCGCTGGTCCGGCTCCGCCGCGACCTTCGCGTCGGCGCGTCCCGAGGGCGAGACGGCGGCCCTGCTGCTCCAGTCCGAGGACGGGCGGATCCTGGGCGCCGCGCGCCTCGCCGCGTCTCCCGCAACGTCGCCCGCCGCGACGGTCCGGGAGGCCGTGCGATGATCCTCGCCGTCCCGGGCGGGATGCCGGCGCGCGGCTGGGTGCTGGCGTCGGGATCGGACCGTGGGTTAGACACGCCGCGTGCCGGGGGACGGAACGACGGCGGAGCCCGGATGGCGCTCGAACAGGAACTGGCGACCCTGATGGCGGCGGCCCAGGGCGGCGACGCGGCCGCCTATCGCGCGCTGCTGAAGGCCTGTCTGCCCGTGGTCTCGGCGATCGCGCGGGCGCAGGGCGTGCGCGGCGAGGCGGTGGACGACGTCGTGCAGGACGCGCTGATGACCGTCCACCGGGCTCGGGCGAGCTACGATCCGGCCCGGCCGTTCCTGCCCTGGCTGCGCGCCATCACCCAGCGGCGGGCGATCGACCGGCTGCGCCGCGCCGGGCGGCGCCCGCGGGAGGTCAACGACCCGCTGGCCTACGAGGCGGAGGTCGATCCGGGGCCGGCCCCCGGCCACGGGCTGGAGGCGCGGGACCGGGCCGCCGCCCTGGCCAGGGCGGTGGCGGCCCTGCCCGACGGCCAGCGGCAGGCGGTCGAGCACCTGGGCCTGCGCGAGCTGTCGCTCGACGAGACCGCCGCCCTTACCGGCCGCAGCAAGGGGGCCCTCAAGGTGAACCTGCACCGGGCGCTGAAGGCGCTCCGGGCCAGCCTGACGCAGGAGCGGGAGTGATGCCCGGAGAGGGGAGCAACTGGGCCGGCGGCGACCTGTCCCGCCACGAGCGGCTGGTCGAGGAACTCGCGGTCGGGCTCGAACCCGTGCGGCCGCTGCCGGCCCCGGAGGCCCGCGCGGCCCTCTGGCTCGGCGTGACGCTGGTGCTCGGCGTGGTCCTCGCCGCCTGGGTCGGGACCGGCGGCTTCATGCTGCGCATGCATGTGCCGGATCTGGCCCTCGCGGCTTTGGGCGCCGTACTGACGGCGATCACGGCCGCCTACGCGGCCTTCGCCACCAGCGTGCCGGGACGGTCCGGCCGCTGGGCGCTGCTGCCGCTGCCGCCCCTCGCGCTCTGGATCGGCGCGAGCGGGCTGGGCTGCCTGCGCGACTGGATCGCGCCGGGGGCCGAGATGCACGGCGAGCACCCGATCACGGGCTGCTTCAGCTTCCTGATCTGCGTCTCGGTGCCGCTGTCCGTGCTGATCGTCGTGATGCTGCGGCGCGCCTGCCCGCTGCGGCCGAACCTCACGGCCGCCCTCGGGGGGCTGGCGGTGGCGGCGGCGGCGGCGGCGCTGCTGATGCCGGTCCACCCGCACGACGCCACCGCCACGGACCTGCTGTTCCACGCGGCGGCGGTCGCCATCGTGATCGCGGCGAACGGATTGGCCGGCGGCCGGCTGCTCGGCCGACACGCCGGGGCCGGCTAGGGCGTACCGACCGAGGCTCGCGAACTCGGCCGATCGCTCGAGGGGACGTCCGGTGCGGTCGCTTCACACCGCGCCGGGATCGAGGCCCGGCCAAGCCACGATCCGGTCCGGCAACTCGTCCTCCGAGAACTCCTCCTCGTTGCCGGCGAGCCGGCCGCGGACCGAGATGCCCGCCTCGTGCACGCTCGCGGCCCGGCCGGAGATCAGGGGGTGCCACGGGTAGAGCGGCTGCCCGTCGCGCACGAGCCGGTACGCGCAGGTCGGCGGCAGCCAGGCGATCGACCGCACCGCCTCCGGCGTCAGGCGCACGCAGTCGGGCACCCGCTTCTGCCGCCGCGCGTAGTCGCGGCACCGGCAGGTGAGGCCGTCGAGCAGGGTGCACCCGATATCGGTGTGGTGGACCTCGCCGGTATCCTCGTCCTCGAGCTTCATCAGGCAGCACCGTCCGCAGCCGTCGCACAGGCTCTCCCACTCGGACGGGGTCATGGCTTCGAGCGTCTTGGTCCGCCAGAACGGCTCGACCGCCCCGCGGCGCGGCGCCTCGGGCTTGGGCATCGGGAAAGTCTCTCAGAGGGGAGGCCGCCTCTCTGCCCGAGGCGCGGCACCGCTGCAAGCGTGGCAGCCGAGTGTCGCCGGCGGCCGCCCTGCGATTGCCATGCGACCGGATCGCCCCGTCGTGCGTTAAGGCCAAGCTCGTCCGCGGCGAATCACGAGACTGCGCAGAGCCTCGCCGCCGGTTCCGGATCCTGCTATGGACGTCGGATGCCGTGCGGTGGCGCCGGCGCAGGGTTCGTGTCCGCGGCGCGGGCGCCCGACCATCCGCCGCCAGGATCCGCCGCAGAGGCGCTCGACAAGCCGGGTTCGACATCGTGCGCCTGCCGACGTTCACCGAGATCAAGGTCCGCCTCGAACGCGCCGCCCTCGCCTTCGACGCCTGGGTCAACGCGAGCCTGTACGACGGCGGCCAGTCCACGGGTCAGGCCTACGAGCGCTTCCAGCGCGTCATGAGCCGCTTCGCGGTGCGCGGCTGGAAGCGCGTCGCCCTCGACCTGACGAGCGAGGGAGTGACGATCGGGACCGGCGGCGCCATCCTGATGCTCGCGCTGGCGCAGCCCGCCTTCCAGCTCACCAGCGAGAACTGGCTGAAGCAGCAGGATCTCGCCGTCACCTTCCTCGACCGCTACGGCACCGAGGTCGGGCGGCGCGGCATCAAGCACGATGACTCGCTGAAGCTCGACGACTTTCCCGACATCATGATCAAGGCGCTGGTCTCCACCGAGGACCGGCGCTTCTACGAGCACTGGGGCATCGACCCGATCGGCACGCTGCGGGCGCTGGTGAACAACTCCCGCGGCGGCAGCGGCACGCAGGGCGGGTCCTCGATCACCCAGCAGCTCGCCAAGAACCTGTTCCTGACGAACGAGCGCTCCCTGGAGCGGAAGGTCAACGAGGCGTTCCTGGCCCTGTGGCTCGAGAGCCATCTCACCAAGAACGAGATCCTGAAGCTCTACCTCGACCGCGCCTACATGGGCGGCGGCACCTTCGGCGCGGTGGCGGCGGCGGACTACTATTTCGGCAAGCCGCTCAAGGACATCAGCCTCGCCGAGGCCGCCATGCTGGCGGGCCTGTTCAAGGCGCCGACCAAGTACGCCCCGCACGTCAACCTGCCGGCGGCGCGCGCGCGGGCGGCGGACGTGCTGCACAACATGGTGGAGGCGGGCTTCGTCACCGAGGGCCAGATCCAGACGGCGCTCCGCAACCCGGCGACGCCGGTGACCCGCACCCGCGACATCACCGCCGACTACTACCTCGACTGGGCCTTCGGCGAGATCAAGGCGATGGCCGACGCGGGCAAGCTGCGCAACGACCGCGTGCTGACCGTGAAGACGCCGCTGGACCTCGCGATCCAGAAGCGGGCCGACGAGGCGGTGGCCGACATCCTGCGCAAATCCGGCGACGCCTACGACGTGGACGAGGCCGCCATGGTGATCCTCGATCCCGACGGGGCGCTGCGCGCCATGGTGGGCGGCGCGGATTACGGCGAGAGCCAGTTCAACCGCGCCACCGACGCGCTGCGCCAGCCCGGCTCCTCGTTCAAGCCCTACGTCTACTCGGCCGCGCTCGCCTCCGGGCTGTTCAAGCCCGACACGACGGTGGTCGACAGCCCCGTCTGCATCGGCAACTGGTGCCCGCAGAATTACGGCCGGTCCTATGCCGGACGGGTGCCGATGTGGCTCGCGGTGGCGAAGTCGATCAACACGATCCCGATCAAGATCTCGATCTCGCTGGGCAAGGCCATGGGCATCTCCCACGAGGCCAAGGCCGCCAAGGCGGGCCGCGCGAAGATCACGGAACTCGCGCACAAGATGGGCATCACCTCGAACCTGATCGACACGGTCTCGATGCCGATCGGCTCGGACGAGGTGACGGTCATCGACCAGGCGGCGGGCTACGCGGTGTTCGCCAACGGCGGCTTCCGCGCCAAGCCCTACGCGGCCATCGAGGTGAAGAACTCGTCCGGCGAGGTGATCTACCGCCACGCCGACGAGGCGCCCGAGCGGGTTCTCTCGCCCCAGGTCGTGGCGGACATGAACTTCATGCTCAACAAGGTGGTCGAGGAGGGCACCGGCAAGCGGGCCCAGCTCGAGGGCGTGAAGGTGGCGGGCAAGTCCGGCACGACGAACGCCTACCGGGACGCGTGGTTCGTCGGCTACACCGGCAATTACGTCGGCGCCGTCTGGTTCGGCAACGACGACCACACCTCGACCAACAAGCTCACCGGCGGCTCCCTCCCGGCCCAGCTCTGGCACGACGTCATGGAGCCGGCCCACCAGGGCATCGAGATCAAGGGCCTGCCCGGCCTGAAGGAGAGCCCGCGCGCCGCCCAGCAGCAGGCCTCCGGCGGCCCGACCGCGCCGACCGATCCCAATGCCAGCGCCTACGGCAAGCTCTCGCGCCGCTCCTTCGAGGTGATCAGCGGCCTGAACGGCCTGTTCCGCACCGTCGAGCGCGCGCCCGGCTCGGCCGCGGACGCGCCTGCCGGCGCCGGAAGCGCGCCGAGGACCGGCCGGAAGCCCGGCGACCGGGCGGCGGCGCCGCCGTCGGGTCAGCTGCGCGAGGTCGCCGAGGGCGCCCGCCCGGTCGGCGGCTTCACCGAGGTGCGGTGAGCGCATGAAGCTCACGATCCCCGAGGCGCTCGGCCGGACCTCCGTGTTCGCCGGCGCCCCACGCAACGGCGCTGCGCGCTTCGTCCTGCGCCTCTGGCGCAAGAGCTCGATCGCCGGCCTCGCCGCCTACACCCTGGCGCTGGGCGCCGTCCTGGGACTCGCCAGCGCCGACTGGGCCACGAGCGGCGGCTACCCGTTCGGCGGCGTGCAGGTCGGAGCCTGGACCGCGTGGCCGCGGGCCGGCGCGGCGAATGCCGATCCCTACACCCGCGCCGTCAACGCGCGCCGCGGCGAGATCCCTCTGGCGGTCGGTGAGGGCCTGCTTCTGACCGCGGCGGTCGACGATTCCGGTCAGGCGCTCGACGCGACCTGCACGTACCGGATCGGCGGCGCGACACCGCCCGCCCGCGCCTGGACCGTCACGGTCGCCGGGCGCGGCGCGCGCGAACCCGGCCGCGCGCCGCTGCGCGAGGGCTTCACCTCCACGGAAGTGCTGCGCACGGCCGACGGGCGCTTCACGATCACGCTCGCGCCGGATGTCCAGCCGGGCAACTGGCTCCCGAGCCCGCGGGCGAGCGGGCCGGTCCGCCTCGCCCTGCGCCTGTACGATACGCCGGTCGCCGCCAGCGTCGGATCCCTCGACCGAAGTGCCGTGCCGGCCATCACCCGCGTGGGGTGCGCCCCGTGAGCCTGCGCTTCGTCTACGCCACGCTGATCGGCCTCGTGCTCGCCGGGATCGTCCACATCGCGGCGGTCCTGGCGATCCCCGCCCTGTCGGAGGCCGACGCGGTCTCGCGCGCCCGCACCAGCGAGAACCTGGACCATCCGCAATCGATCTACGCGGTCGCGACCGGCGACGACCCCTCCCCGCCCGAGGCGTGGCTGCCGATCCCGGATCCGGCGGTCGCCGTGGGCGTCTGCGCCTACAACCTCGCGGACGGGCCCATGCGCGTCTCGGCCCGCACCGGTCCGCTGTCGCTCTCGCTCGCCGCGCATGCCCGCCGCGGGGCGTTCTACGCGGTGACCGATCAGGCCGCGGTCCGCGGGGCCCTGGATCTCGTGATCCTGACCCGGGCGCAGTACGACGAGGCGCTGGCCGACGACGACGAGAACGATCCGAGCCGCGACGTGCGCATCGTCGCGCCCGACGCGCGCGGCTTCGTGGTGGTGCGGGTGATCGCCGGTCTCCCGAGCCAGAGGCCCGCCGCCAACGCCGCCGTCCAGGCCGTCTCCTGCACCACCGACACGCCGACGGACGATGCGTCCGCGGGCAAGGACACGCCCGGCAAGGACGCGTCGGGCAAGGATGCGTCGGGCAAGGGAGCGGGACGCTGAGCGAGGACGCCGCACGGGTCCGCGGCGCCGGTCGGCCGGTGCCGAGCCCCCGCGGCCCCGCGTTCTCCCGGATGACGGCGCCGGCCCCGCCGACGCGATGATCGCAGCCGCCGCGACGATGCCGTCCTCGGCCGCCGGGATCACGCGATCCGCCCTCGATCTGATCGGCAACACGCCGCTCGTCGCCCTCGAACGCGTCCATCCCGGTCCGGGCCGCATCCTCGCGAAGGCCGAGTTCATGCAGCCCGGCGGCAGCGTCAAGGACCGCGCCGCCCGCGCCATCCTGCTGGCCGCGCGCGCGGACGGCCGCCTCGCCGCGGGGGCGCCCGTGGTGGAGATGACCAGCGGCAACATGGGGGCCGGCCTCGCGGTGGCCTGCGCGGCCCTCGGGCACCCGCTCGTGGTCACGATGTCGGCCGGGAACAGCCTCCAGCGCGTGCGGATGCTCGAGGCGCTCGGGGCGGAGGTCGTGCGGGTGCCGCAGGTGGACGGCGTCCCGGGGCAGGTCACGGGCGCCGACGTGCGGGCGGCCGCTGACGCGGCGGAGCGGGTCGCGACCAAGCGGGGCGGCTTCTACATCGACCAGTTCCACGCGCCGGAGGGCCTGCGCGCGCATCGCGAGACGACCGGACCAGAGATCTGGGCGCAATCGTCCGGCCGGGTCGATGCCTGGGTGGCGGCCGTGGGCACGGGCGCGACCTTCCTCGGCGTGGCCGCGGCCCTGCGCAAGCGCAACCCGTCCCTGATCTGCGCCGCGGTCGAGCCGGCGGGCTGTCAGCCCCTCGGCGGATTGCCGGTCACGAAGCACCGGCACCTGATCCAGGGCACCGGCTACGGCAGCGTCCCGCCGCACTGGACGGCCGGCCTGATGGACTTGTCCATCCCGGTGACCGACGCGGCGGCCGAGGAGTGGCGGCGGGCCCTGGCGACGCGGGAGGGCCTGCACGTCGGCTACTCGGCGGCGGCCAACGTCGCGGCGACGGTCGCGCTGCTGTCGTCCGGGCGCCTCCCCAGCGACGCGACCGCCGTGACCGTCCTCTGCGACACCGGACTGAAGTACTAGTGCCGGCGGAGTCCGGCCTCCGGCCATCCGCGCGGCACGACCCTCATCCTCGGGCGGCCTCGAGCGCTCAGTATTTGACCACCAGCGGTTCCGCCTGCGCGACCGGTGGGGGCGGCAGCGGAAGCGGCCCGAGGCCGCACCGGGCCGCGGCGTCCGGCGGCAGGAGCGGGTCGAGCAGGTTGCGGCGCGCGGCCAGCATCAGGATGGACCGCTCGGCCGAGACCGATTCCGGCGCCGGCGCGGCCGCGAACAGGTGCTCCAGCGCGAACCGGTAGCGGGCGAGCCGCAGGCCGGCCTCGAAGCGCACCCAGGCGATCAGGCAGCGGTTCTCGGCGACCCGCTGGACGGCATCCCGCACGGCGGCGTCGTCGAGGGTCTTGGCGAAGGGCAGGCTGCGCAGGCGAGCGGCATCCGCGTCGATGACGCGGGCGGCCAGCGCCACGAAGAGCGGGATCAGCCGCGCGTCGGCGGTCGCGTCGTCGCTGAGCTTCCGGTAGCGGGAGACTGGGGAGCGGGACGGCTCCTCCGTCAGGGCCTCGTAATAGGCGCCGACTTCCTCGTAGCGCCACGTCGGCGGGAGCGCGTGGGCGCTGGCGAGGCCGAACACCGTGTCCTGGAAGGCCGTGAAGTTGCTGGCCGGCGCGACGAACCGCCACGCGCGGTCGCGCAGGGTCAGTTCGTCGTCGGTGAGGCCGGAATCGAGCAGGAGGCGCCCACGATCCCGGGTGCTGAAGCTGCCCGTCGTGTCGATGAGCCCGTTCCAGACCCCCGTGCGCGGCCGGCCGAAATCGCCGCTCTGGGTGCAGGCCGCGAGCAGGGCGAGCGCGGCGCCGGCGGGGGCGAGGCGCAGCGTGGTGCGCGCGCGGTCGGGCTGCCGGCGATCCGGGGCTGACATGGGAGAACCGTCGGTGGTGTCGCGCGGCCGGGCTGACATGCGCGGGGACGTCCTCAGGACGCGAGGCGCTCGTAGCGCACGCCGAGGAACAGGAGGATCTCGCCGCGCCGCTCGCCGGAGCGCGGGATCCGGCAGGTCCGCCGCGCCTCCGCGCCCGGGAACGGGATCAGGGTGGCGGACGGGGCCTGCGCGGCTCTGCGCGCCGGATCGGCGACGGGCTTCGACGAACGGGCTTCGCCGGTCTCCAGCGGCTTGATGAGGGTCATGGTCTCCGGCTCCTGTCGGCGGTCCGAGCATCTGGCCCGGGCCCTTCGGAGGGCGTCGGCAAGGGCTACCGAAACAATCCAGCACGACGTGGTTAACGGAGTCTTTCCGGGCCCCCGCCGGGAATCTCGGTGCTCGCAGGAGTTGGCGCGTGAATTGCGTGGGTGTTCGCGCCCATGGCGGGCGTTTCCTCCCTTCGACTTGAGGCCCTGTCCGATCCGGACGGGGCCTTCTTATGTGCGGACGGCCCGCCGGGCGGCGGCGCTGTGCGACCCGCGCGCCACACCGCGGCGAAGCGTGGCCGCGACGTTGCCGCGCGGAACCCGTCGGGACCCTCGGCGCTTGCCTACCGCCCGGCCCGACCGATATGCCGGGCACGGGCGATGGCGGGACCGTCGTGTCGGCTCTCCGCCCGATCGAGATTGAGGACACCGCTGAATGCGACTGGTTCCGGAACGATCCCTGCGCGCCTTCCGCCGCCGCGGCTTGGCTACTGCGGCGCTGGCGCTGTTCGCGCTGACCGCCGGCCCCGCCTACGCCCAGCGGGAGGATCAGGGCCTGCAGCTCGGCTGCGCGAACGACTATTTCCGCCTCTGCGCGGGCGTCGATCCGAACAGCCAGGACGCGGATCGCTGCATGATGCGCAACCGCAAGCGCCTGTCCCCGGAATGCCGGGCGGCGATCGGCGACTACGACAAGCGCACCGGCAGCAAGTCCCTGTCCGACGATTGAGACGGGACCCGGTCGAGTTGCCCGCCGTTGGCGAGGGGCGTTTGGTATGAGCCTGACCGTCGCGGTCCAGATGGACCCGATCCAGAACATCCGGATCGCGGGTGACACCACCTTCGCCCTGCTGCTGGAAGCCCAGCGGCGGGGGCACGCGCTCGTCTACTACACGCCCGACCGGCTCTCGATGCAGGGCCGTCGCGTGACGGCCCGCGTCGAGCGGCTGACCGTGCAGGACGTCGAGGGCGCGCACTTCACCTTGGCGCCGCCGGAGCGGATCGACCTCGCCGAGGCGGACGTGGTGCTGATGCGCCAGGACCCGCCCTTCGACATGGCCTACATCACGGCCACCCACATGCTCGAGCGGATCCATCCGGAGACCCTCGTGGTCAACGATCCCTTCGAGGTGCGCAACGCGCCCGAGAAGCTGTTCGTCCTCGACTTCCCCGAGCTGATGCCGCCGACGCTGATCAGTCGCGACAAGGCGGAGATCGAGGCCTTCCGGCTGGAGCACGGGACCGTGGCGATGAAGCCGCTGCACGGGCACGGCGGCGCGGCCGTGTTCAAGGTCACCGAGAAAGACCCGAATTTCGGCTCGATGTTCGACCTGTTCGCCACGACCTTCCGGGAGGCCTGGGTCGTGCAGCGCTACCTCGACCGGGTCACCGAGGGCGACAAGCGCATCATCCTGGTCGACGGCGTCCCGATGGGGGCGGTCAACCGCGTCCCGGCCGCGAACGACATCCGCTCCAACATGGTCCGCGGCGGCGCCGCCTCCGCCTCCGAGCTGACCGACCGCGAGCGCGAGATCTGCGCCACGATCGGCCCGGAACTGGCGCGGCGGGGCCTGATCCTGGTGGGCATCGACGTGATCGACGGGCATCTCACCGAGATCAACGTCACCTCCCCCACCGGCATCCGGGCGATCCAGCGGCTCGGGGGCCCCGACCTGTCGGTCGCGGTCTGGGACGCGATCGAGGCCCGGATCGCGGCGCGCAAGGGCGTCTGACGGGGCGCGCTCAGGTCTCCGCGCGCGGGGTCGCGCTGAGCTCGGCCCAGTCGAATTCCTCCTCCAGCAGGTAGTAGGCGTCGTCGCCGATCCGCCCCTGGCGGCGCAGGGCGAGCACCGCGTCGCGGGCGGCCTCGACGGCGCGCCGCCGCGCGGCATCCGCCGGCAGGCTCTCCGGCGCCAAGCCCTCGTCATGCGCCTCGGCCTCCGCGAGGGCCGCGCGGAACTCGGCCCGCAGGGCGTCGGTCGCCGGCTCGTTCTCGGCGTCGGCGAGGCTCTCCAGGGCGGCCTCGTAGGCCGCCGCGCGGGCCCAACCGGTCTCCCGGCCCACCGGATCGTCGTCCTCCAGCCGCAGACGGGCGAGCAGCGGCCGCAGGGTCAGGCCCTGGACGATCAGGGTGCCGAGCACCGTGACGAAGGCGGTGACCACCACGAGATCCCGGTGCGGGAACTCGGCGGGCAGCGCCAGAGCGGCCGCCACGGTGACGATCCCGCGCATGCCCGCCCACGACAGGGCGATCCCCGGGCCCAGCCGCGCTGGGGCGCCGGCCTGCCGGAGGCCGAACCCGCGGATCCCTGTGGTCGGCATCACCCAGGCGAGGCGGGTCAGGACCACGGTGGCGAAGGTCGCGCCCGCGAGGATCAGCGCCTGCCACGCGTCCGCGCCGCTCAACCGGTCCCGGATCGGGTCGATCTGGATACCGATCAGCACGAAGGCCAGGACGTTGAGCACGAACACCGCCGTGTCCCAGACCGCGTAGGAGATCACCCGGGCGCGGGGCGCGGTGACGCCGGGTGCCCGGCGGGCGACCGTCACCGCGAAGGTCACGATGGTCAGGACCCCCGACAGCTCCAGCCGCTCCGCGGCGAGCCAGATCCCGAAGGCGGCGACGAACTGGAGCACGATCGCGCTCGCCGGATCGGTCACGCGCCGGGTCACGGCCACGAACAGCAGGCCGAGGCAGGGGCCGACGACGAGGCTCGCGACCACGCCCAGGAGGAAGGCCGGCGCCACCTCCGCCGGGTGGAAGGTGCCGGCCATCGCGGCGGTCACGCCGAGCCGGTAGATCAGCAGCGAGGCCGCGTCGTTGAGCAGGCTCTCGCCGCGCAGGATCGTGGCGAGCCGGTGCGGCATCGGCGCGTGCTTGAGCACCGCCAGCGCCGCCACGGCGTCGGGCGGCGCGACCACGGCGCCGAGCACGATGCAGGCGGAGAGCGGCATGTCCGGCACGACGAGCCGCGCCACGACCGCGACCGCGACAGTCGTCACCGCCACGGCCCCGACCGCGAGCCCGAGCACCGCGCGCCAGTTCTCCTTCAGGTCCCGCACCGAGGCGTCGAACCCGGCATCGAGCAGGACCGGGGCCAGGAACAGGGCGAGCGCCAGTTCGGGATCGAGCCGCAGGTTCGGGACGCCGGGCACGAAGGCGAGGCCGACGCCGCCCAGCGCCAGGAAGGCGGGATATGGCGCACCGAGCCGGCGCGCGACGCCGGCCAGGAGGACGGCGCCGAACAGGACGCCGACGACCCACTCGAAAATCAACATGCTGCTGAAAGAGGCGGAGGCCCGGGAGCGTTCCGGGTGCCGCGGTCGCAGGCCGGCTCAGTACTGCACGGTCGCGCGCAGGCCGAGCACCGCCGCGTTGCGCAGCCGGCGCCCGTCCGGACCTGCGATTCCGGCACCGGGCCGGATGACGTACTGCGCGTCGGGCTGCACCGTGAAGCCCGGCACGACCACCGCCTGATAGGTCGCCTCGATCACCGCCTCGGCGCGGCGGCGCGGCATCGGCATCCCGGTGTAGAGGATCGTGTCCCGGTCGGCCCGCTGGGCGTCGTCGCCGATGCGGGCGTAGGCGAAGCTGAGTCCGATCGTGTCGTCGTCGCGCCCCTCGAACAGGCCCTTGTAGGCGAGGCCGGTATCCACGTAGGCGTCGATCAGGCTCGAACGCGTGGGCGACCACGCCGCGCGCACGAAGAAGCCCAGGCCCTCGTCGTCCTTGCCGGATTCCCGGTAGAGGGTCTGGTCGTAGATCGCGTAGAGGCCGGCATTGCCGCGCACCGGCCGGCCGATCCCGGTGGCGTTCGGGTCGGCCAGCGGCACGCCGGTGATGTCGAAGCGCAGGCTGTCGAACCGGCCGAAATGCTGCCAGCCGCCGAGGGTGATGTCCCCGGGCAATCCCCGGGCGCCGGGCGCGATGTTGTACGCGTAGGTGACCTCGGCGATGACCAGGGCCGGATCGCGCAAGCGGAAATTCGTGCCCGTCCGGTCGAGGCGCTGTGCCTCCGGATCCCGACCGGGGCGGTTCGCGCCGGCCGGATCGCCGTCGTAGAGGCCGACCTGCAGGGAGAAGCCGTTGCCCGGCACGTACTTGGCCCGGATCGCCGGCGCCGCGAGCGGGTAGGCCGGGCCGCCGCTCGGCAGGTCGAGCCCGGTGATGGCCGGCCAGCCGAAGGTCGAGTTCACGAACAGGGTCGCGGTCTGGCTGACGAAGAACTCGGTATCGGCGGCCTGCTGGCCGATCCGGATCCCGAGCTTTCCGTCCATCAGGCTCTGGTCGAGCCAGAGAACGTAGAGCCGCGTCGACGGCAGCGCCTCGATGACACTCGTCGTGAGCAGGTTGCCGACATAGTAGCGCGACAGGCCGGTGCCGTGGATGAAGTAGGCGTTGGCGTGGACCGTCGCGCCCTGCCAGCCCGCGAGCTTGTCGAGGTCGAGGTTGAGGCGCAGGTTGAGGCGGTCCTCGACGATCGCGCCCTGCCGCAGGCCGCCGACCGGGTTGCCGAGCACGTCGACGATGTAGGTCAGGCTGTACTCGATGCCCCGCTCCTTCAGGACCGGGCGGATCCCCAGCGGATCGCCGAGCGGGCCGAGCGAGGGTTCGACCGAGCGGACGTAGCCGCCGGAGGCCTGGCTGGTGGTCTCCGGCTGGGAGACCGAGACGCGCGGATCGGCGCCCGCGCCCTCGAAGACCGAGGGCACGTGCTGCTGGGCCGCGGCGGGCACGGCCGAGAGGGCCAGGGCAAACGAGGCTATGAGCTTCCGGACCATGGGCCGCTAGTCGGCGACAGTACGGGCCGCAGAATAGCACGGCGTGCTGGTCGAACACGCTCGACCTTTGCAGAAGCCGCGCGCTCGCCTAACCCTGCGGCCGGTACACCACAGGACCGTCGATGCCCGAGACCCCCGTCTTCACGTCCGCCGCCGTCGCCGCGCCCCACAGCCTCGCCGCCCAGGCCGGCCAGACCGTCCTGGCGCAGGGCGGCAACGCCATCGAGGCGATGGTGGCGATGGCCGCCTCCATCGCGGTGGTCTACCCGCACATGAACGGAATCGGCGGCGACGGCTTCTGGCTCGTGCGCGAGCGCGGCGGGCGGGTGCGCGGCATCGAGGCCTGCGGTCCGGCCGGGCGCCTCGCCACGATCCCGCGCTATCGCGAGAAGGGCTACGACGCGATCCCCGCCCGCGGCCCCGACGCGATGGTGACGGTCGCCGGCGCGGTGGGCGGCTGGCGCCTCGCCCTGGAGCTGGCGCGGGCGCTGGGCGGCCGCCTCCCGCTGGAGACCCTGCTGGCCGACGCGATCGCGCAGGCGCGGGCCGGCGTCCCGGTCTCCCCGTCGGAGGCGCGCTACGTGCCCCAGGAACTCGACACCCTCCACGACGCCCCGAACTTCGCGCGGACGTTCCTGAAGGACGGCAAGCCGTTCCCGGCCGGCGAGACCCGGAGCCTCCCGCTGCTCGCCGCCACCCTGGAGCAGCTCGCCCATGCGGGCCTCGGCGACTTCTACCGCGGCGATATCGGCCGGGAGATCGCCGCCGACCTGGAGCGCCTCGGCGCGCCGGTCACCCGGGCGGATCTGGAATCCTTCGCGGCGGTCGAGCGGGCGCCCCTGTCGATCCGCCGCCGCGACGCGACGCTCTACAACTTCCCGCCGCCGACCCAGGGGCTCGCGGCGCTCCTGATCCTCGGGATCTTCGACCGTCTCAACATCGCCGAGCCCGAGACCACGGCCCATTACCACGGGCTGATCGAGGCGACGAAGCGGGCCTTCGCGATCCGCGACCGGGTGGTCACCGATTTCGCCCGCCTGCGGCACGATCCCGCCACCTTCCTGACCCCGGACCGGCTCGCCCGCGAGGCCGCGCTCGTCGACATGGGCCGCGCCGCCCGGGTGCCCCTGCCCGATCCCGGTCACGGCGACACGGTCTGGATGGGCGCCATCGACAAGGACGGCCTCGCCGTCTCCTACATCCAGTCGGTCTACTGGGAGTACGGCTCCGGCACGGTCCTGCCCGCCACCGGCATCTGCTGGCAGAACCGGGGCATGTCGTTCTCCCTCGACCCGAAGGCCGTGAATCCCCTGGAGCCGGGCCGGCGCCCGTTCCACACGCTGATCCCGGCGCTCGCCGCCTTCGACGACGGGCGGGTGATGAGCTACGGCAGCATGGGCGGCGACGGGCAGCCGCAGTTCCAGGCCCAGATCTTCACCCGCTACGCCGATTACGGGATGCCGGTGGCGGACGCGGTCGACGCGCCGCGCCTGCTCTACGGCCGCACCTGGGGCGCGCCCTCCCTGAGCGTGAAGGTGGAGGACCGGTTCGATCCGGCCTGCATCGCGGCCCTGGGCCGGCTCGGCCACGAGATCGAGGAACTCGGCGGCTCCTACATCGACTCGCTCGGCCATGCCGGCATGCTGGTCCGCCATCCCCGGAACGGGCGGATCGAGGCGACCCACGACCCGCGCTCGGACGGCGGCGCGCTGGGTCTCTGATACCGTTTCCGATCGACCCTTCGGCGGCCGTCGCGCCGTTCGTCATCACGCGCGCAGCGCAGTGACCCAGGGCAGCGGGACGCCCCGGATCGTCGCGCGGGCTGGATCGCTTCGCTCCGCTCGCGAAGACGGTGAGAGCGAGCCGCGGCGCGGAACCTATCCCGCCTGGACGAGCCAGCAGGCGGCGCGCAGGCGCACGGCGCCGCCCGCCGCGTGCCGCCGGAGGGCCGCCGCCACGGCCGCCTCGGCGCGCGCCCGGAGATCCGGCGCGGCCTCGCGGACGAGATGGGAGCTCGGCCCGAGGTTCAGGGCGACGTGGGTGGCCGCCGCGACCGCCGCCGCGTCGGTCTCGCCCTGCCCGAGGACGATGTCCCGGTCGAGGGCATCGCAGGTGACGGCGTCGAACCCGGCCCCGCGCAGGAGCGCGACGAGCGGGTCGGCGTCGGCGAAGCGGAACGGACCCGGCGTGTCGGGCTGCGGCGGCGGCGGCACCTCCGGCAGGAGCGGCAGCACCGCGTCGCGCGGCACGCCGACCCACAGGTTCTCGGCGAGGGGCCGCCAGCACAGGAAGGTCATCCGGCCGCCCGGCCGGAGCATCCGGCGCACGTTGGCGAAGGCGCGGGCGGAATCCGGGAAGAACATCACGCCGAATCGCGACACGACCCGGTCGAACCGGCCGAGATCGGCCGTCTCGACATCGGCCTCGACGAACCGGATCGACGCGCTCCCGGGGGCCTCCGCCTCGGCGCGCTCCCGCCCCACGGCGAGGAGCGGCGCCGAGATGTCGGCGCCCGTCACGCTCCCGGCGGGCCCGACCCGGCGCGCGGCCTCCAGGGTCGTGGCGCCCGCGCCGCAGCCGATGTCGAGCACCGTCTCGCCCGGGGCGAGCCCCGCGCGGGCGAAGAGCGCCTCCGTCAGCGGGACGAACATCGCGTCGAGGACGGCCTGATTGCGCGCCCAGCGCGTCCCGACCTCGCCGTTCCAGTACTCGGCCTGGGTGATGCCGCCCGCCATGGTGCGCTCCGTTAGGCGGTCGTCGCGGCGACCGACAGTTCCGGCTTGTGGTTGAGGGTCTGGAACACGACGCAGTAGCGCTCGGTCAGCTTCAGGAGCTGCGCGAGCTTGTCCTCCGGCGCGTCGGTGTCGAGCTCGAAGAACAGGCGGATGTTGCGGAAGCCCACCGGCGCCTCCTTGTCGACCCCGAGGGTGCCGCGGAAATCGAGGTCGCCCTCGGCGCTGACCGTGCCGGCGCGCAGCGGGATCTCCAGGGCGGTCGCCACCGCCTTGAGCGTCACGCCCGCGCAGGCGACCAGCGCCTCCAGCAGCATGTCGCCCGAGCACAGCTCCGCGCCCGAGCCGCCCGTGGCCGGATGCAGCCCGGCCTCCGCGATGGCGCGGCCCGTCTCGACCTTGCAGGCGATCTTGGTGTCGTCCAGCGTGCCCCTGGCCTTCAAGGTGATGACCGCCGCGTCCGGCGCGGTGCGGTACTTGTCCTTGATCGGAGCCTGGAGGGCTCGCAGCGCGGTGGCGTCCATGGCGTCGTCCTCTCGATGATGTCGCCCGACCTCGGGCGGCCGGATCGGGTTCTCGATGCGCGAAACGCCTTAGCAGGTTGTCGCGACGCCCTCACCGTCTTTGCGAGCGCAGCGAAGCAATCCAGCGTGGCGCCACGATCCCAGGGGTCGTGCCGCCCTGCCCAGCTTCGCTGGGCTCGCAGAGACGAACGGTGTCCGCAGCCGCTTGTTCGGCCCGCAGATATGAGAATCGGCGCGATCACCGAGAAGCGCCCGCGCTCAACCGATCAGGGCGGCCACGGCCTCCGCGAGGGCGTCGACCTGGGCCTCGTCGTGGGCGGCCGAGAATGCGACCCGCAGCCGCGCGGTGCCGGCCGGCACGGTCGGCGGGCGGATCGCCACCACGAGGTAGCCCTGCGCCTCCAACGCCGCCGAGATGTCGAGCGCCGCCTGCGCCTCGCCGACCAGGACCGGCACGACCGCGCTCTCGGCCTCCGGCAGGCCCAGGCGGGCGGTGAAGCGCCGGGCGAGGGCGAGCGGACGGGCCCGGCGCTCGGGCTCCGCCTCCAGGATCGCCAGCGCCTCCAGGGCCGCGGCGGCCGAGGCCGGTGGCAGGCCGGTGGTGTAGACGAAGCTGCGGGCACGGCTCGTCATCAGGTCGATGACCGGGCGCGAGGCGCAGAGATAGCCGCCGTACGAGCCGAGCGCCTTCGAAAGGGTGCCCATCTCCAGGGGCGCCCGCGGTCCGTCCTCGACCACGCCGATGCCGTGGGCGTCGTCCACCAGCGTCCAGGCGTCGAAGGATTCGGCGATGCCCAGGATGTCGCCGAGGGGCGCACGGTCGCCGTCCATGCTGAACACGCGCTCGGTCAGCACGAGGGCGCGCCCGTGGTGCGGCCGGTGCTCGGCGAGCCGCGCCGCGAGGTCGCCGGGATCGTTGTGGCGGAAGGTCAGGACCCGCGCGCCCGAGAGCCGCGCGCCCGCCCACATGCAGGCGTGGGACAGCTCGTCGAGCAGGACGAGGTCGCCCCGCCCGGCGAGCGCCGGGGTGATGCCGAGATTGGCGAGGTAGCCGCTGCCGAAGACCAGCGCGGCCTCCGTGCCCTTGTGGCGGGCGAGGCCGGCCTCCAGCGCGCCGAGATAGGGGTGGTCGCCGGTCACGAGCCGCGACCCGCCCGCCCCCGCGCCGTGGCTCGCGACCGCGGCCTGGGCCGCCGCGATCACCCGCGGGTGATGCGAGAGGCCGAGATAGTCGTTGCACGAGAAGGAGACGAGCGCCCGTCCCCGCCGCGCCGCCGCGGCGCCGGCGCCGCGCTCCGTCGGCACCAGCTTGCGGCGCAGGCTGCCGGCCTCGAGGGCGTCGAGTTTCCCGGTGGCGAAGGCGTCGAGGCTGTCCATGGAAACGGGGATGGGCGGTGCCGCGAAGACAATGTCAAGCGGCGGGTGCCGGTCCTTGACCCCCGTCCGAGGCCACATCATGCCAGGCGCATGACCCTCGCAACGCCCGCAGGCCATCTCTGGCGGCCCTACACGCAGATGCGCCGTGCGGCGCCGCCCCTGGAGGCGGTCGCGACCCAGGGCACCCGCATCCGCCTCGCCGACGGGCGCGAGCTCGTGGACGGCATCGCCTCCTGGTGGACCGCGGTGCACGGCTACAATCACCCGCACATAGCGGGCGCGGTGGCCGACCAGCTCGCGCGCATGCCCCACGTGATGTTCGGCGGCCTCACCCACGCGCCGGCGGAGGCCCTGGCCCGGCGGCTCGCCGCCCTGCTGCCGGGCGATCTCGACCACGTCTTCCTCAGCGATTCGGGCTCGGTCGCCGTGGAGGTCGCGCTCAAGATGGCGGCGCAGATGTGGATCAACCGCGGCGTGAGCGGGCGGACGAAGGTCCTCGCGTTCCGCGGCGGCTACCACGGCGACACGATGGGAGCGATGTCGGTCTGCGACCCCGAGGAGGGCATGCATCGCCGCTTCGGCACCTACCTGCCGAGCCAGATCTTCTGCGACCTGCCGCGCAGCGCGGCCGAGACCGCGGCGCTCGACGCGGCCCTCGCGGCCCATCGCGACACCCTGGCGGCGGTGATCGTCGAGCCGCTGGTGCAGGGGGCCGGCGGGATGCGGACCCACCCGCCGGAGGTGCTGGCGACAGTCGCCGGGCTGGCGCGTCGCCATGGACTGCCGCTCATCGCCGACGAGATCTTCACCGGCTTCGGGCGCACCGGCAGCCTGTTCGCCTGCGAGCAGGCGGGGATCGTGCCCGACATCCTGTGCCTGTCGAAGGCGCTCACGGGCGGCACGATGGCGCTCGCCGCCACGATCGCCCGCACGGAGGTGTTCGCGGCGTTCTGGTCCGAGGATCCGGCGGCGGCGCTGATGCACGGCCCGACCTTCATGGCCAACCCCCTCGCCTGCGCGGCGGCCAATGCCAGCCTCGACCTGTTCGAGACCGAGCCGCGCCTGAGCCAGGCCCGCGCCATCGCGGAGCGCCTCGCCGCGGGGCTGGAGCCGCTGCGGCGTGTGCCCGGCGTGGCCGATGTCCGGGTCCTCGGGGCCATCGGCGCGGTCCAGTTCGCGCGGGCGCCCGATCTGGCCGTCCTGAAGGCGGAACTGCTCGCCCGCAGCGTCTGGGTGCGACCCTTCGGCGACATCGTATACCTCACCCCCGCGCTCACGATCGGTGCGGCCGATCTCGACCGGCTCATCGAGGCTGTCGCCGGGGTGGTGACCGAGCTGGCGCCGGCATCGACATGACGCCCGCGCGTTCCACTTTCCCGTGACGAGCCCCCGTGCCGGCCTGCAACCCGGGACCGTTTCTGCCGTTGGGCCTACGGCTGGAGATGCGTGCGGCGGCCCGCGCGGCCGGGTGCTGCCGAAGGGAGTACACAGTGGCGAGCGAGCAGACGGGTTCGAGCGGCGATCGGCCGGTAATCCTCCTCGTCGAGGACGAGGCGCTGACGATCATGGACCTCGGGGACGTGCTGGAGGAAGGCGGCTACGACACCGTCCAGTGCGCCTCGGCCGAGCGGGCGCTGAGCATCCTGCAGGCGCGCCCGGACATCTGCGGGCTGGTCACGGACGTGCAGCTCTCGGGAAAGACCGACGGTTTCGACCTCGCGAGCTCCGTGGCCGAGGCGCGGCCGCAACTGCCGATCCTGATCGTGTCCGGGCGCGCGGCCCCGGACCCGGCCCGCATGCCCGAGCATGCCGAGTTCATCGCCCGTCCCTGCACCGGCGAGGACATCCTGGACCGTCTCCAGCGTCTCATGCACTGCTGAGCGGGACTCCGCGCCAGCCCCGTCATCGCACCGTCACCGGTCGGCGCCACAGGGACCTGGGCGGCCGCTTGATGGGGGTGGACGGTGCAGATTCAGGATCGTCCGGCGGCCGCCGGCTCTAATTCGGGCGCTCCGGTGGGCGACAAGCAGAAGCGCGATCATCAGGACGAGGCCGCGGTGCTCGGCCTCCCGTCCAAGAAGCTGAGGCCACCCGGCGTGCGCAGCGTCGGCTGGGCGCTGGTGCAGGCGGCGCGCCTGCACCGGGCACGGACCGGCGACCGTCTGGCCAAGCTCGGCCTGTTCGCCGGCCAGGAGCAGGTGGTGCAGGCGCTCGCCGCGGCCGGCACGATGACGATGGGCGATCTCGCCGCCCTGCTGCGCGTCCGGCCGCCCACCGCCTCCAAGACCGTCACGCGGCTCGCGGCCCTCGGCATCGTCGAGCGCCGGGCCGAATCGGGCGACGGCCGCGTGGTGCGGGTCCAGCTCACGGAGACCGGCAGGGCCAAGGCCGAGGCCATCGAGCGGATCCAAGAGGAGGTCGAGGCCGAGTTGCTCGACCACCTCGACAAGACCGACCGCCGCCGCCTCCGGAAGCTCCTGCGCAAGGCGGCTCGCGGCCTCGCGGAGGCGGCCGGCGCATCCGGTCAGACGACCGAGGCGGATGCCGAGATCGAGGCCGAGGACGAGGCGGAGGCGCTGGCCACCTGACCGTCGCCCTCAGGCCGCACGGCGCCAGGCCGGGAACGGATCCGGCAGGCCGCGATAGGGCGCGGGATCGAACGGCGCCCGGTCCGCGCCCGTCTCGATCAGGCAGGCGTCCAGCGCTGCCGTGAGCGCCGCGGCGTCCATGCCGGTGCCGATGAAGACCAGCTCCTGGCGCCGGTCGCCCCAGACCTCGCTCCAGACGTCCCGGAGCCGCGCCTGGAACTCGGGCGCCTCCGGCCAGCGCCGCCGCGGCACGGCCGACCACCAGAACCCCATCGCCGAGACCCGGGCCACGGCGCCCGCCAGGGAGAACTCGCCGACCCAGTCCGGCCGGGTCGCGAGCCAGAAATGGCCCTTCGCGCGGATCAGGCCCGGCCACGTGGCGTTGACGAAGGCGTTGAAGCGCTCCGGGTCGAAGGGCCGCCGGGCCCGGTAGACGAAGGAGGCGATGCCGTACGCCTCGGTCTCCGGCACGTGCGCGTGGGCGCCGTAGAGTTCCTTGAACCAGAGCGGGTGCTGTTGCGCCTTCTCCTCGTCGAAGAGGCCGGTGTCGAGGATCTCGGCGAGCGGCGCGCGCCCGTGATCGGTCTCGAGGATGCGGGCATCGGCGTTCAGGCCGCGCACGACGGAGCGCACCAGCGCGAGGTGCTCGGCCGGCACGTCGCGCGCCTTGTTGATCACCACCACGTCGGCGAACTCGATCTGCTCCACGAGCAGGTCCACGAGCGTGCGCGTGTCCTCGGCGCCCGCCGTCTCGCCGCGCTCGCGCAGGAAGGCGGCCGAGCCGTAATCCTTGAGCAGGTTCACCGCGTCGACCACGGTCACCATCGTGTCGAGGCGGGCGAGATCCGAGAGCGACCGGCCGGCCTCGTCGCGGAACGAGAAGGTCGAGGCGACCGGCAGCGGCTCGGCGATGCCGGTCCCCTCGATCAGCAGGTAGTCGAACCGCCCCGTCTCCGACAGCCGCCGGACCTCGGCGAGCAGGTCGTCGCGCAGGGTGCAGCAGATGCAGCCGTTGGTCATCTCGACCAGGGTCTCGTCGGTCCGGGAGAGGTCGGCGCCCCCGGCGCGGACCAGATCGGCGTCGATGTTCACCTCGCTCATGTCGTTCACGATGACCGCGACGCGGCGGCCGTCACGATTGTTGAGCACGTGATTGAGCAGGGTCGTCTTCCCGGCCCCGAGGAAGCCGGACAGGACGGTGACGGGAAGGCGGGTGTCGCGCTGAATCATGACGCGATCAAAATGTTATAACGTTTCAAAGTCAACCCGCCTCGACGGAGCGAGCCGAAGCGCCGCCCAGACGCCTGTTGCAACGATGTAACGTTTCTCGCCCGTGTCCGACGGGCGCGGGATTAAGGCTTGCACCGATCCGATGGGCCGCAACAATGAAACGATATAACACTGTGTGAGTCTCGATGCTTCCCTCGCGCCGCTTCGGCTTCCTCGCCAGCACGGTCCTGTCCTCGACCGTCTGCGCCGGCCTCCTCACACCGTCCGCCGCGCGGGCGCAGCAGGCCGTCGCCCTCGACGAGATCAGCGTCACCAGCCCGAGCCCGATCCAGCCGTCGCGCGGCGCGGTCGCGGCGGATGCGGCGGTGCCGATCGGCGTCCTGCCGGTGGCGACCAACACGTTCTCACCGGTGACGGTGGTGACCCAGGACCAGATCGCGCGCGACCAGCCCCGGACCCTGGGCGACGCCCTGTTCGACCGTCCGGGCATCTCGGGCACGACCTACGCGCCGGGTGCGGCCTCGCGACCGATCATCCGCGGCCTCGACAATGCCCGGGTGCGGATCCAGGAGAACGGCATCGTCAACGGCGGCGTGTCCGACCTCGGCGAGGACCACGCCGTGCCGGTGAACCCGCTGGTCTCCGACCGGATCGAGGTGATCCGCGGTCCCGCGACCCTGCGCTACGGCTCGGGGGCCATCGGCGGCGTCGTCTCGGCCGACAACAACCGGGTCCCGACCTTCATCCCGGCGAACGGGGTGCAGGGGCAGGTCACCAGCGGCTTCTCCAGCGTGGATAACGGCCGGCTCGGGGCCGCCACGGTGGACGCCGGCGGCGACGGCATCGCGGTCCACGCCGACGGCTTCAAGACCGCCAACGACAGCTACGCGATCCCCGGCGGGATCCAGCGCAACTCGTACAACGAGTCGCAGGGCGGCGCGGTCGGCATCTCGGCGATCGGCGACCGCGGCTTCGTGGGCATCTCCTTCAGCCACTACGACGCGGTCTACGCGATCCCCGGCGGCGTGGCCGAGCAGGACCGGACCCGCCTGACCCCGAACCAGGACCGGGTCCTGTCGCGGGGTGAGTACCGTCCGCTCGACGGGCCCTTCGAGGTGATCCGCTACTGGGCGGGCTACTCGGTCTACCGCCACAACGAGGTCGGGATCGGCGACGACGGGATCGAGGGCGTCCAGGCGATCTTCAAGAACCGCGAGGCCGAGGGCCGCCTGGAACTCCAGCACGTCCCGGTCATCACCGAGTTCGGCAGGCTCACCGGCGCTCTGGGCTTCCAGTCGGACCGGCGCGTGATCAACACGCAGCTCGAATCGTTCCTGCCGAAGACGGAGTCGCGCGCGAACGCGGTCTACCTCTTCGAGGAACTGGAACTGCGCCCGGGCACGCGGCTGCAGGCGGCCGGGCGCTACGAGGTCGACCGGCTGTCGAGCACGGCGGCGCAGTTCCCCGCCGACTACGTGCCGGTCGACGGCCAGGAGCCGTTCCAGTACGCCCGGACCCGGCGCTTCGCCCCGAAGAGCGCCAGCATCGGCGCCCTGCAGGACCTGCCCTACGGCTTCGTGGCGAGCCTCACCGGCTCCTACGTCGAGCGCGGGCCCACGGGATACGAGCTGTTCTCGCAGGGCCCGCACGACGCCACCGCGACCTTCGAGATCGGCAACCCGAACCTCAAGAAGGAGCGCGCCCGGACCGTCGAGGCCAGCATCCGGCGGGCCGAGGGGCCCTTCCGCCTGGACGCCACCGGCTACTTCACCCGCTACACCGGCTTCATCTACCGGAACTACACGGGTCTGACCTGCGACGACGACTTCGCCTCCTGCGGCGTCGGCACCGACAACCGGCAGATCGTCTACCAGCAGCAGAACGCGACCTTCTACGGCGCCGAGATCATCGGCCAGTACGACCTCGTGCCGGTGGGCAACGGCTTCGCCGGCGTCGAGGCGCAGTTCGACTTCGTCCGCGCCCAGTTCGACAACGGCGCGAACGTGCCGCGCATCCCGCCCTACCGGCTCGGCGGCGGCGTCTACCTGCGGGCCGACGGGTGGTTCGCGCGGGTGAACCTGCTCCATGCCTTCAGCCACGACGCCACGGCCGTGTACGAGACGCCGACCCCCGGCTACGACGACCTGCGCGCCGAACTGAGCTACACCAAGGCCGTCGATCCCGCGGTCTACGGGGCGAGCGCGATCACCCTCGGCCTCCAGGGCCGCAACCTCCTGAACGACGATATCCGCAACTCGACCTCGTTCAAGAAGGACGAGATCCTGCTGCCGGGGCGGAACGTGCGGCTGTTCCTGACGGCGCGGTTCTAGGGTCGGACATCAGGCCGCGTGATCGTGATGATGCTCGAGAGGGATGGATCATCGCCGGCCCGCTTCCGGACTGCGCTGTCTGGCCGGGCGCCGCTGCTCCGCCTCTGATCCCCCGTCTGCCTGTTGTGAGAGTAGATTATATACAATAGATGCGTGGGTTCCCGATCTTCGCCACCGGGTGGCGACAGGGATGCCCAGGCGGCGGATGCAACCGTTTTTCTCGACAGACGGGATTCATCCCAGAAACGCGGTCCGCCAATGGCGGGAGCTGGTCTGCGAGCGGCTCGTGCCTGCCGAGATCGAGACGCCGGACGGTCTCCCGTTCCAGGGACGGCTGGACGTGACGTGTATCGGCGCGATGCCGATCTCGCATTTCTGGCACACAACCGTGCGGACCAGAATCACGGACGCCGAAGCGCGACGCCGCGGGAACCCCGATCGGGTTTTCGTGCTCCTGAAGCTGTCCGGACGGGACACAATCCAGCAGCTTGACCGAGAGGCGAAGACCAAGCCGGGCGACCTCATCTTGCTCGACTCGAGTTCTTCCGTGATGGAGGCGGAGACCGGCGACTCCTTGGTCATCGATCTGCCGCGCCAGCGTTTCGAGACCGTTCTGGGCCCGTCCCGGCTCTACACCGCGCTCACGGCCGCAGCGGACCTCGCCTCGACGACCCTGACGGGCTCGTACCTTCAGGAACTCGTCCGGGTCAGCGATCGCCTCACCCCTGACGCGGCCGAGCGCATGGCATCGATCGGCGTCGACCTGATCGTGGCGAGCCTCGCCGAACGGATGGCGCAGGAGGTACCCCGTTCCGTCCACGGCAACGTCACGGTCCAGCGCGCCAAGGCCTATGTCGAGGCGAACCTGAGCGACCCGAACCTGGATCCGCCGCAACTCGCCGCCGCGATGGGCGTGTCGTTGCGGCGGCTGCAGGAGCTGTTTCATGAGCGCGGCCGGCACATCTCCGACTACATCTGGGGACGCCGACTGGAGGTGGCAGCCAAACGCCTGACCGACCCGGCCTGCGCCACCCTGTCGATCGGCCTGTTGGCTTATGGCTGCGGCTTCAGCAGCCAGGCGCATTTCGCGCGCCGCTTCAAGGATCGCTACGACGTGAGCCCCCGTGAATACCGGCAGGCGCACAGGCCGGACGTGGAGGTATTTGCGTCCGCCTCCGGGCTGTCGTCCTGATGCGCAGCACGACCGGATCGGATCGGAAGCCACCGCCGGGCCGATCTCGACGGCTCGACAGCATACGTGGAACCGATCTCAGGCGGACAGCGTCCGACGCAGCCTGCGCCAGCCCGCCACGATCCCGGTGATCGCGATGCCCGCCGCCAGGAGATTCAGGACCCACTGGGCCGTATCGTGCAGGGGGCGGTTGCCGGTGAGCCCCGGCAGGTCGAGCCGGTGCGCGGCGTCGAACAGCCAGCGGTTGATCCGGCTCGAGCGGTCCAGGCGCTGGAGGATCGCGCCGTCCCGGGGATCGACGTGGAGCCACGTGGCGGCCGCGTCGCCGAAGCGCAGGCGCAGCACCGGAAGCGGCCGTGGGTCGGCCCCGTGGGGATACCAGTAGGCGTCGTAGGCGTATAGCGGGCGGATCGACCGGAGGGGACCGTCCGCGAAACCGTCTGCCGCGGCCGTCGCGATGCTGCGCGCGTCGAGGGCGGTCGCGCCGTCCGCCGCGACCGTCCGGAGGCCGTCCGCCGTCTCGGCGACGATCCACCAGCGTCCGCCGATGGCGGCGAAGCGCAGGGTGCGCGTACCCGGCACGGCGCCATCGCGGAGCCGGTGCGGATCGAGGCCGAGCGCCGGCGGGGTTCCGGCATAGGCGGCGCGCAACGCTACCGGCGGGCTGGTCGCGCTGAACCAGCGGTTCGGGTTCATGGAGATCCAGCCGCTGGCGATGAACGTGCTCAAGCCGAGGCCCCCCGCGAGGCCGAGCAGGTGGTGCCAGCGCGCGAGGCCGCGATAGGGCGTGACGGCCCCGCCCGCGTAGCGCCGCCGAAGGCGCAGGCGCCAGATTCCGATCGCGCCTCCGCTCAGCGCCCCGAGGGCGGCGAAACCGGACAGCCACAACAGGATCGTCCGCCACAGCTCCGGCCGGGCCCGCAGCGGCGTGAGGTAGATCCAGTGCGCCACCGAACCCACCCAGTTCCAGCCCCGCTCGAAGCGTGTCGTGTCGAGGGCGATCTCGCCGGTCACCGCAGACACGTAGAGCTCGGTCCCCGCGGCGTCGCCGAGGGCCACCTTCAGGAAGGGCCGGAGCGGGTCGTAGCGGGCCGTGACGGTCCACTGGTCGCGCGCGACCTGCTCGGCCTGCGCAGCCGGAGCACCACCGGCCGCGACACGCAGCGCGTCTGCGGGTGTCAGCGGACCGAGCCGCGCGCCGGTCCGTGCCGAGACCGTCACCCGGGTGCCGTCGTGGCCGGCGATCCGGTAGACCGGCTCGTCGCCCCGCATCTCCAGGCCGAAGGCGGCCGGCACTCCGGCGAGCCCGCCGGCCCGCAGCGCCGCGTCCGGCGCGACCGCGACCTGATCCCAGGCGATCGGGGCGAGCCGCGACAGCCGCTCGGCCTCGGTGAGCGCCGGGAACGGCACGTAGAGCATCACCAGCCCGGAGCCGATCCACAGCGCGAAGAACAGCCCCGCGGCGATCCCGGCCCAGCGGTGGAACAGGAGCAGCCAGCGCCGTCCCGCCTTGCCGAGCCGGCGCGGCAGGCTCACCACGTCACCGTGTAGGCGACCTCGACCGAGCGCGGGCGCCCGAGCAGCCAGTTGGTCCCGACCCCGTTCACGGCGTTGCCCGAGATCGCGTAGACCTTGTCGAACAGGTTGTAGACCCGCACGGACAGGCGTGAATCCGCCGTCACCTGATGGTCCAGGACCGCGTTGACGAGGTTGTAGGCGGGGCGCCGCGCGGTGTTGCCGAAGTCGCTGTAGACCTGCCCGACGTTCTGCAGTCCGACCCGCGCGGTCCAGTCGCGGGTGACGTCCCAGGTCAGCCAGAGGTTGGCCACGCGCTCGGGCACGTCGATCGGCTGGTTGCCGGCATACGAGACGGTGGCGCCGTTCACCGTCTGGTCGAACCGGTCGTACTGCGCGTGGAGGAGCGCGAGGTTGCCGTCGAGCCGCCAGCCCGGCGCGAAGCGCCAGCCGAGCGCCAGCTCGAAGCCCTGCGAGGACTGGCTCCCCACCTGCGTGGACAGCGTCGGCTGGCCGGGGATCGCCGAGATCAGGTTGTCCTTGACGATCCGGTAGCCCGCGACGGTCCATTCGAGGGCGCCGTCGAAGGCCAGCCCCTTGGCGCCGATCTCGACCTGATCGCCGGTCGCGAGCCTGAAGCCCGCCAGCGACTGCGACAGCGTGATCAGGCTGTTCACCGGGTCGGTGGCGAAGCTGTACTGGGCGTAGAGCGCGCTGTCCGGCGTCGGGTTGTAGACGAGGCCGAACCGGTAGCCGAGCGCCCGGTAGGTCTTCTCGAACCGCGATCCCGTCTGCAGGTCCTCGCGGTTCAGCGTCGGCACGTCGAGGCGCACGCCCGTGAGGAACGAGAGCTTGTCCGACAGGATCACCCGGTCCTCGGCGAAGACCGAGGCCTGGCTCGTCTGCGTCGCGTAGGCCGGGCGCGCCCGGCCGTTCTGCGGGAACAGGCCCGGATCGTAGCCGGTGAGCGGTACGCTGGTTGTCGGAGCGTCGAAATAGAAGTTGTTGGTGTGGCGGAAGTCGATGTGATTCACGTCGAAGCCGGCCACGAACTGGTTCGGCAGCCCGAACAGGCTGCCCCGGACCGTCGCGTCGAGGCGGTCTCCGACCTGCTCCTGGCTGTGGTAGATCTCCAGGTAGTCGCCCCGGTCCACGAGCCCGGTGCCGCGGTTGTAGCTGTACTGCTCGACGTCGAGCCAGTGGCGCCGGCTGGTGAGCCGGTAGGCGGTGTTGCGGATCGTGATGTCGGCCGAGGGGGACCACTCGGTCTTGAGCTGGGTCCAGTTGTCGGCCCAGGTGATCTTCGCGTCGCGGACGTTGTAGTTGTTGAACCGGATGAGATCCGGGATCCGTCCCTCGACCAGCGGGGTGCCCCAGTAGCGGGCGGGCTCCTGGTAGCCGAGATCGTGGCTCAGGGTGAAGGCGAGGTCGGCGCTCGGCCGGAACAGCAGGGCGGCGGAGACCGCGAGGTTGCGGAAATCGCCCTCCGGCCGCATCCAGCCGTCGGCGCGATTGCCGCTGACGTTGAGGCGGTACGCGAAGGTGTCGCCGTACTCCGCTTGGCCCAGCGGGCCGCCGGAATCGAGGGCGAGCCGCGCGACCCCGTCGGTGCCGATCACCGCGCGGGCGGCGTTGATCGGCACGAAGACCGGCTTCTTGGGCACCACGTTGATGACGCCGCCGATGGCGCCGTCGCCGTAGAGCACCGAGGACGGCCCGCGCAGCACCTCGATCCGCTCGACGTTCCACGTGTCGAACGGGAAGGTCACGGTGTTGGCGCCGACGTAGAAGCGCGTGCCGTCGTAGAGCTGCTGGATCGAGTTCGGGCCGGCGAAGCCGCGGGATGTGAACGCGCCGTTGCCGTTGCCGGGCGCTGCGATGGTGGTGATGCCGGTCGCGTCCTGGGTCACGGCCTCGGCGATCGTGTCCTGGCCGCGCAGCCGCGCGGTCTCGCCCGACACGATGTCGAGGCTGGCCGGCGTCTCCAGCGGTGTCAGGCCGAGGCGGCTCGCGGTCCGGTCGGGCGTGCGCAGGTTGAGCCCGTTCGGCGGGAGGCGGCCCGGGTCGCCGCCCGCGCCCGCGACCGACAGCTCATCCAGCGTGACCGCCTCCTGTGCGGCGGCCGGACTGGCGAGGAGCGCGAGGAGAACGCCGCAGAGGGGGGCCCGCCCGCCGAGGCAGGAGCGATGGGTCGATGGAGACATGGGGAAAGCGGTCCGTGCACGGCGCGCGCCGGCCCCCGCGTCCTACAAGCATTGTAATAACATTACAATGCACTCGCTGTCCGGTAGCCTCTGCCCGTGCGGGCGCGCGACGGCGTCCTGCGACAGGGCTCGAGGGGTTCGGGACGGCGGAGACGGGCATGGGGAACGGCGTCGCGGGCGCGCTTGCTGTGGCACGTCACCGCGAACGAGGCCTCGGCGGCCGCCTCCCCTCGGGACTGGCGGCGCCTCGACACCCGCCAGGACACCCCGCCCGGCGCGTTTCGCGTGTGACCACGGCTGACGGCAGGTCTCCTGGCTCGCGGGTCGCCGCCCTCGCACCGTCTTCCCGGGGTGACCCAGTGACGTGGTGGTGAAGGGCTCGCCGCTTACAGTTGCGGGGGCAGCCGCGGCTTCGGGGCGAACCCCTCACCGCGTTCCCTTTTGATCCCCGAGGGGAACCGTCGAACACAGCTTGGCCGTAGCGGGGGCGGGCGTCAACCGTGTGTCCGGTTGTTGCCGTGGATCGGCGCACTGTGCGCCGGTCCGTTGCGACCGCGCCGACGACGGGCTAGCCCCTGCGGGATGACGGTCTGGCGGCCCCCTGCGGAGATTCGCGTGAAGGCGCTGGGTCTGCCCCGGCGCGGCAACAGCCTGCTCGTGGCCGAGGTCCGCGCGGATGACGGGCGGCTGAAGGGCGTCCGGCCGCTCGGCGGCAGCGTCGCGTTCGGCGAGCGGGTCGAGGACGCCCTGATCCGGGAGTTCCAGGAGGAGCTCGGCGTCACCGTCTCGGTGCTCGGCGGCCCCCGCGTCATGGAGAACATCTTCACGCACGAGGGGCAGGTCGGGCACGAGGTGCTGTTCCTGTTCCCCGTCGCCCTGCCGCCGGGGCGGTTCGACGGGCAGGAGCGCTTCGTCTTCCACGAGGATTCCGGCACCGCCTGCGTGGCGCTGTGGTGCGATCTGGACGGGCTCGACGTGCCGGGCGGTCCCGACCTCTTCCCCGCCGGCCTGAAGGACCGCCTCCGCGACGCGTGGCGCGCGGAGCCCTGACGGACCGGGCCGGCCCACCGCCTTTGCCGCTCGGCGCGGGCGATGCTACAGCCGGGCAATCCCATCGGTCCGGACGTCCGCGACGCCGCGGCCCATGCGCCCGGACGCTCCGTCCGACGCGGAGACGGGTGCCGGCGGAAGCATGACGATACGACCTCCCAGAAGCGGCGGGCCGACGGGGCGCAAGCCTCAGGCCGGCAAGTCCAGCGCCAGCAAGTTCAGGGGCGGCAAGGCCCAGGCCGACGGCCGCGCCCGCACGGGCCCGCGCACCAGCGCCCGCGACGCCGCCGAGCGCGCGGCCCGCAACCGCGGCGAGGATGCCGGCACCCGCGATCCCTGGGGCGCGCAGGCCGCTGCGGCCCCGGCCCCGGCGCCGGCCC
>NZ_JBKFAP010000200.1:0-287 GCF_053345715.1 Methylobacterium sp. D48H
GTGGCGACGATCTGCATCTGCGGCTGGCTCACCGGCTCCTCTCCCCTCTCTCTTGCTGCTGGCGGGCACCGGCGCCGCCCGGTCGTGATGGTGCCGAGATCGGCCAGGATGGCGGCGCGGTCGGCGTCGGTCTGGGCCAGCCGGTGCGCGTGCAGTTCGGTCACGGCTGGCGGCAGGCCATCGAACAGGGCCTGCGCGGAAGCGAGGCCGCGGACGATCGAGACGCCGCGGATCTCGGCGAGGCCGGAGTCGTCCCGGCCCACCAGCATCACGACGGCGTCGCACAG
>NZ_JBKFAP010000201.1:0-286 GCF_053345715.1 Methylobacterium sp. D48H
CGCGGGTCCCCTCTCCCGCACGGGAGAGGGAGCGCGTCGCGCCCCGGCGGGCTGCCCTGAACCGGCGAGGCCCGGGGGCGGAGGGCGAGAGAAACGCGCGGTGCCGGCGCCCCTACGCCATCGTGATGTAGTCGCGCAGGGCCTGGTGCTCGGCCTCGCCGGTGGCGATCTTGCGCGCCACCACGTCGCCGATCGAGACCAGGCCGACCAGCCGCCCGTCCTCGCAGACCGGCACGTGGCGGAAGCGCCCGTCGGTCATGAGGGTCATGACCTCCTCGATCGTGGT
>NZ_JBKFAP010000202.1:0-286 GCF_053345715.1 Methylobacterium sp. D48H
GCCTGGGATACGGCGGCGGCTTCTATGACCGGACCATCGCGTCCAGGTCGACGGAGCCGCGGGTCATCGGCGTCGGCTTCGAGCTCGCGCGGCTCGCGACGATCCACCCGCAGGCGCACGACGTCGCCATGGACATCATCGTGACGGAAGGCGGCGTCTGCCCCCGCACGGAGCGACCCTGATCGCGCCGCGGAGCGGGCCGGTGCCCGCGCTGGCCGGCTCGGCAGAGCCTGGCCCAGGACCGTTCGGCCTGAGGTCGGCGGATGAGGGCGCGGGGGTCTCAACC
>NZ_JBKFAP010000203.1:0-285 GCF_053345715.1 Methylobacterium sp. D48H
ATCGCCTGCCGGAGGCCGGCCCGGTAGCTGTCGATCACCACCGGCTTGCCGCCGCGCTCCACGTGCCAGAACGTCCAGCCGTTGCAGGCCGGCAGGCCCTGCACGAGCGCGCCGATCTTGTGGGTCGAGCCGATGACGAGGCCGTTGTCGAGCTGGCCGTCCGGGCGCACCGTGGCGCGGAACCGGCGGCGCTCGTCGGTCACGGCCTCGCCCGGCCGGATGTGGCCCGCCTCGATCACCGACAGGAACGGCACCCGCGGCTCGGCGCGCTTGGTCGGTGCCACC
>NZ_JBKFAP010000204.1:0-285 GCF_053345715.1 Methylobacterium sp. D48H
CAAGACGAGTCCGCCGACCCGCATTTCCCGCCCGGAACCGTCGAGCCGGTCCGCCCGCCGCCGAGCCCCGGCCCGCAGGTCGGGCTCGCCCTCCGGGGCCGCTCGGCCCGGGGCTGGGCGCATATCGGGGTGATCCGCGCCCTGGAGGAAGGCGGCATCACGCCGACCGTGGTGGCGGGCTGCTCCATCGGCGCCGTGGTCGGCGCCTGCTACGCGGCCGGGCGCCTCGTCCGGCTCGAGGCCTTCGCCCGCGCGCTGACCCGGCGTCGGGGGGTGGGGCTCATC
>NZ_JBKFAP010000205.1:0-284 GCF_053345715.1 Methylobacterium sp. D48H
GAAGGATCTCCGCGAGGCGTTCGAGCTCCAGTCCGAGTTCGTCCGCAGCCAGTTCGCCGCCCTCCAGGCCCAGGCCAAGGATTACGGCACCCTGGCGCAGAACGCCGCCGCCCGCTGGGGCCGGCCGCCCCGGTCCGCGATCGGGGCACGAAGACCGGGATCCGGCAGGGCCGTCCAGGCCCGCCGGCCCCCCCGCTCTGACGCCCGGGCGTCACGGGCCCGGCGCCGACACCGCCGGCGAGCCGGCCGCGCACGACCTCCGGCCGCCGTTCCGTCGGGATGGG
>NZ_JBKFAP010000206.1:0-284 GCF_053345715.1 Methylobacterium sp. D48H
CTCGACCAGGCTGGCGGTCTTCTTGATGTCGGGCACGAGCTTGCCGAGCATGTCGCCGGCCTGCTGGGCGGCCTTGACGGTGTCGGACGAGAGCGTGCCGACCTCGGCCGCGGCCGCCTGGCTGCGCTCGGCGAGCTTGCGCACCTCGCTGGCGACCACCGCGAACCCGCGACCGTGCTCACCGGCCCGGGCCGCCTCCACGGCGGCATTGAGCGCCAGCAGGTCGGCCTGGCGGGCGATCTCCTGCACGATGGTGATCTTCTGGGCGATGGTCTGCATGGCCT
>NZ_JBKFAP010000207.1:0-284 GCF_053345715.1 Methylobacterium sp. D48H
TCGGAGCGCCTCACCCAGGCGGGCGCGCGCGGCATCGGGCGTCGTCGCGACCGGCTCGGCGGTCTGGCGGGCCTGCTCGGCTCGCTCAGCTACCGCGCGGTGCTCGACCGGGGCTACGTGCTGGTGCGCGACGCCGCGGGGCTGCCCGTCCGCCGCGCCGCGGAGGCGGCGCCCGCCCAGCGCCTCAGCCTGCAATTCGCCGACGGGACCGTGACGGCCGTGCCCGACGGGACGGCCGATCCGTCCCTGTCGGCCGCTCCATCCCCGGCCGCGAAGCCCGCTCG
>NZ_JBKFAP010000208.1:0-284 GCF_053345715.1 Methylobacterium sp. D48H
GCCTGGAGGCGGCGGGCGCGGCCTCCTTCCGGGAGACCACGACCATCGGCCTGCGTTACCACCCCGTGGGGGGCGCGGTGCTCGCGCGCGCCGCCCGCACGGTCGAGCACGACGGCCGGTCGGTTCGCGTGAAGATCGTGGCGCGGCCGGGCGGTCGCACCGCCAAGGCGGAGGCCGACGACGCCCGTGACCGAGCGGGCCACGCGGCCCGGGCCGCCCTACGCCGCGAGGCCGAGCGCCTCGCCCTGGAACAGGAGCAGGAGGAGCGGTGACGCGCCAGCATC
>NZ_JBKFAP010000209.1:0-283 GCF_053345715.1 Methylobacterium sp. D48H
ACCTCGCCTGGCAGGTCCTGTCGCTGCGCGAGCGCGACGGGCGCGGGGCTCTCACGCTGTTCCGGTCGAAGCGGGACGCGGGCCTGATCCTGTTCGTCGGCCTCACCGCCGACGCGCTGCTGCGCAACCTGTTCTAGGCACCGTCGGCACCCTCAGGTGCGGGCGATGATCTCGTTCTCGCCGCGGAAGATCTGCGGGCGCGCGGGCAGCCGGCCCGTCTTGCGGCGGACCAGGAAGCGCGGGCGACGGCGGCCGAGACCGGCGTGGCGGCGACGGATGCGGA
>NZ_JBKFAP010000021.1:0-90854 GCF_053345715.1 Methylobacterium sp. D48H
TCCCGCAGCCGGAGCGTCCGATCGACATGCCGTTCCTGATGCCGATCGAGGACGTGTTCTCGATCTCGGGCCGCGGCACGGTGGTGACGGGTCGCGTCGAGCGCGGCATCGTGAAGGTGGGCGAGGAAGTCGAGATCGTCGGCATCCGGGCGACCACCAAGACGACGGTGACGGGCGTGGAGATGTTCCGCAAGCTGCTCGACCAGGGGCAGGCGGGCGACAACGTCGGCGTGCTGCTGCGCGGCACGAAGCGCGAGGACGTGGAGCGCGGCCAGGTCGTGTGCAAGCCGGGTTCGGTGAAGCCGCACTCGAAGTTCAAGGCCGAGGCGTACATCCTGACCAAGGAGGAGGGCGGCCGCCACACGCCGTTCTTCACCAACTACCGGCCGCAATTCTACTTCCGGACCACGGACGTGACCGGGATCTGCACGCTGCCGGAGGGCACCGAGATGGTGATGCCGGGCGACAACGTGACCATGGACGTGGCGCTGATCGTGCCGGTGGCCATGGAGGAGAAGCTGCGCTTCGCCATCCGCGAGGGCGGCCGCACCGTCGGCGCCGGCGTCGTCGCCGCCATCAACGACTGACAACCGATCCGGGGCGGCGCCGCGCGCCGCCCCGCCTCTCCGACGCCGGCTCCCGTCTCGACGGGGGCCGGCGTTTCCGTTTCGGGCGGGCGGGGTCCCGTCGGCGCCGCTTCCCGCCCGCTTCCCGCAAGCGACCCCTTGCAAGCCGCGCCGTGATGGGGCATTGGGCGGTGCGCTAGGAGTGTAGCTCAACTGGTCAGAGCGCCGGTCTCCAAAACCGGAGGTTGCGGGTTCGAGTCCCTCCACTCCTGCCAGACATTCAGCCCGATCCCGCGCGGCGGCCCGGTCGACAAGCCGGGGGAGTTGCGCTAGAGCGGGCGCAATCCGAGATCTGAAGCGACCGTCGGTGCGGGCCCATCCGGGTCCTCGGCGCCGACATTCGCATTCCCGGATGCGGTCTCTGCCTCGGGGCCGAACACGCACAGACACTGGCGCCATGGCATCGAACGAAGCGACCAAGAAGGTGGACCTGGTGCGCGGCGCGGCCCGCGGTCCCGCGAATCCGCCGCCCGCCCGGCCCGCGACCCCCGCCCGCGCGCCGCAGAAGCGCGCCACGCCGGGCGAGTTCTTCGCCCAGGTGCGCGACGAGGCCCGCAAGGTCACGTGGCCGACCCGCCGGGAGACCACGATCACGACCATCATGGTGTTCGTGATGGTCGTCGCCGCGAGCCTGTTCTTCACGGTCGTGGATCAGGCCCTGCGCTTCTTGGTCGGCCTGATCCTGGGCGTCTGAGAGATCCTGGGCGTCTGGGGGCGGCTCGCCGCCGATCGGGGGTGACCCCGGGGACTTGTCGGAGTTGAACGGAACCGTGTCGAAGCGCTGGTACATCGTCCACGCCTACTCGAACTTCGAGAACAAGGTCGCCCAGTCCATCAAGGACCAGGCGGCCCAGCGCGGGCTGACCGAGCTGTTCGACGAGGTGATGGTCCCGACCGAGAAGGTCGTGGAGGTCCGCCGCGGCCGGAAGGTCGACGCCGAGCGCAAGTTCTTCCCCGGCTACGTGCTGGTGAAGTGCGACCTCACCGACGAGGTCTACCACCTGATCAAGAACACCCCGAAGGTCACGGGCTTCCTCGGGGCCGACAAGTCGAAGCCGGTGCCGATCCCGGACGCCGAGGCCGAGCGGATCAAGGGCCAGGTCGCCGAGGGCGTCGACCGGCCGAAGCCCTCGATCTCCTTCGAGATCGGCGAGACCGTCCGGGTCGCCGACGGCCCGTTCGCCAGCTTCAACGGCACCGTCGAGGAGATCGACGACGCCCGCTCCCGCCTCAAGGTGGCCGTGTCGATCTTCGGCCGCGCCACGCCGGTCGAGCTCGAATACGCCCAGGTCGAGAAGGCCTGAGCCCCCGATCGCGGCGGCCCTGCGGCCGCCCGTCGGTTCCGGTCGCCGCATCCCCACCGGGTGCGGGGGCCGCGAAACTGCCGCGTTCCGCTGAGGGCGCGGCACCATCCGCGGGAGAACCGCCCGGCTTCGCCTCCGGGATCCACGGCTCGCACCGCGACCTGCAACCGTCCGACCCGCCGCGCTTCAGGCCGCACGGGGGCGGATTTTCATTGGGAGCAGTCCCATGGCGAAGAAGATCACGGGCTACGTGAAGCTTCAGGTCCCGGCCGGCGCCGCCAACCCGTCGCCGCCGATCGGCCCCGCGCTCGGTCAGCGCGGCCTCAACATCATGGAATTCTGCAAGGCCTTCAACGCGAAGACCGCGCAGATGGAGAAGGGCACCCCGATCCCGGTGATCATCACCGCGTATCAGGACCGCTCCTTCACCTTCGAGATGAAGCAGCCCCCGGTCACCTTCTTCCTGAAGAAGGCCGTCGGCCTGAAGCTCGGCAAGAAGCCGGCCTCCGGCTCCAAGACCCCGGGCAAGGGCCCGACCGTCGGCAAGATCACCGAGGCGCAGCTCCGCGAGATCGCCGAGAAGAAGATGCCCGACCTCAACTGCGACACGGTCGAGTCGGCCGTCGCGATGATCCGTGGCTCCGCGCGGGCCATGGGCCTCGAAGTCGTCGCGTAAGGGAGGGCAGCATGGCTAAGGAAGGCAAGCGCATCCGCGCCGCCCGCGAGGGCATCGAGGCGACCAAGCTCTACGCGCTCGACGAGGCGATCAAGCTGGTCAAGGAGCGGGCGACCGCGAAGTTCGACGAGACCGTCGAGGTCTCGATGAATCTCGGCGTCGATCCCCGCCACGCCGACCAGATGGTCCGCGGCGTCTGCAACCTGCCGAACGGCTCCGGCCGGACGGTGCGCGTGGCGGTCTTCGCCCGCGGCGCCAAGGCGGACGACGCCAAGGCCGCCGGTGCCGACATCGTCGGCGCCGAGGATCTCCTCGAGATCGTGCAGAGTGGCAAGATCGAGTTCGATCGCTGCATCGCGACCCCCGACATGATGCCGCTGGTCGGCCGTCTCGGTAAGGTGCTGGGCCCGCGCGGCCTGATGCCGAACCCGAAGGTCGGCACCGTCACCATGGACGTGAAGGGCGCCGTCGCCGGCGCCAAGGGCGGCTCGGTCGAGTTCCGCGTCGAGAAGGCCGGCATCGTCCATGCCGGCGTCGGCAAGGTCTCGTTCGACGCCGACAAGCTCGTCGAGAACATCAAGGCCTTCGCGGACGCCGTCGCCAAGGCGAAGCCCGCGGGCGCCAAGGGCACCTACGTCCAGCGCATCGCCGTCACCTCGACGATGGGCCCTGGCGTGAAGGTCGAGCCGAACACGGTTCTGACCGCCTGAGGCGGGACGAATCGTCGACGCTGCGGAGCGCCCGGCCGGGAACGGCCGGGCGCTCTGCGTTCGCGGGATCGGTGCTCGTCCCTGTCTCGGACCTGTCTCCGACGCAGGCCTGTCCAGGGCTTGAGGCAGGCGCGGAATACGGTCGGTGACGCGACAGGAAGACAAGCCGCGATGGGCCGGCCCGAACCTGCGTCCCTCACGCCATTCTTAACCGCCGAGGGGGGCGCCAACGGCCGCGGCTGTGCTAGATAGTCCGGCATGCGATGCACCCTGACGGTCACCTCCAAGCGACGCATCCTGTGCGTCTTTCCCGCCTACACGCCGTCCTTCGGGACATTCTCCCACGCCTACCCGCTGATGGGCGGGGTGAAGGCGTTCATGCCGCCGCAGGGGTTGCTGCTGATCGCGGCCTACATGCCGGAGGCTTGGGAATGCCGGTTCATCGATGAGAATATCCGCCGCGCGGGCCCGGCCGACTTCGCCTGGGCCGACGCGGTCTTCGTCTCCGGGATGCACATCCAGGAGCCGCAGATCCACGATATCCGCGACCGCGCCCGCGCGGCCGGGAAGGTGACGGTGCTGGGCGGCCCCTCGGTCTCGGGCGCGCCGGAGAAGTACGGCGACTTCGACTACCTCCATATCGGCGAGATCGGCGACGCCACCGACCAGCTCGTCGCTCGCCTCGACGCGGACCTCACGCCGCCGCCCGCCCAGGTGGTGCTGGAGACCAAGGATCGCCTCCCGCTCGCGGACTTCCCGGCTCCGGCCTACGAGGCGGCGCCGCTCAAGCGCTACCTGATCGGCTCCCTGCAATTCTCCTCGGGCTGCCCCTACCGCTGCGAGTTCTGCGACATCCCGCAGCTCTACGGCCGCCAGCCGCGCCTGAAGAGCCCGGAGCAGATGTGCGCCGAGCTCGACGCCATCGTCAGCCAGCCGGGCCACCCGGCGGTGGTCTACTTCGTCGACGACAACTTCATCGGCAATCGCAAGGCGACCCGCGAGATGCTGCCGCACCTCGTGGAATGGCAGAAGCGGAACAACTACCCGCTCCAGTTCGCCTGCGAGGCGACGCTGAACATGGCCAAGCAGCCCGAGATCCTGGAGCTGATGCGGCAGGCCAACTTCATGACGGTGTTCGTCGGGATCGAGACCCCGGAGGCGGACGCCCTCAAGGGCATCGACAAGACCCACAACGCCGCCGTGCCGATGTACGAGGCGATCGAGACCCTCAATTCCTACGGGCTCGAGGTGACCTCCGGCATCATCCTGGGCCTCGACAGCGACACCGACAAATCCGAGCAGAACCTGATCGACTTCATCGACCGCTCGGCGATCCCGGTCCTGACCATCAACCTGCTCCAGGCCCTGCCCAAGACCCCGCTCTGGGACCGGCTGGAGCGCGAGGGCCGGCTCCTCCACGACGCCAGCCTCGAGTCGAACGTCCTGTTCAAGCGCCCCCACGATTCGGTGGTGAGCAGCTGGCGCCGGGCGATCGCGCACGCCTACGAGCCGGAGAAGATCTTCGAGCGCTTCAAGCACCAGTGCGCGGTGACCTACCCGAACCGCATCACCACGCCGACGGCCGGCAAGCTCACGTTCACCAACCTGCGCCGCGGCCTCATCCTGGGCTTCAACATCATCACCCGCGTCGGGATCTTCTCCGACTACCGCAGGCCGTTCTGGAGCGCGGCCGGCTACGCGCTGAAGCGCGGGCAGATCGAGGCGGTGTTCAACATGGGCTTCGTGGCCCACCACCTGATCCGCTTCACCCGCGAGGCCCTGCGCGGCGAGCACAACGCCTCGTTCTACGCCGCGAAGGCCGCGGAGGCGAAGGCCGCCCGCGACCGCAGCTGGTGGGAGACCGCGCGGCGCAAGCTGGTGCCGGAGCGCGAGGCGGCCTAGCCGGGGATCCCGGGAAGGGCCCCGAGCGATGCAGCAGCGGCAGGGTACCCGCGCAAGTCCTTGCCTGCGGCGGAAAAGTCGCGCTCCGGCCCTTGGCAGGTGGCTTGCTAGGCTCTATACACCGCGCCTCACGCATTTCATCCTCACGGAAGGAGAGCGGCCGATCGGCCGGTTTCCGCTCGAAATGTCGCCCGGGCAACCGGGTGGCACTGGCCGGAAGGATCCCAGGGGCGACGAGCCCCGCGGAGCCTTGTCCGGCCATGTCCTGTCCGAGACTGCAGGTGCCGGTTCGCCGGCTTAATCCGCCAGCCTGCACAGACGGGGAAGACCGAATTCGAAAAGCCTCGCCTCGGCCCCGGCCGTGGAGGGGTGTCGGTTTGAACCAACTCGCCCGAGGCGGCCCGAAGGGGCACGCGCGGGGACAGGGCCGCGAAGCGTCGTTCGGACGTTCCCGGTCTTCCTGAAGGCCGAGACCACGTCCGGGCGGCATGTGCAACCGGCGGACCCGAGACCGGGTTCCGCCAACCGGAGAGAGCCCAGTGGACCGGACAGCTAAAGCTGATCTCGTCTCGACGCTCAACGGCGTGTTCAATCAGAGCGCCGTCGTCGTCGTGGCCCACTACAAGGGCCTCACGGTCGCCGACATGCAGAAGCTGCGCGCGCAGATGAAGCAGGCCGGCGCCACCGTGAAGGTCGCCAAGAACAGCCTCGCCGGCATCGCACTCGATGGCACGGACGTCGCCTCCATCAAGCCGCTCCTGAAGGGCCCGACCCTGCTCGCCTATTCCGGCGATCCGGTCGCTGCCGCGAAGGTCGCGGTCGATTTCGCCAAGGTCAACGACAAGCTCGTGATCCTCGGCGGCGCGATGGGGAAGACTGCCCTGAACCCGGACGGCGTGAAGGCGCTCGCCTCGCTCCCGTCCCTCGACGAACTGCGCGCCAAGATCGTGGGCCTCGTGCAGGCGCCCGCGACCAAGATCGCTCAGGTCGTCAACGCGCCGGCGGCGAAGCTCGCCCGCGTGTTCGGGGCCTATGCCAACAAGGACGAGGCCGCCTGAGGCCCTTCAAAATCCATCCGTTCAAACCGATATCTGAGAGGAATTCAAAATGGCTGATCTCGCCAAGCTCGTCGACGACCTGTCCTCGCTGACCGTGCTCGAGGCCGCTGACCTGGCCAAGATGCTCGAGGAGAAGTGGGGCGTCTCGGCCGCCGCTGCCGTCGCCGTGGCCGCCGGCCCGGCCGCCGGTGGCGCTGCCGCCGCCGCCGAGGAGCAGACCGAGTTCACGGTCGTCCTCGCCTCCGCCGGCGACAAGAAGATCGAGGTCATCAAGGAGGTCCGCGCGATCACCGGCCTCGGCCTCAAGGAGGCCAAGGACCTGGTCGAGGGCGCGCCGAAGCCGATCAAGGAAGGCGTCGCCAAGGACGAGGCCGAGAAGCTCAAGGCCCAGCTCGAGAAGGCCGGCGCCAAGGTCGAGCTCAAGTAAGTCGACGATGGGCCGGTCCCGGCCCATCACCCCACGAAGGCTCCGCGCGAGCCTGTCGTGACCGGAGCCCGCGGGTCAGCGCCCGCGGGCTTTAGGCCGCTTCGGCGGATGGTCCTGGAACGGGACCGGCAAGAGATTCGGTTCGGTGGCGCGGCTCGGCGGGGCGCGCGTCACGGCCCGGTGCGGGAGGTCCCTTTCGGGAACGCTTCCCCGGGCGCGAGGCACGCGGGTAGGAGCGAGGTCACATGGCCAACACGCTGGTCGGTCGCAAGCGCATTCGGAAGTTCTTCGGCAAGATCAAGGAAGTTGCCGAGATGCCGAACCTCATCGAGGTTCAGAAGGCGTCCTACGACCAGTTCCTGATGGTCGACGAGCCCGAGGGCGGGCGCGCCGACGAGGGGCTGCAGAGCGTGTTCAAGTCGGTGTTCCCGATCTCCGACTTCGCCTCCACGGCGCTGCTCGAGTTCGTGCGCTACACCTTCGAGGCCCCGAAATACGACGTGGACGAGTGCCGCCAGCGCGGCATCACCTTCGCGGCCCCGCTGAAGGTCACGCTGCGCCTCATCGTGTTCGATGTCGATCCGGACACCCAGGCGAAGTCCGTCAAGGACATCAAGGAGCAGGACGTCTACATGGGCGACATGCCCCTGATGACGGAGAACGGCACCTTCATCGTCAACGGTACCGAGCGCGTCATCGTCTCGCAGATGCACCGCTCGCCGGGCGTGTTCTTCGACCACGACAAGGGCAAGACCCACTCCTCGGGCAAGCTCCTGTTCGCCGCCCGCATCATCCCGTACCGGGGCTCCTGGCTCGACGTCGAGTTCGACGCCAAGGACATCGTGCATGTCCGCATCGACCGGAAGCGCAAGCTGCCGGCGACGTCGCTGCTCTACGCCCTGGGTCTCGACGGCGAGGAGATCCTGTCGACCTTCTACAACAAGGTCGTCTACGACCGGGACGGCGCCGACTGGCGCGTGCCGTTCGACGCCGAGCGCATGAAGGGCATGAAGGCGACCGTCGACCTGATCGACGCCGATTCCGGCGAGGTCGTGCTCGAGGCCGGCAAGAAGCTGAACGCCCGCAACGCCCGCCAGATCACCGAGAAGGGCACCAAGTTCCTCAAGGCGACCGACGAGGATCTCGTCGGCCAGTACGTCGCCGAGGACCTCGTCAACGTGCAGACCGGCGAGATCTGGGCCGAGGCCGGCGAGGAGGTCACCGACAAGCTCCTGAAGAGCCTGGAGGAGGTCGGGATCACCGAGCTGCCGGTGCTCGACATCGACCACGTCAACATCGGCCCCTACATCCGCAACACGCTGGCGGTGGACAAGAACTCCAACCGCGAGGGCGCGCTGTTCGACATCTACCGGGTCATGCGCCCGGGCGAGCCGCCGACCCTCGAGACCGCCGAGGCGATGTTCCACTCGCTGTTCTTCGATTCCGAGCGCTACGACCTCTCGGCGGTCGGCCGCGTGAAGATGAACATGCGCCTCGACCTCGACGCCGCCGACACCGTGCGCACCCTCCGCAAGGAGGACATGCTGGCGGTGGTCAAGGCGCTCGTGGAGCTGCGCGACGGCAAGGGCGAGGTCGACGACATCGACCACCTCGGCAACCGCCGCGTCCGCTCGGTGGGCGAGCTCATGGAGAACCAGTACCGCCTGGGCCTCCTGCGCATGGAGCGCGCCATCCGCGAGCGCATGAGCCAGGTCGACATCGACACGGTCATGCCGCAGGACCTGATCAACGCGAAGCCCGCGGCCGCGGCCGTGCGCGAGTTCTTCGGCTCGTCGCAGCTGTCGCAGTTCATGGACCAGACCAACCCGCTCTCCGAGGTGACGCACAAGCGCCGCCTCTCGGCGCTGGGCCCGGGCGGTCTGACCCGCGAGCGCGCCGGCTTCGAGGTGCGCGACGTGCACCCGACCCATTACGGCCGCATCTGCCCGATCGAGACGCCGGAAGGCCCGAACATCGGCCTGATCAACTCGCTCGCCACCTTCGCGCGGGTGAACAAGTACGGCTTCATCGAGACCCCGTTCCGCCGCGTGCGCGACGGCGTGGTCACCGACGAGGTCGCCTACCTCTCGGCCATGGAGGAGGCGAAGTACTACGTCGCCCAGGCGAACGCCCAGATGGACGAGGCCCGCAAGCTCACGGAGGACCTCGTGGTCTGCCGCCGGGCCGGCGAGGTGATCGTCGTCGGTCCTGAGCGCGTCGACCTCATGGACGTGTCGCCGAAGCAGCTCGTCTCGGTGGCCGCGGCGCTGATCCCGTTCCTCGAGAACGACGACGCCAACCGCGCGCTGATGGGCTCGAACATGCAGCGCCAGGCGGTGCCGCTCGTCCGCGCCGACGCCCCGTTCGTGGGCACCGGCATGGAGGCGGTGGTCGCCCGGGATTCCGGCGCCGCCATCGCGGCCCGCCGGGCCGGCATCGTGGACCAGGTGGACGCCACCCGCATCGTCATCCGCGCCACCGAGGAGGCCGACGCCAACAAGCCGGGCGTCGACATCTACCGGCTGCAGAAGTTCCAGCGCTCCAACCAGTCGACCTGCATCACGCAGAAGCCGCTGGTCCGCGTCGGCGAGTTCGTCAAGAAGGGCGAGATCATCGCCGACGGTCCCTCGACCGAGTTCGGCGAGCTGGCGCTCGGCCGGAACGTGCTCGTCGCGTTCATGCCGTGGAACGGCTACAACTTCGAGGACTCGATCCTGCTCTCCGAGCGGATCGTGAAGGATGACGTGTTCACCTCGATCCACATCGAGGAGTTCGAGGTGATGGCCCGCGACACCAAGCTCGGGCCGGAGGAGATCACCCGCGACATCCCGAACGTCTCCGAGGAAGCGCTCAAGAACCTCGACGAGGCCGGCATCGTCTACATCGGTGCCGAGGTGAACGCCGGCGACATCCTCGTCGGCAAGATCACCCCGAAGGGCGAGAGCCCGATGACGCCGGAGGAGAAGCTGCTCCGCGCCATCTTCGGCGAGAAGGCCTCGGACGTGCGCGACACCTCGCTGCGGGTGCCGCCGGGCGTCACCGGGACCATCGTGGAAGTCCGCGTGTTCAACCGCCACGGCGTCGACAAGGACGAGCGCGCCCAGGCGATCGAGCGCGAGGAGATCGAGCGGCTCGCCAAGGACCGCGACGACGAGCAGGCGATCCTCGACCGCAACACCTACGCCCGCCTCGCGGACGTGCTGATCGGCCAGGCGCCGGTGGCCGGTCCGAAGGGCTTCCGCAAGGACACCACGCTCACCCGCGAGCTGATCAACGACTACCCGCGCTCGCAGTGGTGGCAGTTCGCCGTCATCGACGACCGTCTCATGACCGAGATGGAGGCGATGCAGAAGCAGTACGACGAGTCGAAGAAGCGCCTCGAGCAGCGCTTCCTCGACAAGGTCGAGAAGCTGCAGCGCGGTGACGAGCTGCCCCCCGGCGTCATGAAGATGGTCAAGGTCTTCGTGGCGGTGAAGCGCAAGATCCAGCCGGGCGACAAGATGGCCGGCCGTCACGGCAACAAGGGTGTCGTGTCGCGGATCGTGCCGATCGAGGACATGCCGTTCCTGGAGGACGGGACGCATGCCGACATCGTGCTCAACCCGCTGGGCGTGCCCTCGCGCATGAACGTCGGCCAGATCCTGGAGACGCACCTCGGCTGGGCGGCTGCGGGCCTGGGTCGCAAGGTGTCGAAGGCGGTGGATGCCTATCTGAAGTCGCAGGACATCGCGCCGCTGCGGGAGGAGATGAAGGCGATCTACTCCCCCGGCGAGCTCGACGGCCTGACGGACGAGGAGCTGGCCGAGGCCGGCAACAACGTCCGCCGCGGCGTGCCGATGGCCACGCCGGTCTTCAACGGCGCCAAGGAGGCCGACATCGAGCAGATGCTGGAGATGGCCGGTCTCGACCGCTCGGCGCAGTCGACGCTCTACGACGGGCGGACCGGCGAGCCCTTCGACCGCAAGGTGACGATGGGCTACATCTACATGCTGAAGCTGCACCACCTCGTGGACGACAAGATCCACGCGCGCTCGATCGGCCCCTACTCGCTCGTCACCCAGCAGCCGCTGGGCGGCAAGGCGCAGTTCGGCGGCCAGCGCTTCGGCGAGATGGAGGTCTGGGCGCTGGAGGCCTACGGCGCGGCCTACACGCTGCAGGAGATGCTGACGGTGAAGTCGGACGACGTGGCCGGCCGCACCAAGGTCTACGAGGCGATCGTCCGCGGCGACGACACCTTCGAGGCCGGCATCCCCGAGTCGTTCAACGTGCTCGTCAAGGAGATGCGCTCGCTCGGCCTCAACGTCGAGCTCACCTCCTCCAAGAAGGCGGCCAACGACCAGCTGGAGCCGCCGGCGGACGCGGCCGAGTAAGAGAGACCACACCTCCCGTGGCGGCGGTTGCCCGCCGCCACGGTCGAGCGGGAAGGGGAGGGGCCTTCCGGGGTTCGACGACGGTGAGCAGCGCCCGCGCGGGGCGCGGCGCCGGATCTTTTTCAGGACGCGGTGGCCCGGCGCGGGGCTGCCGGCGTCAACAAGGAGCGGATCATGAACCAAGAGGTCATGAACCTTTTCAACCAGCAGGCCCAGCCGGTCAGCTTCGATCAGATCAAGATCTCGATCTCGTCCCCGGAGAAGATCCTCTCCTGGTCGTACGGTGAGATCAAGAAGCCCGAGACCATCAACTACCGGACCTTCAAGCCCGAGCGCGACGGCCTGTTCTGTGCGCGCATCTTCGGGCCGATCAAGGACTACGAGTGCTTGTGCGGCAAGTACAAGCGCATGAAGTACAAGGGCGTCATCTGCGAGAAGTGCGGCGTCGAGGTCACCCTCGCGCGTGTCCGGCGCGACCGCATGGGCCACATCGAGCTGGCCGCCCCCGTCGCGCATATCTGGTTCCTGAAGTCGCTGCCGTCGCGCATCGGCCTGCTGCTCGACATGGCGCTCAAGGACCTCGAGCGGATCCTGTACTTCGAGTCGTACTGCGTCATCGAGCCGGGCCTCACCCCCCTGAAGGAGCGTCAGCTCCTGTCGGAGGAGGAGTACCTGCGCGCGCAGGAGGAGTACGGCGAGGACTCGTTCACCGCCATGATCGGCGCCGAGGCCATCCGGCGCATCCTGCAGGAGCTGGACCTCGACAAGATCGCCAACGATCTGCGCGAGGAGATCGCCGTCACCACCTCGGAGCTGAAGCCCAAGAAGCTCCTGAAGCGGCTCAAGATCATCGAGGCCTTCCAGATGTCCGGCAACAAGCCGGAATGGATGATCCTCACGGTCGTGCCGGTGATCCCGCCGGACCTGCGCCCGCTGGTCCCGCTGGACGGCGGCCGCTTCGCGACCTCCGACCTGAACGACCTGTACCGCCGCGTCATCAACCGCAACAACCGCTTGAAGCGGCTGATCGAGCTGCGCGCGCCCGACATCATCATCCGCAACGAGAAGCGGATGCTGCAGGAGGCCGTCGACGCCCTGTTCGACAACGGCCGCCGCGGCCGCGTCATCACGGGTGCCAACAAGCGCCCGCTGAAGTCGCTCGCCGACATGCTGAAAGGCAAGCAGGGCCGGTTCCGCCAGAACCTGCTCGGCAAGCGCGTCGACTACTCGGGCCGCTCGGTCATCGTGGTCGGTCCGGAGCTGAAGCTGCACCAGTGCGGCCTGCCCAAGAAGATGGCGCTGGAGCTGTTCAAGCCGTTCATCTACGCGCGCCTCGACGCCAAGGGCTTCTCGGCCACCGTCAAGCAGGCCAAGAAGCTCGTGGAGAAGGAGAAGCCGGAGGTCTGGGACATCCTCGATGAGGTGATCCGCGAGCACCCGGTGATGCTGAACCGCGCGCCGACGCTGCACCGCCTCGGCATCCAGGCCTTCGAGCCGAAGCTGATCGAGGGCAAGGCGATCCAGCTGCACCCGCTGGTCTGCGCCGCGTTCAACGCCGACTTCGACGGCGACCAGATGGCCGTGCACGTCCCGCTGTCGCTCGAGGCGCAGCTGGAAGCGCGCGTCCTCATGATGTCGACGAACAACATCCTGCACCCGGCCAACGGTCAGCCGATCATCGTGCCGTCGCAGGACATCGTTCTCGGCCTCTACTACCTGTCGATCGTGGCCGAGGGCGCGCCGGGCGAGTTCAAGCCGGGCAACACCAAGAACCCGATGCAGGGCGTCTACGGCGACATGGGCGAGCTGGAGCACGCTCTCGCCGCCAAGGCGGTGTCGCTGCACTCGAAGATCAAGTGGCGCTGGACCGGCATCGGCCCGGACGGCGAGCCCCTGACCAAGACCTACGAGACCACCCCCGGCCGCGTGATCCTCTCCGGCGCCCTGCCGAAGCACGCCAAGGTGCCCTTCGACGTCGTCAACAAGCTGATGACCAAGAAGGAGATCTCGGCGATGATCGACACCGTCTACCGCCACTGCGGTCAGAAGGAGTCGGTGATCTTCTGCGACCGGATCATGGCGCTCGGCTTCAACCACGCGTTCAAGGCCGGCATCTCGTTCGGCAAGGACGACATGGTCGTGCCGGAGAACAAGTGGTCGATCGTCGACACGACCCGCGCGCTCGTGAAGGATTACGAGCAGCAGTACAACGACGGCCTGATCACCCAGGGTGAGAAGTACAACAAGGTTGTCGATGCCTGGGCCAAGTGCTCGGACAAGCTGGCCGCCGAGATGATGGGCCGGATCTCGGCCGTCCAGAAGGACGAGCACGGGGCCGACAAGCAGGTCAACTCGATCTACATGATGAGCCACTCCGGCGCCCGCGGCTCGCCTGCTCAGATGAAGCAGCTGGCGGCGATGCGCGGCCTCATGGCCAAGCCGTCGGGCGAGATCATCGAGACCCCGATCATCTCGAACTTCAAGGAAGGCCTGGACGTTCTGGAGTACTTCAACTCCACGCACGGTGCCCGTAAGGGCCTGGCCGACACCGCCCTGAAGACCGCCAATTCCGGCTACCTGACCCGCCGCCTCGTCGACGTGGCGCAGGACGCGGTCATCCGCGAGGTGGATTGCGGCACGACGAGCGGCATCAAGATGCGCGCCATCGTGGATGCCGGTCAGGTCGTGGCGACGCTCGCCACCCGCATCCTGGGCCGCGCCACGGCCGAGGATCTGGTGGCCGCGGACGGCACGGTGATCGTCAAGACCGGCGAGACCATCGAGGAGCGGCACCTGCCGGCGATCAACGCCGCCGGAATCCAGGAGGTGAAGATCCGCTCGGTGCTGGTCTGCGCCACCAAGAGCGGCGTCTGCGCCACCTGCTACGGGCGCGACCTCGCCCGCGGCACGCCCGTCAACATGGGCGAGGCCGTCGGCGTCATCGCGGCGCAGTCGATCGGCGAGCCGGGCACGCAGCTCACGATGCGCACCTTCCACATCGGCGGTGCGGCCCAGATCGCAGACTCGTCCTTCATCGAGTCGAGCTTCGAGGGCACGATCAAGATCCGCAACCGCGCCGTGGCCAAGAACACGGACGGTGATCTGATCGCCACCGGCCGCAACGTGGCGGTCGTCATCGTCGGGTCGGACGGGGTCGAGCGGGCGGTCCACCGCCTGCAGTACGGCGCCAAGCTCCGGGTCGACGAGGGTGACAAGATCAAGCGCGGGCAGCGGATCGCCGAGTGGGATCCCTACACCCGTCCGATCCTCACCGAGGTGGACGGCATCGTGGCCTACGAGGATCTGGTCGACGGCCAGTCCATGACCGAGACCACCGACGAGTCGACCGGCATCGCCAAGCGCGTCGTCGTCGACTGGCGCGGTTCGGCCCGGACCTCGGACCTGAAGCCCGCGATGGTCGTGGTCGACCGGGACGGCAAGGCGCTCAAGCTGCCGCGCGGCTCGGACGCCCGCTACTTCCTGCCGGTCGACGCCATCATCGGCTTCGACCCGGGCGCCACGGTCAAGGCTGGCGACATCCTCGCCCGTGTCTCGACCGACTCGGCCAAGACCCGCGACATCACCGGCGGTCTGCCGCGGGTGGCGGAGCTGTTCGAGGCGAGGCGCCCGAAGGACGCGGCGATCATCGCCGAGAAGTCGGGCACCATCGCGTTCGGCCGCGACTACAAGAACAAGCGTCGGCTCACGCTGACGCCGCACGACGGCTCGGAGGCGGTCGAGTACCTGATCCCGAAGGGCAAGCACATCCACCTGCAGGACGGGGACGTGGTCGAGCTCGGCGATTACATCGTCGACGGAAACCCGGCCCCGCACGACATCCTGGCGATCAAGGGCGTGGAGGAACTCGCGGCCTACCTCGTCAACGAGATCCAGGAGGTCTACCGGCTGCAGGGCGTGTCGATCAACGACAAGCACATCGAGGTGATCGTCCGTCAGATGCTGCAGAAGGTCGAAGTGACCGACGGCGGCGACTCGGACATCCTCTCGGGTGACCAGATCGATCGCACGGAGCTGACCGACTTCAACGAGAAGCTGCTCGCCGAGGGCAAGAAGCCGATCCAGGGCGTTCCGGTCCTGCTCGGCATCACCAAGGCGTCGCTGCAGACCAAGTCGTTCATCTCGGCGGCCTCGTTCCAGGAGACCACCCGCGTCCTCACCGAGGCGGCGGTCAACGGCAAGGTCGACACCCTGGAGGGCCTGAAGGAGAACGTCATCGTCGGGTCGCTGATCCCGGCGGGCACGGGCTCGATGGTGGCGGACATCCGCTCCATCGCCCGCCGCCGCGACGCGATGATCCTGCAGCAGAAGCAGGCCGAGAGCGGCGCGATGCCGGTCGAGGAGCTTCCGCCCGCCGCCGCCGAGTGAGGCCGTCGGCAGGACTGAGTTGGGAGAGGGCGGCCTTCGGGCCGCCCTTTCTCGTTCCGGCCTGCCTTTGTCCGGCCGTGTCCCCTCACCAACTCGAACGCCGTCTTTGCAAGCGCAGCGAAGCAACCCAGTGTCGCGCCACGCTGGAAGACGTCCCGCTGCCCTGGGTCACTTCGCTGCGCTCGTGATGACGGGCCGGGCAGTGTCGACTGCAACCCCGAAACCGTATCGAGACGCGCGCGACCGTCCGGCCTTAACGGCAGCTCAACCATACCGCGCGATAAATTCGGCGCGGCCGCAGAAACACCCTGGAAACGGGGAGGATCGGGCCGGTTCGGGTGCGTGAGTGCGGGTCTGGCGTCGTGGGCACGAGACGAGGACGGGAATCGAGCCTGCGCTGGCTCTCGGCGGCCCTGACGCCCTGGATGGTCGGTCTGGGCCTGCTGGTGTCGTTCACCGCCGATGCCGGCACGGAGAACGCCATCGGCGCGAGCCGGCTCGGGGTGATCGACGCCGACACGGTCCCACCGCTGCCGCCCGGCACCTTGCTGATCGGATCGGCCCTCCGCCGCCTCGGCGACGAGCCGCCCCAGGCGACCTTCAAGACCGGCGCGCACGTCTTCCCGGTCGTGCAGCGGGCCGGCAAGGGCGACCCTGCCCGGCCGCCGGCCGAGAGCTTCGCGCGCCGGGCCGCGAACCTGCGCGAGGCGGGCGGCGCCCTGGTGTTCGGCGACGTCACCGGCAGCGTCACCGGCGTGCTGACGCAGGGCTCCGCGATCTGGGACCCGGAATCCGAGCCGGAGGCCGCCTTCGTCCCCGTGCCGGATCTCGGCCTCACCACCGGCAGCGGCACCGCCGCCTCCACGGGCGCGGGGACGGCCGACCTCACCGAGGATGGCGGCCCCGAGCGCTTCGACGGTTCGACCCCGCCGGTGCCGCGGGCCATCGCGCTGTCCTCCACGACGCCGGCGCCCGCCGACGCCATCCCCGTCGAGATCGCCGCGGCGAGCCTCGCGCTCCCCGATTTCGCGATCCGCACCGAGCGGCCCGACAGCGCCCAGCCGGTGCCCGAGGACGCGCGCCGGCGCTACGCCGACCTGATCGATCCGAACGCCCTCGACAAGGAGCAGCGCTGCCTCTCCGAGGCGGTCTATTTCGAGGCTCGGAGCGAGCCCGAGGCCGGCCAGGCCGCTGTCGCCCAGGTGGTGCTCAACCGGGTGAAGAGCGGCCTCTACCCGGCGAGCGTCTGCGGCGTCGTCTACCAGAACCGGCACCACTACATGGGCTGCCAGTTCTCCTTCGCCTGCGAGGGCAAGTCGCTGCGCATCACCGATGCCGGCGCCTGGGAGAGCGCCACCCGCATCGCCCGCTCGGTGATCGAGGGCCGGACCTACCTCGCGGAGGTCGGGGCCGCGACCCACTACCACGCCGACTACGTGCGTCCGGGCTGGGCCCGCCGCCTGCGCAAGATGGACGTGATCGGCCGGCACATCTTCTACCAGCTCCGGGCCGGCCAGACCTGACCCGGGCCGGATCCGGTCTCATAAGAGAGACTGTCGAAGATCCGAACAATCCTACCTAGATAGGCGACGCCTAAGCAGTCGAAACCAAGGGTTAATTTTACCTTCGTTCCCGATAATGCTTGCGCGCCGGGCAACGAGTCTGGCCTCTGGTACGTCGAGACGAGCGCCGCGTCCGCGCCGCGTTTCGTAGTAATGCGTATCAGAGGACTTCCATGACCGCGCCGGTCGCTCGCACCGCTTTCCTCGCCGCCGCCCTCGGTGGCGCGCTCCTCGCCGCACCCGCCCAGGCCGGCGGCTGCTACGGCTCCGAATGCTATCGCCGCGTCGTCACGCCGCCGGTCTACGACACCGTGCAGGAGAACGTGCTGGTGCGCCCGCCCCGCACGGTCTACCGGACCACGCCACCGGTCTACGACACGGTGTCGGAGCGCGTGATGGTCTCGCCCGGCGGCCGCTACTGGCAGACCAGCCGCGGCTCCGGCGGCGAGCTGATCGGCTGCTGGGTGACCACGCCGCCGCGCTTCGCCGTCCGCACCCGGACCGTGCTGATCCGCCCGGCGCAGACGATCCCCGAGACGATCCCGCCGGAATATGCCAGCGTCAGCCGCCGCGTCCTCGTCGCGCCCGCCCGGGCCGGCTGGGCGCCGATCGGCGGCGGTTACGGCTACCGGCCCGCGGCCTACGGCGGCCCGCTCGTCGGCTCGATCCCGGACGCCCTCGGTATCACCGGGGCGAGTTCCTCGGATATCGGCGTCGGTCTCGGCTTCTACACGGGCAGCCGGTACGACGGATACTGAGCCGGTCACGACCGCCGTCGCCTTGATTCCGGGCGTCCCGGCCACACCTCACCGCGCAGCACGGGAGGTGACGATGGGGACGTTCAAGGCCTGGGTGGTCGAGAAGAACGAGGCCGGCCAGAGCCTCGCCTTCCGGGATTTCGACGACGCCGACCTGATGGACGGCGACGTCACCGTGCGGGTGACGCACTCGACCCTGAACTACAAGGACGGCCTCGCGCTCACCGGCAAGTCGCCGGTGGTGCGCCGCTTCCCGATGATCCCCGGCATCGACTTCTCGGGGATCGTCGAGACCTCGGACCATCCGGAGTACAGGCCGGGCGACGCGGTCGTGCTGACCGGCTGGGGCGTCGGCGAGACGCATCTCGGCGCCTACGCGCAGCGCGCCCGGGTCCGGGGCGACTGGCTGGTTCCGCTGCCCCAGGGCCTCACGGCCGAGCAGGCCATGGCGGTGGGCACCGCCGGCTACACGGCGATGCTGTGCTGCATGGCGCTGGACGCCCACGGCGTGAAGCCCGAGCACGGCCCGGTCATCGTCACCGGCGCCTCGGGCGGCGTCGGCTCCGTCGCGGTGGCGCTCCTCGCCCGGGCGGGCTGGCACGTGATCGCCTCCACGGGCCGGGACGGCGAGGCCGATTACCTGAAGGGGCTCGGCGCCGCCGAGATCCTCGACCGGGCCGAACTGTCGAAGCCCGGCAAGCCGCTGGGCAAGGAGCGCTGGGCCGCCGGCGTCGACGCCGTGGGCTCCACGACCCTCGCCAACGTCCTCGCCATGACCCGGGCCGACGGCGCCGTCGCGGCCTGCGGGCTGGCGCAGGGCATGGACCTGCCGACCTCGGTGGCGCCGTTCATCCTCCGCGGCGTCTCGCTGCTCGGCATCAACAGCGTCACCACCCCGCAGAAGAAGCGGCGCGAGGCCTGGGCCCGCCTCGCCCGCGAGCTCGATCTGGCCAAGCTCGCCGCCATGACCAGCAAGGTCCGCCTGGAAGAGGTCGGCCGGCTCGGCGACGAGATCCTGGCCGGCAAGGTTCGGGGCCGGACCGTGGTGGAGGTCGGATAGCTCCGGCGCCCGTCAGGCGGCGTTCCGCCTCCTCGCCCTGGAGGAACGGGGGGCGATACGGACATGGGAGTGCCGGGCCAGGCCGCGGCCTCTCCTTCCGCGGCGCGAGCATGTTCGCGACGGGGTGCTCCTCGTGGATGAGGATCGGGCCGCCCGGCCGTGGCAGGCGCGGCGCCACGGCGAGACCGCCGAGCCATCGCCGCGCGGGAACCTTTGCCGTACCTCGCGTGTTGGCGTCTTCATGAGCGTCGCATTCGTCAAAGAGCCCGAGGGTGGGGAAGCGTTCGAGAATCTGCCGGATCGGCCGATCTCGCCGCACACGAACTTCGTCACGCCGGAGGGGCTCGCGCAGATCGAGGCCGAAGTCGCGCGTCTCGAGAAGGAGGTCGCCTCGCTGGACCCCGCCGACAAGGCGGAGGATTCCCGCATCGGGCGCGACCTGCGCTACTGGGCGGCCCGGAAGAACACCGCGCAGCTCGTGGAGCCCAGGGGCGGCGACACCGTGCAGTTCGGCTCCACCGTCACGGTGGTCCGCGAGGACGAGTCCGGCAAGGAGACCCGGCAGACCTTCCGGATCGTCGGCGAGGACGAGGCCGACCCGCACAAGGGCTCGATCTCGTACGTGGCACCGCTCGCCCGCGCCATCACGGGCAAGACGATCGGCGACGTGGTCGAGGTGAACGGCCACGAGGTCGAGGTCGTCGAGATCCGCTGAGGCGGGTCATCGGCCCTCGAAGCGCGCCCGCAGGGGCAGCAGCGCCTCGGCGACGTGCTCCATGAAGGCCCGGACCCGCGCCGCGTGGCGCAGGTCCGGATGCGTCAGGATCCACAGGTCTGCCCCGAGTTCCGGGTGCGGTCCGGACAGGCGGCGCAGCGCCGGGTTGACGTCGGCCGTGAAGCAGGGGAGCGGGCCGATGCCGAGACCGGCCTCGACCGCCGCCTCCAGGCCCAGCACCGCGTTGATCCGCAGGCGGACGCGGTCGGACGGCACCCGCGCCTCCACGAACCGCGTGAGCGAGCCCCCCGCCACCAGCGGGCTCGGACTGATCCACGTCTCGCGGGCCAGGTCGCCGTAAGCGCGGTCGGCGCGGCCGTAGACCGCCCAGGCGGTGAGGGCGAGGCGGCGCCCGACCAGGGTCTCGCTCGGCTCCCGGCTGATCCGGATCGCCACGTCGGCGTCCCGGCGCGACAGGTTGAGGGTCGCCTCGGCGAGGATGAGTTCGATCCGGATCTCAGGATAACGCTCCGCGAAGCTCGCCAGCATCGGCATCAGCAGCTCGGCGGCGAAGCCGGCCGGCGCGGTCACCCGCAACTCGCCGGAGGGTGTCTCGCCCTGTCCCGCCACCGCGCGGGAGAACCGTGCCACGTCCAGCTCGATGCGTCCGGCCGCCTCGATCATCGCCTGCCCGGCGGCGGTCGGCACGTAGCCCGTGCGCAGCCGCTCGAACAGGCGCGCGCCGAGCCGCGCCTCCAGGGCGGCGAGGCGCCGGAACGCCGTAGAGTGATTGATGCCCAGTTCGGCCGCCGCCGCGGTCAGGCCGCCCCGATCGGCCACCGCCTTCACGAACCGGAATTCGTCCCAATCGAGCGCCACGCCCCGAACCTTGCATCTGTGCAAGATCAATCTTGCATGTCGGCGCATTCTTGCAAGGCGGCAAATGCGCGATGCAGGGGCCATCCGCCGGCCGACGATTCGGTCGGCCGTCCGACACGCAGGAGAGACCATCCCATGGCGAAGGTTCTGGTGCTGTACTACTCGACCTACGGTCACGTGGAGCAGATGGCCTACGCCGTCGCCGAGGGCGCCCGCGAGACGGGGTCCGAGGTCGTCGTGAAGCGCGTGCCCGAGCTGGTCCCGGAGGAGGTCGCCCGGCAGAGCCACTTCAAGCTCGATCAGGCTGCGCCGGTCGCGACCGTCGCTGAGCTCGCCGACTACGACGCGATCATCTTCGGCACGCCGACCCGCTACGGCAACATGGCCTCGCAGATGAAGCAGTTCATCGATCAGACCGGAGGGCTCTGGATGAAGGGCGCCCTGGTCGGCAAGGTCGGCTCGGTCTTCACCTCCACGGCCTCCCAGCACGGCGGCCAGGAGACGACGCTGACGAGCTTCCACACGGTGCTGTTCCACCACGGCATGGTGGTGGTCGGCCTCCCCTACAGCTTCCAGGGGCAGGCGGGCGTCGAGGCGGTGAAGGGCAACACGCCCTACGGCGCCAGCACGATCGCGGACGGCGACGGCTCCCGCCAGCCGAGCGCCGTCGAGCTGGAGGGCGCGCGGTTCCAGGGCCGCCACGTGGCGGGCATTGCCGCCAAGCTGGCCCGAGACTGAGAAGCCAAGAAAAAAGGCTCGGATTGCTCCGAGCCTTAAAGGAAAAAGGCCATTGGGGGCTGAGAAGGCCTTCGTGATCAGTAAACGGATCAGGCCGAACTCTGTTCCGCGGCCGGCGAAAAATTCTCCGCCGTCAGCGGGGCGCGGCCGCCCGGGCGAGGCGATCTCGGATCGCCTCGCCGAGCCCGTCCTCGGGGATCGGCGCGACCGCGATGGTCTCCGCCCCCGAGGCGTCGAGGTCGCGCAGGGCGCCGAACAGCCGGGAAGCGGCCTCGGCGGGATCGCCCGCCGGGCTCAGGTTGACGCTGGCCCGCGCGAGTTCGTGATCCGCCGGGAGATGCGAGCCGAACAGCAGGACCGCCTCGCCGGGTGCGATCCGCACCGCGTCGAGCCGGACCCGCGCCCGCGGTGCGTAGTGCGAGGCGAGCATGCCCGGGCCCGCCGGCCGGTCGGCATCCGCCGCCTCGGGCGCCGCCGGGTCGAGGCCGAGCACTGCCCGGAGCGCCGCCCGGGCGACGCCGCCGGGCCGCAGCAGCCGCGGCGTGCCGCCCAGGCAGGCCACCACCGTCGACTCGACGCCGACCGGCGTGTCGCCGCCGTCGAGCACCGCGGCGATCCGGCCGGCGAGATCGTCGAGGACGTGGGCGGCCCGGGTCGGGCTCACCCGCCCGGACCGGTTGGCCGAGGGCGCCGCGACCGGCCGCCCGACCTCCGCCAGGAGATCCCGCGCGAGCGGGTGCGCCGGAACCCGCAGGGCGAGGCTCGGCAGGCCGGCGCGGGCGAGGTCGCAGACCCGCGTGCCCGCGTGCGCCGGGACGACCAGGGTGAGGGGGCCGGGCCAGAAGGCCTCCGCGAGGCGGCGCGCCGGCGCGTCGAAGACGCCCTCCGCCAGGGCCGCCGCCGCGTCGGGCAGGTGCGAGATCAGCGGGTTGAAGCGCGGCCGCGCCTTGGCGGCGAAGATGCCCGTCACCGCCGCGGGATCGGTTGCGTCCGCCCCGAGCCCGTAGACGGTCTCGGTCGGGAAGGCGACGAGGCGGCCGGCCCGAAGGAGCGCGGCGGCCTCCGCGAGGCCGGCCGCGTCGGCGGTGAGCCGCCGGGTCGCGGCCGGGACCGTTGACCCGGGATCATTCATGCGGGAAGCCGTCTCCGAGGTCATGGCGACGCGAGCCCCGCGCGCCTATCCTCGCCCCGCCCTAGCGCCGGTGCGCGGGCGCGGTCAAACCCGCCCCGGATCGAACGCGCGGGCGGGCCGCCACACGGGAGGATCGTATGAGTTACCGCGCCCCGGTCCCCGAGATGCTCTTCACGCTGCGGCACGTGGCCGGGCTCGACGCGGTCGATCCCGACGACGCCGAGGCGATCCTGACCGAGGCCGGGCGGATCGCCGCCGGCGTGATCGCGCCGCTCAACCGGGTCGGCGACCGGCACGGCACCCCGTTCGCGGACGGGCGGGTCACCACGCCGCCGGGCTGGCGCGAGGCCTACCGCACCTTCACGGAGGGCGGCTGGAACGGACTCTCGGCCGAGGCCGACCACGGCGGCCAGGGCCTGCCGAAGCTGATCGAGGCCGCCTGCACCGAGATGTGGAACGGCGCCAACCTCGCCTTCGGCCTCTGCCCGCTCCTGACCCAGGGCGGCATCGAGGCGCTCGCGGCCCACGGCTCGGACGACTTGAAGGCGCGCTACCTCGAGAAGCTGGTCTCGGGCGCGTGGCCCGCCACCATGAACCTGACCGAGCCGCAGGCGGGCTCCGACCTCGCCCTGCTGCGCACCCGGGCCGTGCCGGCGGGCGACGGCACCTACCGGATCACCGGCAACAAGATCTACATCACCTACGGCGAGCACGACCTCGCCGACAACATCGTCCACCTCGTCCTGGCCCGGCTGCCCGACGCGCCCGCCGGCACGCGCGGCATCTCCCTGTTCCTGGTGCCGAAGGTGCTGCCGGACGGCACCCGCAACGACCTGCGCTGCTCCGGCATCGAGCACAAGCTCGGCATCCACGCCTCGCCGACCTGTTCGATGGCGTTCGGCGACGGCGGCGGCGCTACCGGTTGGCTGATCGGCCAGGAGAACAAGGGTCTGGCCTGCATGTTCACGATGATGAACGCGGCACGGCTCAATGTCGGCCTGCAGGGCGTCGGAATCGCCGAGGCCGCGACCCAGCGGGCGCTCGCCTACGCGCAGGAGCGCCGCCAGGGCAAGGCGGTGGGCGCCGCCGAGGCGACCAGCCCGATCGCTGCCCATCCGGACGTGCAGCGCATGCTGCTCACCATGAAGGCCTCGACGGCTGCCGCCCGCGCCATCTGCTACCTCACCGCCGCGGCCCTCGACGCGTCGAAGGGGCCGGAGGGGCAGGCGGCCCTGGACCGCGCCTCGCTGCTGACCCCGGTCGCGAAGGCGTTCGCGACGGACCTCGCCAACGAGGTGACCTCGCTCGGCGTGCAGGTCCACGGCGGCATGGGCTTCGTGGAGGAGACCGGGGCGGCGCAGCTCATGCGCGACGCCCGCATCCTCGGCATCTACGAGGGGACCAACGGCATCCAGGCCATCGACCTCACCGCCCGCAAGCTGCCGCTGAACGGCGGGGGCACCGCGCGGTCGCAGATCGCCTGGATGCGCCGGGCCGCGGAGGGGCTGCTCAAGGCCGGCGACACCGCCTTCGGCCACATGGCGGCGCGGCTGCGCGACGGGATCGTCAGCCTCGACCGGGCGACGAGCCACCAGCTCGCCGCGCTGAGCTCGAACCGCCCCGAGGCGGCGCTCGCCGGCGCGACGCCGTACCTGCGCCTGTTCGGCCTGACGCTGGGCGCCGCCTGCCTCGCCCGGGGCGCGCTCGCCGCGAGCGCCGCCCGGAAGGCCGGCGAGACGGACCCGGCGCACGCGGCCCGCATCGCGCTCGCCCGGTTCTACGCCGAGAACCTCCTGGTAGCCGCCTCCGGCCTGGAGCAGGCGGTGGTCGAGGGCGGCGCCTTCACGGACGACGCCGCCCTGGCGCTGGCGGTTTGAGGAGCGGATCATGGCCGAACCCGTCACGATCGCCGACCTCGCGGGCGGCGTCCGCCTGATCACCCTGAACCGTCCGGAGAAGAAGAACGCCCTCACGGGCGCCATGTACGACGCGATGCGCGCGGGCCTGGTGGAGGCCGACGCGTCGGACGCGGTCGGCGCCGTGGTCTTCGCCGGGCAGCCCGGCATGTTCAGCGCCGGCAACGATCTCGCCGACTTCATGGGACATGCCGGTGATGGATTCAGTTCCTCGCCGGCGCTGGCCTTCATCCGCCAACTCGCCCGGACCCGCACCCCGATGGTGGCGGCGGTCGACGGGATCGCGGTCGGCATCGGCGCGACGCTCTGCCTGCACTGCGACCTCGTCTACGCGAGCCCGGCGGCGCGCCTGCGCATGCCCTTCGTCGAGCTCGGCCTCGTGCCGGAGGCGGCGTCGAGCTACCTGCTGCCCCTGCGGGTCGGTCGGCTCCGGGCGACCGAGCTGCTGCTCCTGTCCCGGCCGCTGGAGGCCGACGAGGCGCAGGCCCTGGGCCTCGTCAACGCGGTGCTGCCCGCCGACATGCTGGTCGAGCAGGCCATCGCGCAGGCCGCGCGCCTCGCCGCCCTGCCGCGCGGGGCGCTGACGGCGTCCCGGGCGCTGATCCGGGGCGACCAGGCGCAGGTCGAGGCGGCCCTGGAGGCTGAGGCGAAAGCCTTCGACGCGCAGCTGCGCTCGCCCGAATCCCAGGAGCGGCTCGCCGCCTTCCTGTCGCGGTCGAAGCCCGCCGCCTCGGCGTGAGCCCGCCCGACCTCTCCCAGAAGATCTGCCTCGTCGCGGGCGCGTCGCGGGGCGTCGGCCGGGGTCTCGCCCGGGCGCTGGGCGAGGCGGGGGCCACGGTGATCGTCACGGCTCGCTCCAGCGAGACCGGCCCGCGCACCGAGATGCGCGCCGAGGCGATCGAGGACACGGCCCGCGCGGTCGACGCCGCCGGCGGCCGCGGTCACCACTACCTCTGCGATCACCACTCCGAGCGCGCCACCGACGCGCTGGTCCACTGGGCTCTGCGCCGGTTCGGGCGGATCGACGTCGCGGCCTGCAGCGTGTGGAGCGGCAACGAGGGCTACGACGGCGAGCGTTACCCGGACGGTGCCGGCTGGGGCACGCCGTTCTGGCGCCGCTCGGCGGAGCCGTACATCGGCCTCCTCGAAGCCGGGCCGCTGCCGGCCCTGCTGCTCGCCCGGGCGGTCGCCCCCGCCATGGTGGCGGCGCGCGCCGGGCTGCTGGCGCTCGTCTCCTTCGGGACCGAGGATTACCTCGGCGACGTGTTCTACGATTCCGCCAAGGCCGCGACCAACCGGCTGACCCTGGCCTTCGCCCGGGAACTCGCGCCCCACGGCGTCACCGCCCTCGGGCTCTCGCCGGGCTCCGTCGCCACCGAGCGGGCGCGCGACCTCGGCCAGGAGCAGCACGCCACCGAGAGCCCGCTCTACGCCGGCCGGGCGCTCGCGGCGCTCGCCGCCGACCCCGGCATCGCCGCCCGGGCGGGCGCCGTGCTGCATGCCGGCGACCTCGCGCGCGTGTACGGCTTCACCGACGCCGACGGGACGCGGCCGGAGCGGTTCCGCGTCGGGCCGTGACAGTTTTGGCGGGACCTGTCGCCCGAATGGCGCAGCCCCGCGGCAAACGGGCCGGATCCGCCCCGGGACCCGTCGGCGGGGTTGATTCGCGCGGCCCGGACGCGCGTCCTGTCGGGATCGGCGGCTCCGATTGCTGCGGGAGCGAAAAACGGCCTTAATTCGCCCGCAGGTCAGCAGAGCGATCCTGTGCCCGCCCCGATCTCCGGTCGGGCCGGGACCGTGCGTGTGAACGAGGGAAACTGGCATGTCGGAAGCGAACACGGCCCCGCGCGTGCTGATGGTGTTCCCGAAGTTCTACGAAAACTCGATGTGGAACTTCAAAGAGGCCATGGAGCTGCAGGGCGCCCGCGCGCCCGCGCCGCCGCTGGGCCTCATCACGCTGGCCGCGATGCTGCCGCCGGCCTGGCAGGTGACGCTCATCAACCGCAACTGCGAGGAGCTGACGGACGCGCAGATCCAGGCGGCCGACCTCGTGATGACCGGCGGCATGCTGCCCCAGGAGCCGGACTGCCTCGTGGTCATCGACCGCTGCGTGGCGCTCGGAACCCCGGTCTGCGTCGGCGGCCCGGCCCCGACCTCGACGCCGGAGGTCTACGACAAGGCCGACTTCCTGGTGCTGGGCGAGGCCGAGGGCATCCTCGACACGTTCGTGGCCGCCTGGGAGGCCGGCGAGCGCCGCGGCCGGCTCACGGCCGAGAAGTTCAAGGCCGACGTCACCAAGAGCCCGATCCCGCGCTTCGACCTGCTGACCTTCAGCCACTACCTCTACATCGGCGTCCAGTTCTCGCGCGGCTGCCCGTTCACCTGCGAGTTCTGCGACATCATCGAGCTCTACGGCCGCGCCCCGCGGACCAAGACCACTCCGCAGATGCTGGCCGAGCTCGACCGGCTCTACGGCCTCGGCTACCGCGGCCATGTCGACTTCGTCGACGACAACCTGATCGGCAACAAGAAGGCGATCAAGCTGTTCCTGCCGCACCTGATCCAGTGGCAGGAGGCGCACGGCTACCCGTTCAAGTTCTCCACCGAGGCCTCGCTCAACCTCGCGGACGACGACGAGCTGCTCGGGATGATGCGGGACGCGAACTTCTTCGCCCTGTTCACCGGGATCGAGACGCCCGACGAGGCGACGCTGATCCAGACGCAGAAGAAGCAGAACACCAAGCGGTCCATCGCCGACAGCGTGCACAAGCTCTACGAGCACGGCATGTTCGTCACGGCCGGCTTCATCGTCGGCTTCGACACCGAGAAGGACAGCATCAGCAAGGCGATGTCGCTGTGCATCAGCCAGACCGGCATCCCGATCGCCATGGTCGGCCTGCTCTTCGCGCTGCCGAACACGCAGCTCTCGCGCCGCCTGCGCAAGGAGGGCCGCCTCTACGAGAACTACGCGGCGACCACCGCCGACCAGGGCGACCAGTGCACGCAGGGCATCAACTTCGTGACCCTGCGGCCGCAGCGCGACGTGCTGGCCGACTACCGCGACGTCCTCCAGGAGATCTACGACCCGCCGAACTTCTTCGACCGGGTCCGGGTGGTCGCCCGGCGGGTGAAGCGGCCGAAATTCGCCGCCCAGAAGCTCAACTGGGGCCACATCGCCCACGATCTCTACTCGCTGCTGCGGGTGTGCTGGCGGATGACCGTGCGGCGTCCGGAGCTCGCCAAGCACTTCTGGAGCGTGTTCCTGGAGACCGCCCGCCGCAACCCGGCCGCCCTGGAGGCCGTGGTCACCAACATGGTGATCTACCTCCACGTCTACCCGTTCTCGCGCTACGTCATCCGCGAGATCAACGGCCGGATCGCCGACCTCGATGCCGGCCGCTGGGTGCAGCCGCCGGTCCTGGCGCCCGAGGCGGAGACCTGCAAGGCGCCGCCGGTCGGCAAGGTGGTAGCCAAGGCCGAGGTCAAGCACCTCGCCGCGGTGGCCTGAGGGATCCGCGGCCGCCGCGCTTGCGGGCTCGGCCGATCATCGCTAGCTGACCCGCCGCGAGGCCACGTCCTCCCCCCGCCGCGCGGGGCACAAGTCCGGGACGGCCCGGCCCTTTCGGGAGGGCCGCCGTGTCCTGGATCTATCTCGTCACCGCGGGCGTGCTGGAGGTCGTCTGGGCCTTCGCGATGAAGCAGTCGGAGGGCTTCACGCGCCTCTGGCCGACCGCCATCATGGCGTTGGCGATGGCCGGCAGCGTCGGCTTCCTGGCGCTGGCCATGCGCACGCTGCCCCTGGGCACCGCCTACACGATCTGGACCGGAATCGGCGCGGTCGGCGCCTTCCTGGTCGGCATCGCCGTGCTCGGGGAGCAGGCGAGTGCCAGCCGGATCCTCGCGGCCGGCCTGATCGGCTCCGGGCTCGTCCTGATGAAGCTGTCGAGCCCCGGCTGAGCCTGAGGCCGAGCCTCAGGCCGCGCGCACGGTGTGCAGGAAGGCGTCGATCTCCCGGCGCAGCTCGGCGGCCTCCTCCGAGAGGCTCGACGCGGAGGCCAGCATCCGCGTGGCGGCCGTACCCGTGTCGTCGGCCGCCCGCGCCACCGCGTCGATCGTCCCGGTGACCGCGCCGGTCCCGGACGCCGCCTCGGCCACGTTCCGGGCGATCTCCCGGGTCGCCGCGCCCTGCTGCTCGACGGCGGCTGCGATCGAGGTCGCCACCCCGTCGATCTCGCGGATGCGCGCCGTGATCCCGTCGATCGCGTCCACGGTCTGCCCGGTCGCGCCCTGGATACGGCCGACCTGACCGGCGATCTCTTCGGTGGCCCGGGCGGTCTGGGCGGCGAGCTGCTTCACCTCGCTGGCGACCACCGCGAAGCCGCGCCCCGCATCGCCGGCGCGGGCCGCCTCGATCGTGGCGTTCAGCGCCAGCAGGTTCGTCTGGCCGGCGATGTCGGTGATGAGGCGCACGACGTCGCCGATCCGGCCCGCGGCGGTGCTCAGTTCCTGCACGAGGCCGGCCGTGTCGCCGGCCTGGACCACCGCGCTCCGGGCGAGTTCGGCGGACCCGTCGACCTGGCGGCCGATCTCCTGCACCGAGGCGCCGAGTTCCTCCGCGGCCGCCGCGACCGTGCCGACATGCTGGGCGGCCTCCTGGGCGGCGCCCGCCACCGTGGCCGAGCGCTCCGCGGTGTGCGTGGCCGTGCCGCTCATCGCCTCGGCGTCGGCCCGCATGCCGAGGGCGGCGTCCGCCACTCGGGCCAGCACGCCGCCGACCGCGGCCTCGAAGGACTCGGCCATGGCGTGGACCGCGCGCCGGCGCTGCGCCTCGGCGCCGTCCCGCGCCAGGGCGGTCTCCTGCTCCAGGGCACGGGTGTGGATCAGGTTGTCCTTGAAGACCTGCACGGCCGCCGCCATCGCGCCGATCTCGTCGCGGCGCCCCGTATGCGGGACCGGCACGGTCTCGTCGCCCTCGGCGAGGCGGCCCATCGCGCCGGTCATGCGCTCGATGGGGCGCGCGATCCCGAACAGGGCGAACAGCATCGCGGCCGCCGCGACCGCGAGGCCGACCACGGTGGCGATCAGCGCGATCAGCTTGGCCCGCGTCGCCGCCTGCACGGTCTGGGTGACGTTGGCCTCGGTCTGGCCCCGCGCCGCCGCGATCGACTCGGTCAGGCTGGCCACCGCGGCGTCGTTCTGCGCCCCCGTCGCGGGATCCAGCACGAGTGCGAGGGCGCCCGGCTGGTCGCCCGCGATCATCAGCTCGACCACCTGCAGCTGGATGTTCTGGTAGGCGTTCCACGCGTTGGTGAAGCGCTCGTAGATCGCCCGGGCCTGCGGGCTCGTCAGGCGGTCCTGATAGGCTTGCCGGAGGCCGGACAACTCGCCGAGGGCGTCGGTCAGCGCTGTCTGGTTCCTGTCCAGGGCCGCCGCGTCGGGCGAGGCCACCGCGAGCCGGTAGAGCCGCAGGCGCGCGTCCCGCACGGCCGTCCCGATGGCCTCGGCCTGGTTCTGCGCGGGCAGGGCCTGCTGCGAGATCGCCGCGGCGTTCCGCTCGATCTCCGACAGGCTCACGACGCTGGCGATCCCCTGGCCCACGGCGGCGAGGGCGAGCAGGCCGATGGCACCGGCGAGGATCGTCTTGAGGGAGAAGCGCATGGGAGGTTCCGTCTACGCGGCCGCGCCGCGCCTTCAGGCCCCGCCATGCTCCCGTAGAGGTCTTAAGATTCTGTCGGCTCTATACCGGCGTTTGTTGTCAGAGCCACTTCTTCCACCGGAAGAAGAAGTAGGGAAATACCGCCGCCACGACCATCATGATCAGCGCCATCGGGTATCCGAAGGCGAAATCTAGTTCCGGTATGGACTTAAAATTCATGCCGTAGATCGACGCGATCAGGGTCGGCGGCATGAAGACGACCGCCATGACCGAGAACAGCTTGATGATGTTGTTCTGCTCCAGGTTGACGAGCCCCAAGGTCGCGTCGAGCAGGAACTGGATCTTCGTCGACAGGAAGGTGGCGTGCTCCTCGAGGGATTGAAGATCCCGTAGGGTCGAGCGCACGTCCTCGCGCAGGTCGCGCGGGGCCTTGTTGGTCCGGTAGGTCGCCGACAGCGAGAGCAGGATCCGCTCCATGGAGACGAGGCTCTCCCGCTGCTTGGAGATGAGATCGCCGTGCCGGCCCAGCGCCCGCAGCGTGTCCTGCAGCGCGGTGTTGCGGGCGGAGGGGTCCTCCTGCACTTCGAAGATCTTGCCCGACAGGCGGTCGATGCGCTCGCCCTGGAGCTGCAGCACGTCGGCGGCGCGGTCGATCACCGCCTCGATCAGCCCGGCCAGGATCGATTCGCCCGAGGGGGTCGAGGCGCCGCCGTTGCCCATCGAGCGCCCGGCGCGCTGCGTGTACATGCGGAAGGCCTGCGGCTCCTCGTGGCGCACCGTCACCAGACGGTTGCCGCGCAGGATGAAAGTGATGCCGGCCAGCCCCGGCTCCTCGGCGTCGCTGACCTTCGAGAGCACCCGGCCGGTCATGTAGCGGGCGCCGTCCTCGACGTAGAGCAGCTCCGAGGGCTCGATGTCCTTCATCTCTTCGCGGGTCGGCACCTCGATGCCCGCGAACGACTCGACCTTCAGTTCCTCCTCGCGGCTCGGGCGGATCAGATCGAGCCAGACCGTGTCCTCGGGGATCGTGTCCTGGAGATCGATGACGCGGCGCTCAAGCAGCGTGGCTCCGGCGCCGACGGCGGGCTGGTGGATGAAGATCACGTACGGGTCTCGGATGCGGATCGGTCACGGGACAGCGCGGGGCCGCAGCCCGCATCCGGCACCGCGACGGTCGATGCAAGCTGTGCCGCGGATGTGGCGCTGTTTTCTGACGCTTCCGTGACATCGCGGCCCGCCCCGTCAGAACAGCTCGATGTCGGGCGCTACCGGGTCGAGGGCTTGGTCGACGACGTGGTCGAGGGCCTGGGCGTCGACGCGGCGCTGGATCTGGGTGACGTAGCGCGCCCGCGCGGTCTCGAGGATCGCCGCCGGCGCGATCGCCCGCCCCGGCCCGGTGCCGATCAGCCGCCGGCGCAGGCCGTCGAGGCAGAGCTGCAGCGCCGCGTTGGCGGCGTCGACCGCCTCGATCTGCTGGCGGACGACGTCCTGGAACTGAACTTGGCCGAAGACCGACAGCACCTCGTCGCCCACCGCCGCATTCTGCGCCTTGACCTCGGCGAGGTCCGTCCGCGCCATCCCGAGGAGGACCCGGGTGGTCGTCTCGGCGATCCCGCCGAGTTCGGCCATCAGCGCGCGGAGGCGCTCCTGCTCGGTGCGGGTCGCGTCGTCCCCGCGATCGGCGATCAGCACCCGGCTGATCGTCTGCTGCGCGTCCGCCACCTGCACGCGCGCCTCGGCCATCGCGGTCTGGGAGGTCTGCGCGAGATCCTGGAGCTCCCGGGCGATGACCCGGAAGCCGGCTCCGTGGGCCCCGGCGCGGGCCGCCTCGATGTTGGCGTTGAGCGCCAGCATCCGGGTCGCCGCCCCGACCTTCTCGAGGCTGAGGATCAGGGCATCGAGCCCGCGCATCTGCCCGACGGCCACTTCGACGGTGCCGCGTTCCTCGCGGGTCTCGTTCAGGCGCCGGTCGAGATAGGCGCCGAGGGCCGCCGCCAGGGATTGCAGCGCGGCGTCGCTCTGCTCGGCGAAGCCGACGATGCGGTCGTGCGCGCCGCCGATGCAGGCGGCGCTGCGCGCCTGGGCGGCGTCGAGCCTCTGCAGCGAGGCGAGGATCGCGGCGGCGGCCGCCTCGGTCTGCGCGACGATGCTGCGCAGCTGCTCGCCCGTCACGGCGAAATAGGGGTCGAGGTCGCCGAGATCCCGGGCCACGGCCTCGGCGCAGGCCGCTCCGTGCGCCGGGGCGGCCGCCGGTTCGGCCCGAAGCGTGACCGCCATCGGCGGGGCATCCGGCTCGACCGCGCGGCAGGACGGTTGCAGCCCGCGGGTCACGAGGCCCCCGCAGAGCGCGGCGGCGGCCGCGAAGAGGAGCTGCGCCGGCTGCGCGATCCCCAGGATCAGCGGCACGGCCCCGACCGCGCCGCCGGCCGCGGCACTGAGCAGGAGCGTCCGCAGCTCGGTCTTCGCGGAGGGACGGGCAGCAATCTGCATCGCGGGAACGGTCATTCGGTCGGAAGCGGTGGCGCGGGGCCGGGCGAGGCCGAGGCCCGCGGAGCGGGCTTCAGCGGAGAGGGGTCGCCCGGATCAGGCGGCGCGGCGCTGAATCGCGGGGGCGACCTGTGTCAGGACCTGCAGCAGCTTGTCGGCCTGGACCGGCTTCACCAGCCAGCCGGTCGCCCCCGCCTGGCGCGCGCCGTCGCGCTTCTCCTGCTGCGATTCCGTCGTGAGAACGAGCATCGGCGTGAAGCGGGTCGGCGCGAGCTTCCGCAACTCCTGGATCAACTGGACGCCGTCCATGCCGGGCATGTGGAAGTCCGTGATTACGAGGGCCGGCCTCAGGCCTGCCTTGACCTTCGCGAGTGCCGTCTCGGCATCGGCGGCCTGTTCGGTTTCATATCCCGAACTGCGAAGTATTCCTGACATGCTCGAAAGAATGGTCGGTGAGTCGTCCACCAGTAATATCGTATTCATTTCTCGCTCTGAACTCCATGTCTGTGCGAACGGCTAAGTTTTAATCGTTCCAATCTGCCCGGCAATGCATTTTTCCATGACGTGGTCGCATAACAGCTCGAAGTCCTGCACCGCCCGCGCACGGGGATTCACGTACCGAACCGGCCGTCCGCATCCGAAGGCCTCCGCCAGAGCGATGTCCGTGCGGATCCCAGCCAGGAGGCGCTCCCGGCCGAACCGGCTCGCGAGCTGCTCGAGGGCCTCCCGCTGCATCGTGATCCGGAGATCCACCTGCACCGGCACGATCGAGAGGCCGCGCAGACCGGGATTGAGGCTCGTCGCCACCCGGAAGAACGCGCGCGCGAACTGCCCGACGCCGTCCACCGCGAGGTGGCTGAGCTGCGTCGGAACCAGGACGTGGTGCGCGCTCGCCAGGGCGCTGATCAGCAGGGCGTCGGCCGTCGGTGCGGTGTCGATCAGGATCACCGCGTAATCCGTCGCCAGGGGCTTCAGCGCCGCCGCGAGACCGAGGGGCGCGACGGCGCCGTCGGGGCCCGAGAAGCCGCGATCGGCCGGCAGCACGTCCACGTTCGGCACGGCGGTGCGCCGCACGGCGCGCCCGAGATCCGTCACCCCGGTGCCGCGGAACAGGTCGTGCACCGTCGGCTCGCCGGGCCTCGCCCGCACGCCGAAGCCGAGGCCGGCATGGCCCTGGCTGTCGAGGTCGACGAGCAGCACCCGCCGGCCGCGCTCCGCGAGCGCCGCGGCCAGATTCACGGCCGTCGTGGTCTTGGCGGTGCCGCCCTTGCGGTTCGCCACGGCGAGGATGCGCCCGGTCCCCGGCTCGGTCATCCGCGCTCGGCCTCCGCGGCGCCTTCCGCGGCGGCCTCGGGCAGCGCGGCCAGGCAGGCCGCCGGCACGGCTCCGGCCGGCCGGCCGCGGAGGGCGGGTGCCGCGACCATCAGCACCTGGAGCACCGCCGTGTGGAGCCACGCCGCGCCGGTGAGGTCGACGACGGCCTCCGGGGTGGCGCGCAGGATATCGAGCAGCGGCTCGGCATCCTCGACCGGGCAGTGGCCCGAGAGCCGGATGCGGGCGCCCCTGTGTTCGAGGGCCATCAGAGCAGATCCGACAGGTTGAGGACGAGGAGAACCCTTCCGTCGCCGAGGAGCGCCGTCCCGGAGAAGCCCGCGAGGCCGGCGAGGAGACCGTCGAGGGGCCGCACGATGACCTCCATGCGCTCGCGGAAGCCGTCGACCACGATGCCGACCCGCTCGCGTCCGACACGGGCGACCATGACGGCCTCCTCCTCCGGCGGCGCGTCCGAGGCCGCCGGGAGGCCCAGGCTGTCGGCGAGCCGGATCAGGGGGATCATCGCGTCCCGCAGGACGAAGGTCTCGCGCTGCTTGATCCGGTGGATCTGGTCCCGCGGAACCTTCACGGTCTCGGCCACCGCGTCCATGGCGACCCCGTATTGCTGGCCCCGCGCCACCACGGTGACGATGCGGGTCACCGCCATGGTCAGGGGCAGCTGCACGGTCACGCAGGTGCCCGCGCCCGGCTTGCTCGCGAGCCAGACGTCGCCGCCCGCCCTGCGCACCGCGCTGCGCACGACGTCCATCCCGACGCCCCGCCCCGAGAGGTCCGAGACCTGATCCCGCGTCGAGAAGCCGGGCGCGAAGACGAGGTTGACGAGATCCTCCGCGGTCATCTGGGCGGCCTGATCCGGGCCGATCAGGCCGCTGCGCAGCGCCTTCTCGCGGACCGCCTCCGGGTCGATGCCGCGGCCGTCATCGGCCACCTCGATGATGACGTTGTCGTTCTCCTGCCGCGCCGCGAGCCGCAGGGTGCCGCGCGCCGGCTTCCCGGCGGCGATCCGGATCGCGGGGGTCTCGATCCCGTGATCGAGGGCGTTGCGGACCATGTGGATCAGCGGGTCGGCGAGGCTCTCCAGCACGTTCTTGTCGGCCTCGGTCTCCTCGCCCAGGATCACCAGCTCGACCTCCTTGCCGAGCTTGCGCGTGATGTCGCGGACGAGCCGGGGGAAGCGCTGGAAAACCTGGCTCACCGGCATCATGCGGATCGCCATGACGCCGACCTGCAAGCTCTGGGCGATCCGGTCGATGACCGCGTACTGCTCCTTGATCTCCCGACCGAGCTGGCGCGAGCCGCTGACCTGCTCGACGCGTCCGGCGAGATAGGCGAGCCCGTTCTTGGCGACCGTCAGCTCGGCCGCGAAGTTCATCAGGGCGTCGACCTTGCCCTGCTCGACCCGCAGCATGCGCGCCGGACCCTTGGCGTCAGGGCCGGATCCCTCCGGGGCATCGCGCGGCTCGGTCGCCGGCGGCGGGGCCGCGGTGGGCCGCGGCGCGGGCTCTCCGGAGGGTGTCGGCATCGGCGGTGCGGCGGCCGCGCCGCTCGCCACGCCGCGGAGGACGGCGCCGAGGGTCTCGGTGGCGCCCGCGCGCGCTCGGCCCAGGGCTGCTTCCAGGGCGGCGGCCCGGCCGGGCACCAGATGCGGCAGGCAGCGCCGCACCACCGTGCGCACGGACTCGAACCGGCCCTCCGCGACGGCCGGGTCCGTCGGCACGGCCAGCATCTCGGCCTGCGCGGCGAGGATCGCCTCTGCCTGCTGGCGCAGGGCGAGGTCCGGGGCGGCCACCTCTGCGGGCGGCCGATCGGTCGGCGGCGAACCCGAGGCCGGCCGCGGGCCGCCGAGGTCGGCGGCGAGGCGGCGGAGCGTCTCGGTCTCCGCCGTGGCGGCCAGCGCCGCGATCCAGCGCAGGGCGCAGGCCTGCCGGGTCCCGGCACCGACGATCCCCAGCAGGGCGTCGGCGGCGGCGGCGAGGTCCGCCCGGGCGTCCTCGGCGAGGAGCGTCCCGGCCCGCGCGGCGAAGTCGCCGAACACCTCGGCCTCATCCTCCGTCCCGGTCAGGACGATCAGGTCGTCCGGCCGGATCGCGCCGACCCGGACCTGATCGGCGACGTAGCGCAGATGGTCGGCGACCGCCTCGGCGTCGGCGACGCACAGAACCTCGAAGCGGAGCCAGCTCAGCACCGGGTCGCAGGTCTCCGGCGACGGGGTTGCGGCGCGCGGCCGTACCCGCAGCGCGACGAGGCCCGGGGCCTGCGCCACAAGATGGGCCGGGTCGTCGCCGCGGAAGAAGCAGGTCTCGTCGGGCTCGTAGTGCCACGCGGTCAGGGGGGCGCCCGCTGCCGCGGCGCGCCTCCAGGCGGCCTGCCGGTCCGCCTCGGGGAGGTCGGCGAGCCAGTCCGGCGGCCCGTAATCGGCCCGCGCGACGGTGGCTTCGATCGCCGCGGGGAGCCACGCCCGCAGGGCCGTCACCCGGCCCGCCATCACGGCGTCGGCGTCGTCCGGCAGGACCGCGCGGCTCTCCAAGACGTCGATCCAGTGGCCGACCAGATCGAGGCTGTCGAGGAGCCCGTCCACGATGGCGGGTTCCAGGACGAGCGTGCCGGCCCGGACCTCGACCAGAAGGTCCTCGGCCGCGTGGACCAGATGGGTCAGCGGCGCGATCTCGAACAGGCCGGACGTGCCCTTGAGGGTGTGCACCGCCCGGAAGACGTCGTCGAGGGATTCGGCGCCCGGCGACTTCTCCAGGGCCAGCATGCCGCTCCCCGCGCGCTCCAGGAGCTCGCGGGCCTCGGGGATGAACTGGGCGAGCAGGGCGTTGGTCACGGTGCGGCTCCGGCCATCACGGTGGCGACCGCGACGAGGGCGTCCGGGCGCACCGGCTTGACGAGGTAGAGGTTGGCGCCCGCCGCGAAGGCCCGCGCGCGGTCGGCGCCGGCGCTCTCCGTGGAGATCATCACGGCCGGCACCGCCTGGAGCTCCGGCATGGTCCGGCCCTGCCGCAGGAAGGCGTAGCCGTCCATCTTGGGCATGTTCACGTCGACGAGGACGAGGTCGAAGCCCTCGGCGACGGCCTTCTCCAGGCCCTCGTAGCCGTTCACGGCCTCCTCGACCGCGAAGCCGGCCTCTTCCAGCACGTCGCGGTAGTACAGGCGCACCGTGGTGGCGTCGTCGACGACGAGGATCCTGGCCATGTCAGGCCTCCGCGCTCAGGGGCTTCTGGTAGACGATCGCCTCCGCGAACTTCCGGAGGTCGAACAGCGCGGAGATCCGGCTCATCGACTCGGAATGGCCGAGGCAGACGAAGCCGCCGGGATCGAGCGCCTCGTAGAGCGTCTGGGCGGCGCCGCGGCGGGACGCGTCGTCGAAGTAGATCAGCAGGTTGCGGCAGAACACGACGTCGAAGCCGCGGAACTGCCGGGTCGAGAGCGGGTCCGAGAGGTTGACCTGTGCGAAGGCGATCGAGTCGCGGATGTCCGGGATCACCTCGTGGGCGCCCTGCACCCGCCGGGTGTAGCGCTCCAGGGTCGCCCGGGGGACGTGCTGGACCGCGCGGTCGCCGTAGAGGCCGCGCTTGGCTTGGTCGAGCACGGCGGTGTCGATGTCCGAGGCGACGATCTCGATGTCGTACCGGTCGACCTCCGGCCACGTGTCGAGGAGCTGGAAGGCGATCGAGTAGGGCTCCTCGCCGGTCGAGCAGGGCACCGACCAGATCCGCACCGGCTCGCCCGGCCGCTTGCGCCGGGTGACCTCCGGGAGGATCGACCGGACGAGGCAGCGGAACTGGTACTCCTCGCGGTAGAAGTAGGTCTCGTTGACGGTCATCAGGTTGACGAGCGTCTGGAACTCCTGGCCGCTGGCCTGGAATCGCAGGGTGTTGAAGTAGTCGCGGAAGACCGGCAGCGCGCTCGCGAGCATCCGCTCCTGCAGGCGCTTGTCGACGAAGTAGCGCTTGTTGTCGGCGAACATGATGCCGGTCTTGCGGTAGAAGAAGTCGCGGAAGCGGACGAAGTCGGCATCGGTGACGACGGGCGTCGGCGGCGGGAACGGTGCGGTCATGCCGGCCGCCGGTCAGGTGATGCGGCGGCAGGCGGCCCTGGCCGCGAAGCGCAGGAACGGCGCGTCGGGGAAGCGGGCGGCGGCGGCCTCGATCTCCGGCACCATCTCGGGCGTGCCGATCTCGGCGAGCACGTCGAGGGCGGCGGCGCAGACGTTGACGTGCCCGTCCTCGGCCAGGACCCGGCGGGCGTAGGTCGCGGCCGCCGGGTGGCGCAGGGAGACCAGCACGTTCACCGCGAAGATCCGGCGGTCGCTGTCGGGATCGGTGAGGGCCCGCTCAAGGGCGCCGAGCACCGCCGCGTCCATCTCCTGCAGCGTCTCGATCGCGGCGTTGCGCAGCCAGACGTCCTCCGAGCCCAGCAGGCCGAACAGGCGCTCGGCCGCCGCCGGGGTGCCGATGCGACCGAGGGCGCCGAGGATCGCCTCGCCGACGCTCCGGTCCGCCTCGCGGGCGAGGCGGTCGGCCAGCAGGCCGGCGGCGTCGGGATCGGCGGCCAGGCGATGGGCCGCGTCGCGGCGCCCGGCGGCCGTCGGGCCCTCCAGGGCGATCCGGGGATCCTCCGGGGCTTCCGCCGGCGCGGGGAGGGCGGGGTGCTTGCGGACCAGGGCCATGGCAGTCTCGGTGTCGATCTCAGGAGAGCCAGCCGACGAGCTGCGCCGGGATGGAGCGGGCGGGCAGCGTCAGGGTCGCGCCGCCGAGGCGGATCAGCTCGGCCGGCATGCCGAACACGACGGCGCTCGACTCGGCCTCCGCGATGGTGCGGCCGCCGGCAGCCCGCAGGGCCGCCAGGGCGGCGGCGCCGTCGTCGCCCATGCCGGTGAGTTCGACGCCGATCAGGGCCTCGGGCAGCAGGTGATCCCGGGCGCTGCGGACGAGGCGGTCGACGCTGGGGTGCCAGCGCAGGGCCGGGTCGCTCGGGACGGTGGCGACCGCGAGCCGGCCGAGCCGGCGCTCGATCACCACGTCGGCGTCGCCCCGGCCGATGTAGACGCGGCCCGCCGCGAGGGGGACCGGGGCGGTCACCTCCACCACCCCCAGGGCGCAGAGGCGGTCCAGGCGCTGGGCGAAGGCCCCCGTGAAGGAGCCCGGCATGTGCTGGGCGATCACGACCGGCCAGGGCAGGTCGGCCGGAAGCTCCGGCAGGATCTCCTCCAGCGTCCGCGGTCCCCCGGTCGACACGCCGATCAGGACGCAGCCCTCCACGCGGGCCGCGGTCCGGGGCGCCGGGCGGCGCTTCGCGATCTCGCCGCGCCCGCGCCGGACCCGGTCGAGGAGGCCGCGGGCGCGGCGGGGCTTGGCCCGGGCCGCGACGCGGACCTTGGCGACCATCTCGTCCCGGACCTCGCCGATGTTGAGGGAGACGGTGCCGCCGGGCTTCTCCACGTAATCGACGGCGCCGAGCTGCATCGCCTCCAGGGTCACGGCGGCGCTCTCGCGGGTCAGCGACGAGACCATGACCACCGGGCGCGGGCGCGCCGCCATGATCTCGCCGAGGCAGGTGAGCCCGTCCATCTCGGGCATGTTGATGTCGAGGGTGACCACGTCGGGCTCGAAGCTGTCGATCTGGTCCAGGGCGTCGCGGCCGTTGCGCGCCGTGCGCACCTCGAACTGGCCCGTCTCCTCGAAGATCAGGCGAAGGTGTTTGCGCATCAGGGCGGAGTCGTCGACGATCAGGAGCTTGGGCATGGCGGGTTGCGTGGCAGGAGCGGCCTCGGACCGGGCCCGGAGACGGCGGCTCAGGCCGCCTGCAGATCCGCGACCTCGTGCCGGCTGAGGAGCCGGTCGACGTTCACCATCAGGATGATCCGCTTGGCGGCGGCGAGGTTGGCGACCCGCTCCACGGCGCTGTCTTCGTCCTGCGCGAGGTCCGGCGCCGGCACGATGGCCGAGCGGGGGATCTTCAGGACCTCCGAGACCGAGTCGACGATGAAGCCGGTCCGCACCCCCGCGATCGCGAAGACCATGATGCGCTGGCGGTCGTTGCGCGCGGCCTCCGGGAGCCGGAAGCGGCGGCGCTGGTCGACCACCGGCAGCACCGCCCCCCGCAGATTGACGATGCCCTCGATGAAGCCGGGCGTCCGCGGCACGTGGGTGAGCTGCTCGGGGACGCGGACGATCTCGTGCACGGCGTCGATCGGCACGCCGTACTCCTCGTCCGCCAGGCGGAAGACGACGAACTGCTCCTCCTCGTCGGCGCGCGTCGGCGCGGTCGCGGTCTGACGTTCCTGCACGGGTCCCTCCTCTGCGGCTCCGAGGCCGGCGAGGCCGGCGGCGATCCCGGTGGTGGCGAACAGGCGGGCGGCCGACAGGATCGAGACCAGCCGCTTGCCGCCGCCGAGCCGGCAGATCGCCTCGACCTCGCGCAGCGCGTCGCCCTGCGCGAGCAGGTCGGGCAGCGGGTCGACCACCGCGCGGGGCACCCGCAGCACCTCCTTCACCGTGTCGGTGACGATGCCGACGGAGCCGGCGGATTCCCGGGAGGCGACCACCACGATCCGGTTCTGCTCTCCCAGGGGCACGCCCGGCAGCCCGAACAGCGCCCGCAGGCTAACCAGGGGCAGCAGCCGGTCGCGCAGGTTGATCACACCGATGACGTGGCGCTCGGCCTTCGGCAGCTCGCTGACGCGGTCGGGGACCTGGACGATCTCCTGCACCTGCTCGATCGGCAGGGCGTATTCCTGGCCCGCGAGCTCGAAGGACACGAGCTGGATCTCGTCGGAGAGCCCGACCTCGCCCTCCGGCCGCGCCGAGGCCGCGCCGCCGGCCTCGATCGGCCCGACCGCGTTCCGTCCGCCCGACCCGCCCTCTGCGCCGGCGCGCCCGGACCCGCTGCGCTGCAGCAGGCGCCCGAGATCGATGATCAGCACGATGCCGGCCGGCCGCTTGATCACGCCCGCGAGCAGCTCGGTCGCCGCGGTGGCGGTGAGGCCGTCGGTCCCCTCGATCTCCCCGGGCTCGGCGGTGATCACGCTCGCCATCCGGTCGACCACGAAGCCGGAGGTCCCGCCGGCGCCGCCGCCGTCGCCGGACCCCTGGCCGACCACGACCACCCGGGCGGCGTCGTCGTGGACCCGGTCGGGCAGCTCGAACAGCCGCCGCAGGCTCGCCACCGGCAGGACCGAGCCGCGCAGGTTGGCCAGTCCCACCAGGGCGGGGGGTGCCAGGGGAACGTCGACCATGTCGGGCAGGCGGATGATCTCCTGCACCTCCGCGAGGGGCACCGCGTAGGTCTCGCGGGCGACGTGGAAGGTCACGAACTGGAGCGCGGAGGCGGTCTCCGACCGGTCGGTCGCGGCCGAGGCTGAGGCGTCGTTGGGCATGGCGGGCTCTGGGCTGAGCAGGATTCGGGTGGGGCCGTCCCGGCCGGGCGCGTCTCAGTCCTGGTTCTGGAGTTCGTCGGCCAGCGACGCGACCTCCTCGATGGCGGCGGCGAGTTCCTCCGCGCCGTTCGCCTGCTCGCGGGCGGCCTGCTGCGCCTCGTTCACCGCCTGGCCGCCCTGGCGGGCCGCCGTGGCGATCTGGTCGACGCCGCGCTTCGCCTCCTCGACGTTGCGGATGATCAGGTCGGCGCCCTGGAGGATCTGCCGGTTGCCGTCGAGCACCACGCCCATGTCGTCGGCGGTGGTCTCGAGGTCGCGGGTGATCGCCCGGTTCTTCTCGACCTCGGCGGCGGCCGCCGCGGAGATCGCCTCCAGGTCCCGGCGCACCACCACGATCTGGTCCTGGATCGCCTTCACGAGGTCCTTGATCCGCTCCGCGTTCTCCGAGGAATCCCGGGCGAGGTTGCGGATGTCGGTGGACACCACCATGAAGCCCTTGCCGAACTCGCCGGCCCGGGCCGCCTCGATCGAGCCGTTCACCGCCAGCATGTTGGTCTGGATCGCCACCGTGGTGATCGCGTCGACGATCTTGTCGATCTTCCGGCTCACCTGCTCCAGGGCGTTGATCTGCTCTCGGCTCCGGTCGGTCTCCGCGAGGGCGTTGCCGACGCCCGCGACCAGTCCGTCCACCGCGGCCCGGTTCTCCTGAAGCTGGCTCGTGATCAGGCCGCCCTTCTCCAGGGCGTCGCGTGCGCTGTCCTGGGCGAGGATCGCTCCCTTCTCGATCTGCGCGATCGCGGCCGCCGATTGCTGCGCGGCTGCCGTCTGCTGCTGGGCGCCCCGGTCGATCTGGTCGAGCGCCGTGGTGATCTGCGCGGCGGCCCGGTTGATCTCCTCCACCGCCGAGGACAGCTCCTCGGCCGCCGAGGCGACCTCCTCGGCGCTCTTGCCGACGTCGGTGGCGTTCTTCAGCTCGTCCGCCAGGGTCGCGAGCTCGGTGGCAGCCTGCTCGCTCTCCCCGAGGGCGGTGGTCTGCTGCTCGATGGTCTTGAGCGATTGCTGGCAGGCGGAGGATTGCTCCTCGGCCGCCGCCGCGATCAGCTCGGACCCCTTCTGCGCCTCGACCGCGGCCTTCTCAGACTCGACGGCCACCCGGGCGATGGTCTCGGCGCCGCGCATGATCTCGACCATGGCCTGCCGCACCGCCTCGAGCTGGGCGGTGATCGTCTCGCCCCGCGCGACCTCTTGGCGCGCGCCCTCGGCCGCGCGGTTGATGCCCTCGGCGATGACCTTCACGTCTTCCTGGATCCGGCCGATCAGCGCCTGGATCTCCTGGGCGCTGCGCTCGGAGGTCTCCGCCAAGGTGCGGACCTCGTCGGCGACCACCGCGAAGCCCTTGCCGTGCTGGCCGGCCCGGGCCGCCTCGATGGCGGCGTTCAGGGCCAGGAGATTGGTCTGGTCGGCGATGCGAGCGACGGCGCGGACGATGTCGCCGATATTGGCCGCCTGCCGCTCCAGCTCGACGATCAGCGTGACCGAGGCCGCCTGACGCTCGGCCGCCGTGGCGATCGAGCCGACGCTGAGCCGGATCTGCTGGCTCACGCCGGCGATGAGTCCCTGGAGCGCCTCCGATTTCTGGCGCGAGATCTCGGCCTCGGTGCGGGCGGTGCCGATCGCCTCCGACACGGTCGTGACGGCGCGCTGTGACTGCTCGGAGGCCCCGGCCGCCTCCTCGGCGCCGGCGGCGATCTGCTCCATCGCCTTGCGCAGCTCCTCGGCCGCCGACGAGGCCTCGGCGACGCCGCTGGCGAGCTGGGTTGTCGCCGCCGCGATGCGCTCCGCCGCCTTCTGCTGCTTGGCGAAGGTCCGGGCCTTGCGCCGGCTCTCCTCGTTGAGGCGCCCGAGCTGGCTCAGACTGGCCGGCTCACCCTTCCGGACCTGCGCGTGCGATCCCGACAGGGCGGCTTTCTTCACGAGGGCCATGGCGGCGTTTCCTTCACCTGAAGTCGCGGCTGTACGTCACCGCCCCCAGGCTAGGACCCGCGACACGCAAGTCTTACGAAGCATCAAGTTGCGAATCAATAAACGAGAACACGATTTTTGAGCAATGATCCGCTCGAAGGACCGCCATATCCGCGAATATGAAGATCAATATTTGGATTATATCTACAAAAAGACTGGCTTGAAGATAGGATTTTGGATTATGAATATGGATATATTTGCAACCAATATGGAAATATGCGCTGGCAACAATCCTGTTCGCGGGTCGCTGCTGTATCGAGCCGGCGGTTTGGCCAAGCCCCTCGGCGGACCCGCGGGGCCCGCAGGCCGGAGCGAGCGCGATCTGAAGTTCCGCGCCGCCCGAGGTCGCGCCGAATGGAGAGCCGTTTGCGGGGCACGGCCCGGTCGAACACCGCGGCCCGGACAGGCGATGGCCTGAGCGGGAACCCGGCCCGAGCGACCCCGACCCGATCTCAGTTGCAGCCGTCGCAGATGCTGCCTTCGATCTTGTCGGTCAGAGCGCGCTCGCGCCGCCGCTGCTCCGGGGTCGGCACCTCGCCGGGGCCGAGGGACGTGCCGGGCGGCTTGGTGACGCCGAGGCTGTTGGTGTTCGGCGCCGTGATGGTCGAGGCCGGGCCGCCGCCCGTGCCGGTCTGGTCGGGCGCTCGCGTCTGCGCCGCGAGCGGGGTGATGAGGGCGAGGCTCAGCGCACCGAGCGTCGCGGTACCGAGGAATCCGCGGATCATGGAAGGTCTCCCGTCGCCGGGAGAACGGGAAACGTGGCCGCCGGTTGCGTGGCCTAGCGCCGCCGCGCGGGCTCGCGCCGGAACACCCCGACCATCTCGACATGGCCCGAATGGCGGAACTGGTCGACCGGCGTGACGGTCTCCAGCCGGTAACCGCCGGCGACCAGCGTCGCCGCGTCCCGCGCGAAGGTTCCGGCGTCGCAGGCGATGCCGATCACCAGGGGCACGCGGGCGGCGGCGAGCTGGCGGGCCTGAGCCTCCGCGCCGGCCCGGGGCGGGTCGAACACCACCGCGTCGAAGGCGTCGAGCTCGGGGGGCAGCAGGGGCCGGCGGAACAGGTCGCGGCGCTCGCTGCTGATCTTGCGCAGGCCCGCGGCGGCGCGCGCGGCCCGCTCGAGGCCCGCGAGGGCCGCGGCATCGGATTCGACGGCGTGGACCGCGGCCGTCCGGGCGATCGCCAGCGTCAGCGGCCCGCAGCCCGCGAACAGGTCGGCGACGCGCCGGATGCGGGGGCCGAGGGCCGCCAGGGTCAGGTCGCAGAGCGTCGCCTGACCGGCCGCGGTCGCCTGCAGGAAGCCGCCGGGGGCCGGGTAGAGGCGCGTCGCCGCGGCGGGGCCGTCCGCCGTGACCGAGACCGGCTCGGCCTCCATCAGGCGCTCGCCGTGCAGGGAGAGCCGGGCGAGGCCGAGTTCGCCGGCGATCCGCACCAGTGCGGCGCCGACGCCGGCGCTGACCGGTCCGTGACCGCGCAGGTCGACGTCCAGGCCCTGGTCGGTGGCCGTCACGGCGACGTCGAGGGGCTTGCGCCCGTGGCCCAGCGGGGCGGCGAGGCGGCGCGCGACCTCCGGGGCCGGGTGGAGCGCCGGCACGGTGATCGGGCAATGGTCGATCGGCACCAGCGCGTGGCTGCGCGCCGCCATCAGCCCGGCCTCGGCCCGGCCGCCGATCTCGCGCACGTGCAGGGTAAGGCGGCGGCGGCCCGCCCCGTGGGCGTCGATCGCCGGACCGGGCGTCACATCGAGGCGCGCCTGGGACAGGGCCTGGGCGACGAGGTCGCGCTTCCAGGCGAGCTCCGCTTCCCGCGCCAGGTGCTGGGTGCGGCAGCCGCCGCAGCGCATGTAGTAGGGGCAGAACGGCTCCACCCGGTCGGGAGAGGCCTGCGCGACGCCGAGCAGCGCGGCGCGTCGCGCCTCGCGGCGGATCTCCGCGCGCTCCCCGGGAAGCGTGTAGGGCACCGGGGTGCCGTCCGCGGCGATCCCGTCGCCGCGGGCGCCGAGCCCCCGGATCGTGACCGTCTCGCTATCTGTTGTCTCGCTCACCGCAACCTCGCGCCGATCAGGAACTCGGCGTTGCCGTCGCCGCCCGGCACCGGCGAGTCGATCAGGCCCAGGATCGCGGCGCCGAGCCCCTCCAGGGTCCCGCGGACGGCCGCGCAGACCTCGGCGTGGACCGCCGGATCGCGCACGAGCCCGCCGCGGCCGACCCGGGTGCGGCCGGCCTCGAATTGCGGCTTGATCAGCGCGACGATCGCCGATCCCGGCCTCAGCAGGCCCGGGAGGACCGGCAGCACGAGGCGCAGGCCGATGAAGCTCACGTCCACGCTCGCCAGCTCGGGGGGCGGCACGAGGGCGTCCGCGCCGAGGTCGCGGATGTCGGTGCCCTCGCGGTTGGTCACGCGCGGGTCCCCGGCGAGGCGCGGATGGAGCTGCCCCCGGCCCACGTCGAGGGCGTGGACGTGGCGCGCCCCGCGGGCGAGCAGCACGTCGGTGAAGCCGCCCGTCGAGGCGCCGACGTCGAGGGCGACGCGGCCGGCCGGATCGACGCCGAACGCGTCCAGCGCGGCGGCGAGCTTGAGGCCGCCGCGGGACGCGTAGGGATGCTCGGCTTCCGCCTCGACCCGCGCGCCCGGGGCGATCGGGTCCGAGGCGCGCGCGAGCGGGCGCCCGTCGACCCGCACGAGCCCGGCACGGATCGCCGCCTGGGCCCGGGCCCGGCTCTCGAAATGGCCGTGCGCCACGAGGTACAGGTCGGCGCGCCGCGGCGCAGGGTTCTCCGCGGGATCGTCCGCGGGGGACGCGCGGTCCGGGCTGGTCCGGTCTCGGGTCATCGGGGCTTCGTGCGGTTCCGGCAGGTCTGCGGCGGAGGTTTCGGGCCGCCGCCCTGTCGAAGGCCGGCGCGCTCCCTAACTAGACCGGGCCGGAAAGGAGAGCCACCGCATGACCCGCACCCTGCCGCTGCTCGTATTGCTCGGGACCGCCGCCGCCGGCGGCGCCCTGGCACAGGAGCCTCCCAAGGAGGCGGCCAAACCGGCAGAGACCTACACGGCGCCGATCAAGAACGCGAAGGGCGACCCGATCGGCACGCTGGCGATCCGCGACGGGGCGAATGCCCTGGTCCTGCGCGTGACGATCCAGCCCGGCGGCCTACCGCCCGGCTGGCACGGGATGCATTTCCACGCCGTGGGCGACTGCTCGGACCCGAAGTTCATGAACTCCAAGGCGCACGTGAACCACGACCAGAGCAAGCACGGGCTGCTCAACGCGGAGGGCCCCGACGAGGGCGACCTGCCGAACCTCTACGCGGCGCAGGACGGCTCGGCCAATGCCGAGGTCTCCAGCGAGACGCCGCTGAACGGTGAGGGCGGCCTGAAGGACGGGGACGGCGCGGCGCTGATCATCCACGCCAACGAGGACGACCACAACACCCAGCCGATCGGCGGCGCCGGCGACCGCGTCGCCTGCGGGGTGATCAAGTAGTCGTCGCGGACGGGGACGGCACGGCCGGCGGGATCTGCCGCGGCCGGCCGTCCTCGTCGATGGCCACGAAGGTGAAGGTGGCCTGCGTGACCCGCTCGCGAACCTGGGTGCAGAACCGCCGTGCCCAGGCCTCGACCTCGATCTTCATCGAGGTCCGGCCGACATGCGATACCCGGGTGTAGACGCACAGCACGTCGCCGACCCGGACCGGCCGGATGAAGGTCATCGATTCCAGCGCCACGGTGACCACCCGGCCCTGCGCCCGGTCGACGCCCGCGATGCCGCCGGCCTGGTCCATCTGCGACAGCACCCAGCCGCCGAAGATGTCGCCGTTGGCGTTGGTGTCGGCCGGCATGGCGATGGTGCGCACCGTGAGATCGCCCTTGGGCAGATCGACCTCAGCGGGCGGCGCGCCTCCGGCCGGTGAGAGTGCGACGTGCTGCATGCCGTCCATCCGCCCCCCGCACGCCGTCAGGACATCACGCCGGCGAGCTTGAGCCCCGCCGCCAGCAGAACGGCGACCGCGCTCAGGATGCATTCGAGCGGGATGGATTGCCAGAGGTCCGGCGTCGCCGCCGCGGGCTCGGCGCGTTGCGCGATATCGTTCATCGGGCTTCCTCTCGGGCGCGCCGATCTGCCGTCGGCGGTCCCGCTCCCGGCACGATAAAGCAAGGCTCGCGGTCGCGCACCCCGAATCGGGGTGTGAAAGAGCCCGGCGGCTCGCTGGAGCCGCCGGGCCGGTCAGGTCGGAGAGCCGATCAGTAGTAGAACCGACGGCGCCAGTAGGGATGACGGTAGTAGGGCCGCGGGCCGTAGTAGAACCGGCGGCCGTAGTACGGGCGGCGCCAGTAGGGCCGCGGGCCGTAGAACCGGCGACGGTAGTAGTACTGGGCCTTCTCGGCCACCGCCGGCGCGGCTTCGGCGGGCAGAGCCAGCCCCGGGCCGATGGGCGCGGCGGACGCGCCCTGCGGCGCCGCGGCCGCGAAGCCCAGCGCCAGCAGGGCCGCGAGCAGGAATTTCCTCAGCACGGTCTCGACTCCCTTTGTGTCATTCGTCCTGGTCGACGAACCGCGCAGGGCGACGGGCTCCGCTCGGTCCGAACCGCTGCAACGCGTGGGCGAGCGGAAGCGTTGCAGCTTAACCGCTGCGACGTTTCGGACAGGGTTGATCGCAGGTTGAGACGCGCGGGGTCAGGCGATCTTCGTCGTCATGTCCTCGATGCGCGCCTCGGCGCTCTGACGCACCAGCGCGATGCCGTGCTCGCAATCCTCGCGGCGGACATAGCCTTCGCCCGAATCGGCGATCACCTCGCCGTTGCGCGCCCGCAGGCGCCAGCGCCACTCGCCCTTGGCGTCCCGGTAGAGTTCGAACCGCATGTCGCAGGCCCCCGCTTCGTCCATCCCTCAGATGGGGGCGCGCCCGCGCAAGGGAAGGCGGGGCGGTGAGGGCGCCGCGGGGCGGACGGGCCACCGAGCGGCGGGCGTGCGCGATCGGCCGCCGGGATTCGAGTTAGAATTTTTCTTCCTCTCATTGTACGCTCCGCCCACCGGGAGCCGGGACGCCTGAACAATAACGGGACGCCCGCGGCCGGTGAGGGAGAGAGCATGAACGAGATCGTCCAGCCCGAGGCCTACTCGGAGGTCTTCTACGGAGGCTGCCCGCACGATTGCCCCGACACGTGCTCGATGCTGTTCGAGGTGAAGGGCGGCGAGCTCCTGAGCGTGCGCGGCAACCCGGACCACCCGATGACCCGCGGCGGTCTCTGCGTGAAGCTGAAGGACTACGAGAAGCGCCACTACCACCCGGACCGGCTGCTCTACCCGATGAAGCGGGTCGGCCCGAAGGGCTCGAAGCAGTTCGAGCGGATCACCTGGGACGAGGCGCTGGACACCATCGTCACCCGCTGGAAGGCGATCATCGACCAGTACGGGCCGCAGGCCATCGCGCCCTACAGCTACCTCGGCAACCAGGGCCTCGTGCACGGGCTGAACGGCGGCGACGCGTTCTTCAACCGCATGGGCGCCACCGTCACCGAGCGCACCTTCTGCGGCGAGGGCTCGTGCACGGCTTGGCTCCTCACCGTCGGCCCGACCGCGGGCCTCGACCCGGACAGCTACATCCACTCCAAGTACATCGTGATCTGGGCCTGCAACTCGGTCAGCACCAACCTGCACCACTGGGCGATCGTGAAGGACGCCCAGAAGCAGGGCGCCAAGGTCGTCGTGATCGACGCCTACGCGTCCCGCACCGCCAAGGCCGCCGACTGGCACATCGCGCCGAAGCCCGGCACCGACGGCGCGCTCGCCATGGCGCTGATCAACTCGATCATCGAACAGGGCCTCGTCGACCAGGACTACGTCGACAACCACACCGTCGGCTTCGCGGAGCTGAAGGAGCGGGCCAGCACGCGCACGCCCGAATGGGCCGCGGCGATCACCGGCGTCTCCGCCGACGACATCCGGAAGCTCGCCCGCGAGATGGCGACCGAGCAGCCGGTGGGCATCCGCATCGGCGTGGCGCTGGAGCGGCACTACGGCGGCGGCCAGACCATCCGGGCGGTGACCTGCATCCCGGCGCTGACCGGCGCGTGGCGCCATGTCGGCGGCGGCATCACGCAGTTCGGCGTCTGGGAGCATCCCTACAAGTTCGACGTCATCTGCCGCCCGGACCTGATCCCGGAGGGCACCCGGGTCGTCTCCAACCTGCAGATCGGCCGGGCGCTTACCGGCGAGATGCAGCTCGATCCGCCGATCATGTCGATGATGTGCTGGAACTCGAACCCCGTGACGCAGGCGCCCGAGACCGACAAGATCGTCGAGGGGCTGATGCGCGAGGACCTGTTCATGGTCTCGGCCGAGCACTTCATCTCGGACACGGCCTCCTACGCTGACATCCTGCTGCCGGCCACGATGGGCGCCGAGATGGAGGACATGATCCTCTCCTGGGGGCACCTCTACCTGACCTACAACACCAAGTGCGCCGAGGCGCCGGGCGAGGCGATCCCCAACAACGAGATCTTCCGCCGGCTGGCCGCCCGGCTCGGCTTCGAGGAGGAGAACTTCAAATGGAGCGACAGCGAGTGCCTTGAGCACTACGTCGACTGGTCATCGCCGGCCTGCGAGGGCATCGACCTCCAGTACATGCGCGAGCACGGCTTCGCCCGGCTCAAGGTCGGCACGCCGGACGACCGGGCGCCGCACCGGGAGGGGAACTTCCCGACACCGACCGGCAAGTGCATGCTGAAGGTCGAGGGCGCCACGAACTTCGTCGCCCCGCCGTTCCGGCAGATGTACGAGGGCTTCCAGCCCGGCGAGGCGCTCGACCCGCTGCCGGACTACCTCGGCCCGCGCGAGTCGCACACGAACGATCCCGAACTCGCCAAGCGCTACCCGCTCAACATCGTCTCGCCCAAGAGCCACTACTTCCTGAACTCCTGCTACGCCAACATGGAGGACAAGCAGAAGGGCCAGGGCGAGCAGTTCGTGATGATCAGCCAAGCCGACGCCGACGCGCGCGGCATCCGGGACGGCGACCGGGTCCAGGTCGCCAACGACCGCGGCGCCTTCAAGGGCGTGGCCCGCATCACCGACGACGTGAAGGCCGGGATCGTGGTGGCGACGCTGGGCTACTGGCGGCAGCTCAACGAGGGCACGGTGAACAGCATCTCGTCCGGCGCCTTCACCGATATGGGCCACGCGCCCTCGTTCTCCGACAACCTCGTCGAGGTCTCACGGGCGAACTGAACGGCTCCGCGCGCGGCGATCCGCTCACGATCGCCGCGCCGGGTTCACACAGAGGGTCGAGCCGTCATCCGGTTGCGGTTTCGCCGCTCGTCCGGCGCGGTCGCCGGAAACGAAGCCGCCCGGGACGGATCCGTCCCGGGCGGCTCGATTTTCACTCAGGCCATCTTCGCTCAGGAACGGGGCGCCCGCTCCAGCCAGCCGATGCTGCGACCCTCGCCGCCGCCACCGCCGCTGCGCGGACGGGCATCGGCGCGCTGGGGCCGGGCGTCGCGGCTCGGGCGACCCTGATTCGGGCGCTCGCCCTGCGGGCGGGCGGGCCGGTCCGCGCGGGCGTCGCGGCCCTGCGGGGCGTGGCCGCGATTGTCACCGCGGTTGTCGCCGCGGCCGTCCTGGGGTCGGCCCTGCCGGGGCGCGCCCTGGCCGGGACCGCCGAAGCCGCGGCCGCCCTCGGGTCGGCCCTGCTGGGGACGGCCCTGCTGCTGCCGGGGCCGCTGGCCCTGGCGGCCGCCGCCGGGGCGCTGCTGCGGACGCTCGGGCCGGCGCTCCTCCTCGCGGGCGATCTCGGCCGCCTCCTGGCGGGACGGCGGGGTGAAGCCCTCGGGGAAGCCCGCCACCGGGACCTTCTGCCGGGTCACGCGCTCGATGTCGCGCAGGTAGGCTTTCTCCTCATCGTTGCAGAACGAGATGGCGAGGCCGTCGGCGCCGGCGCGGGCCGTCCGGCCGATCCGGTGGACGTAGCTCTCCGGCACGTTCGGCAGGTCGAAGTTGACCACGTGGCTCACGCCCTCGACGTCGATGCCACGGGCCGCGATGTCGGTGGCGACCAGGACCCGGCAGGAGCCGTCCTTGAAGGCGGCCAGCGCCCGCTCGCGCTGGGGCTGGCTCTTGTTGCCGTGGATCGCGGCGGCCGCGATGCCGACCTTGTCGAGGCCGCGCACGACCCGGTCCGCCCCGTGCTTGGTCCGGGTGAAGACGAGCACGCGCTCGATCGCCGGATCGCGCAGGATGTGCCCCAGCAGCGCCTGCTTGGCGCCGGTATGGACGAAGATCACCTCCTGCTCGACCCGCTCGGCCGTGGTGGCGACCGGCGTCACCGCGACCTGGACCGGATCGGTGAGATACTGGGACGCCAGCCCCGCGATGTTCTTGGGCATGGTGGCCGAGAAGAACAGGCTCTGGCGCTTCTGCGGCAGCATCTTCACGATGCGCTTGAGGGCGTGGATGAAGCCGAGATCGAGCATCTGGTCGGCCTCGTCGAGGACGAGGATCTCGACGCCCTCCAGGGTCAGCGAGCGGCGGTCGACGAGGTCGATCAGCCGGCCGGGGGTGGCGACGAGGACGTCGACGCCCGGCGCCAGCGCCCGCTCCTGGCGGCTGATGGTGACGCCGCCGAACACCACCGTCGTGGTGTAGGACAGGTGCCGGCCGTAATCGGTGAACGATTCGGCGATCTGGTTGGCGAGCTCGCGGGTCGGCGAGAGCACCAGCACCCGACAGCCGCGGCGCGGGGCGCGGCGGTCCGAGAGCGAGAGGCGGTGCAGGATCGGCAGCGCGAAGGCCGCGGTCTTGCCGGTGCCGGTCTGGGCGATGCCGCAGAGGTCGCGGCCCGCCATGGCCGGCGGGATCGCCTGGGCCTGGATCGGGGTCGGCGCGACGTAGCCGGCCTCGCTGAGCGCCCGCAGCACGGGCTGGGCGAGGCCGAAATCGGTGAATTGGGTCAAGGATGTATCCGATGCAGCAGGGCCGGCCGGGCACCTCGCGTCGCTCGCGAGCTGTGCCGTGTATGGGCCGGTCCGTTGGCAGGGGGCAGCCCGCGTGATGGGGCGGCCCGGGTGCATGCACGTTATGAAGAGGGGGGCCGGATCACGCCGGGGAGGCGCCCGATCCGTCACGCAGCCCCCTCATGCGGGCCGTTGCGGCCGCTGACGCTGCGTCGCCGATATGCGTGTGTGCGGTTGCGAAGTCAATGCGGGGCCGGAGCAGGGCCGGGTTGCGGCCCGCTCAGGCTGGGCGCCGCGCGTCCCGATGGAGCGCCACCGTCGCGGCGGAGATGGAGCCGCGTCCCGCTCGAGGATTCCTGTCGGTTCAAGGACCGCCACGGCCTGACCCCGCACGAGTACGTCGAAGCCGCCGTGCTGGGGCGTCCGGCGCTCCGTCGGCTCGCTGACCGATCCTGTAACGTCCCGGCGCGGAATGATGCGGGCGGTCCTCGCGCAGCCCCTGGTCGGGCGCAGGCGCCCGGGCAGGCGTGCGAGCGGCACGCGAGTCCCAACCCGGAGCGCAAGTTCAGATGATGGTATGTCGTGATCGGCGGCGCACCGCCCTGTCATGCACCACATCCGGGTTGCCGCAGGTCCGGTCAACCGAAACAATGTGGTGCGGCCAAGAGGACTCGAACCTCCACCCCTCTCGGGACTAGCACCTCAAGCTAGCGCGTCTACCAATTCCGCCATGGCCGCATCGGACGCGAAGACCGGTCCGTTCGCCCGACCGTCGCGCGCCGCGGGAGAACCCGGGGCCGCTTTCGTGTCGCGCGGCGCAGCGGATAACAGATCGTCCGGCCGCCGACAAGCGCAGTCACGGGGAATCGTAGCCGCCCTCCAGGAAAGGCGCCGCGCCGTCGCCGATGCTGACGCCCGGCTCGACGATCGAGGCCGCCTTGCGGATCAGCTCGGTCACCTCCACGGAGATGCGGTCGCCCGTCACCACGATCTGCCCGCGCGCGATCGGGTGGTCGTTGGCCAGGATCTCGACCATGTCGCTGTCGCTGGCTTCGAGCTCGATCACGGCGCCGCGGCCCATCCGGAGGAGCATGTGCAGCGGCATGCGGGCCCGGCCCAGCACCACCGTCAGATCGACCTTCAGGGTCTCGAAGACCGCCACCGTCCGCCATCCCGTCTCGCAGCCGGAACCTTGCAACCGCCGGCCGCGGATGTTGAAGGCTTCGACCATCGACGCAGGATGGTGAACTCTTGGTAAACGCGCCCCGCCTCACGGTCAGCCCGCCCGCCTTCCCGAAGCGGCCCGGCACCGATCCGGTCGCCGGCCCGGTGGGCTGGCGCGTGAGCGACGCGGCAGTGGATTACGCCGCCGCCCTCGCCTGGATGGAGGCGCGCGCGGAGGCGATCGCCCGCGGCGCGGCGCCCGAATGCGTCTGGCTGCTGGAACACCCGCCGCTCTACACGGCGGGCACGTCGGCCCGGCCGGAGGATCTCGTCGCGCCGGACCGGTTCCCGGTCCACGCGACGGGGCGGGGCGGGCAGTATACCTATCACGGCCCCGGCCAGCGGGTGGCCTACGTGATGCTCGACCTTGACCGGCGCAGCCGCGACCTGCGCGCCTACGTGGCGAGCCTGGAGGCGTGGCTGATCGAGACGCTGGCCGCCTTCAACGTCCGCGCCGAGCGCCGCGAGGACCGGGTCGGCGTCTGGGTGCGCCGGTCCGAGAAGGGGCCCGGCGTCGAAGACAAGATCGCGGCGATCGGCATCCGGGTCCGCCGCTGGGTCAGCTTCCACGGCATCAGCCTGAACGTGGAGCCCGACCTCGCGCATTTCGACGGGATCGTGCCGTGCGGCGTCCGGGAGCACGGCGTGACAAGCCTCGTCGACCTCGGCCTGCCGGTGAGCATGGCCGAGGTCGACATGCAGCTCCGCGCCGCCTTCGAGGCGATCTTCGGGGCGACCGCGATCGAGGCGGCGGAGTGAGCAGGGCTGCGCCATCGGGCGATGCCGCCGTCGTCGCGAGCGCAGCGACCCAGGGGGCGTGTCGTCCGGAGCCCGGACCGGATCGCTTCGCTCGCGAATACGCATAGCGTCCGAACGCTCCGGCCGGAGGCCGTCTCACCGGCGCCGATCAGAAATCGGCGTGCAGCCGCGAGGCGAAGAAGTGCGCCGGCCCGCGGTCGCGATTGTATCCGGGATTGTCGATGAACTGGTAGTCGAAGGTCAGGGTGACGAACTTCGTGAGGTTCAGGGCGTAGTAGGTCTCCAGCGCGCGCTCGGTGCCGTAGTTGAGACGCCCGTCGCCGATCAGCAGCCCGAGATAGCCGGCCGCGAAGGCGGCCCGGTGCGAGGGCGAGAGCCCGTTCATTGCGGCGCCGATGCCGACCGTGTCGTCGGGGCGGTCCCAGGCCTTGCCCTTCAGCGACAGGCCGCCGGAGAAGCTCCGGTCGATGTCGGTGAACGAGATGTTCTCGGTGCGCCCGTCGTTCAGGCTCGCCCGGGCGAACAGCCCGAGTTCGGGCGTCAGCGCCTGCTCCAGGTTGATGTAGCCGCCGGTCTTGCGGCGGGGGCGGCGGGTCGCCGCGACGGCGTCGTTGATGTCGTCGAACAGGCCGAGCTGCGTCAGGGTGACGATGTCGCGGTTGTTGGCCGAGACGCCGACATTCGAGAACAGCCCGATGCGGATCTTGCCGGGCTGATCGAGCCAGGGGAGGACGTGGCGCTCCTCGAACTCGACGTTCAGCCCGGCGCGCCGGAACACCCGCGGGTCGAGCACGTCGCTCGACGGCTCCTTGGGCACCTGCGTGTAGGCGGCGCGGATCGCGAACTCGGGCCGGTTGTACTCGGCGTAGACGCCCTGCGTGAAGCCCGGGAGATTGGCCGGGAAATCCCAGGCCGAGGCACCCCAGAGCGACCAGTTGAAGAAGTCCACGCGCGGGTCGTGCGCATAGATGTTGCCGTCGAAGAAGTCGCCCAGCGCGAACTTGCCGGCGATCAGCGTGATCCGCTCGGCGTCGTAGCGGGTGGCCACTTGGTTCGGGCCGTCCGGTACCTCGACGGTCTCGCCGCCCAGCCCGAAGGTCTGCTTCACGTAGTAGCGGTTCGAGCGCAGCTTCGGGAACGGGGCGCCGGCCTTCTGCGCCTCGCCGTTGACGAAGCCGGCGACGCCCAGCGTCCGCGACAGGCCGAAGCCCTGGCTGAACTCGGGATTGTAGTAGACCTCGGTGCTATCGGTGAGCTTGAGGCCGAGGAAGATCGTGGCCGTCGTGGTCTGCCGGGCCTGATGGGGGATCAGGCTCTGCGCGCCCTCGTAGGGCGAGCGGAAGCCGGGAACGCCCTGCGCGATCAGCGTCGTCTGGCCGTGGAGCGAGAAGCGGCCGGTATCGCCGTTGTCGGGATCGTGCGGGGCGGTCTCGTCCGGGTCCGGTGGGACCTTCAGCCCGTCCGGAAACCACATCAGCCGCGCGAACAGCTCGTTGGACGTGAAGCGCGCCCGGGTCGTGACCGGCCCGCCCGCGTCGCCGGGCACCGTGCCCAGCGGGAAGCGCCGGCTGCCTCCGAGATCGATGTAGCGGTAGTCGATGCCCAGCGCGAGGCTGTCGGTGATGGCGTACTGCACGCCCGCGCCGAGGGTGAAGCCGACGTAGCCGAGGTCCCGCCGCGCGGTGGTCTGGCCGCCCGTGTCGAGGTCCGGGTAAGTCGCCAGGATGCGCGCATTCGCCCCTGCGAGGCCGAAGGTGCCGTAGATCAGGTAGCGGTCGAAGCTATAGCCGAGCCGGGCGCGCAGGGTACCGTAGAGATCCGTCTTGGCGCGCACGATGTTGAAGGCCGGGTCCACGTCCGCGTAGCCGAAGCCCGCGATCGTCGAGGGGATGGGCCGCTTCAGATTCGCCGCGTCAAGACTCGCCTCGACGCCGTAGACCCACGGCCCGGCCTGCCAGTTCCAGCCGCCGAACAGGCCGCCGACCGCCGTCGTGGCGTTCTTGCCCTGGTCGCTGCGGCCGGTGGAATCGCCGCTCTTGAAGGCCGGGACCGGCCGGGCGCCGATCGTCGTCGGACCGAAATTGTAGGCGCCGTAGGACCCGCCGGCACTGCCCTCGAGGCCGACATAGCCCCCCGACCAGTCGGTGTAGGACGGCGCCTCGACTGGGCGCGGCGGGGAGATGTCGGCCGCCCGCGCGGCGGCGGGCGCCAGGAGAGGGACGGCCAGGACGAGCGCCGCAGTGCGGACCAGGGACACGGAACGGGATCTCATCCGACTCACAGAAAAGTATAGCATTTGCTAAAACGCGTCACGGGGCCGCGCAAGCCGGGTCGCGCGCTCGTGATCGCGGGCCATCGTGCGATCCATGGCCTTGCCGCCTCGCATCCTCGGTTCGTCGCATGGCACTGGCGTGACGATCCAGCCCGCGTTGGATTCGTCAAGATCCAGAGGGCATCGTACCGCGAATAGCTTCGTGAAAGTGCGTCGTGATCGACCTTTGGCGATGCAACGACATGCGAATACCGTAATGTCGATGCGGCTGACCGGCAGATTAGAATTGTTATTATTCGACTGTCGTGCGATTCCGGTTTGATCTTCCCGCGGCCTGGATTATGTGCGGTCGCATGCACGCCTCGCACATCCTCCCGGTTCTCCGCGGCCTCGCCGCGGCCTCGCTCCTGGCGTTCGCCGGTGCCGCGGCCGCCAAGGAGGTGCCGATCGGTCCGCACGTGACGCGCAACGGCCTGGAGGTTGCGGCCGTCTATCTGCAGCCGATCGAGATGGATCCGCCCGGCATGATGCGCGAGGCCGCCAAGTCGGACATCCACCTCGAGACCGATATCCGCGCCGCCAAGGACAACCGCAACGGCTTCGCGGAAGGGGACTGGGTGCCGGCGCTCGACGTCCGCTTCGAGGCGGTGAAGCTCGACGGCGACAAGCCCACCGACCAGACGGTGTCGGGCATGCTGATGCCGATGGTCGCCAATGACGGGCCGCATTACGGCGACAACGTCAAGCTGTTCGGCCCGGGTCGTTACCGTCTGAAGGTCACCGTCGCGCCCCCGGGCAAGGACAGCCATTTCGGCCGCCACGTCGACAAGGAGACGGGCGTCGGCCCGTGGTTCGAGCCCTTCGAGATCACCCAGGACTTCACCTTCGCCGGCGTCGGCAAGAAGGGCGCCTACTGAGAGTGCCGGAGCTGACCGTGTCCCGCCTGCCGCGCTCCCTCGTCCCAGCCATCCCGCTACTGCTGGTCGCCGCCGCGTCGGCCTCCGCGCCCGCGCGCGCCGACGACATGCCGGTCATCAAGGTGGAGATGCGCGACGGCGTGATCATCCCGACGGTGATCGAGGTTCCGGCCAACACCCGGTTCAAGCTCGAGATCTCGAACACCGGCCAGACGCCGGTGGAGTTCGAGAGCACGGAACTGCGCCGCGAGAAGGCGCTGGCCGCTGGCTCGACCTCGGCGATCGTGTTCCGCACCCTCGATGCCGGCACCTACCAGGTGTTCGACGATTTCCACCCGGAAGCGAAGGCGACCCTGGTGGCCAAATGAGCGCGTCCACGACAGCGCCCGGCTCCCTGGCCCTCGCCGACGTCACGCCGCGCCGGTCAGCGGTCGACGCGCGGCTCGCCCGGTTCGGCGACGCGCTGCGCCGGTACGGTTGGATCATCCGGTCCGTGCAGTGGCTGATCGTCGCCGTCTACGCGGTGCTGGTGATCGTGCCGGCCCTGCTGCCGCTGCCCGACAATGCCGCCCACATCTGGACCAACCTGACGCTCGCCGCGCAGTTCGCCTTCTGGGGGATCTGGTGGCCGTTCGTGCTGGTCAGCATGGTGCTGGTCGGCCGGGCCTGGTGCGGCGTGCTCTGCCCGGAGGGGGCCCTCAGCGAGTTCGCGAGCCGGTGGAGCCGCGGCTACGCCGTGCCGCGCTGGATCACCTGGCAGGGCTGGCCGTTCGTGGCCTTCGCGGGAACCACCGTCTACGGCCAGATGACCAGCGTCTACGGCTACCCGAAGCCGGTCCTCGCGGTGCTCGGCGGCTCCACCCTCGCGGCGATCGTGGTCGGGCTGCTGTACGGGCGCAACAAGCGCGTCTGGTGCCGCTACCTCTGCCCGGTCAACGGCGTCTTCGCGGTGCTGTCGAAGCTCGCGCCGGTGAGCTTCCAGGTCGACCGCGCTGCCTGGGCGGACTCGCCCAAGCCCGTCGGCGGCACCGAGTCCTTCAACTGCGCGCCCCTCGTGCCGGTCAAGACCATGCGCGGCGCGGGCGCCTGCCACATGTGCGGCCGCTGCAGCGGCCACCGCGGCGCCGTGCGCCTCGCCTTGCGCTCGCCCAATCACGAGATCGTCCACGTGGCCGGCGCGGAGCCCAGCCTCGACCAGACCATGCTGATCCTGTTCGGCATGCTGGCACTGGCGGTGGGCGCCTTCCAGTGGTCCTCGAGCCCCTGGTTCGTCGATGCCAAGCAATGGGCGGCCACGTGGCTCATCGATCGCGGGACGACGTGGCCCCTGGAGCACTCGGCGCCCTGGTTCGTGCTGACGAACTACCCCGACCGCAACGACGTCATGACGCTCCTCGACGGCGGGCTGCTGCTGGCCTACATCGGCGCCGCGACGATCGTCCTCGGGCTCGCTCTGTCGGGGATCGTGGCGCTCGCGACCCTGAGCCTCGGCGGCTGGTCGCTCCGGCGCTTCCACCACCTGACCCAGACGCTGATCCCGGTCGCGGGCTGCGGCGTGTTCCTGGGCCTGTCGGCGCTCACCGTGACGTTCCTGCGCGGCGACGGCATCGTGATCCCCTACGTGGCGGAGATCCGCGCGGGCCTGCTCGCCGGCGCCAGCCTGTGGAGCGTCTGGCTGGCCTGGCGGGTGGCGGGCCTCGCCGCCGGCGGCCTCCGCCGGGTGGCGGCCTCGGCCTGCATCGCCGGCGCGGCCGCCCTCTCGGTGGCCAACTGGGTGCTCCTGTTCTGGATCTGGTAGCGCGCGGTCCGCGCGCCGCGTCACACGACCTCACAAACCCTGGAGACCGCCATGATCGGCGCCTTCGTCATCGCCTTCCGCGAAGTCATCGAGGCGGGCCTCATCATCTCCATCGTGCTGGCCGCCACCCGCGGCATCCCGGGCCGGATGCGCTGGGTCCTGCTCGGCATCGCCGGCGGCCTCGCGGGCGCCGCCCTGGTGGCGCTGTTCGCCGAGAAGATCTCGGACGCGTTCGAGGGCAGCGGGCAGGACATCCTGAACGCCGCGGTCCTGATCGTCGCGGTGCTGCTGCTGATCTGGCACAACACCTGGATGAGCAAGCACGGCAAGGAGCTGGCGGGCGAACTGCGCGCCGCCGGCGCGGCGGTGCGCTCGGGCGAGCGGGAGGCGGCGGCCCTGTCGATCGTGATCGGCGCCGCGATCCTGCGCGAGGGGGCCGAGCTGGTCCTGTTCCTCTACGGCCTCGTGGCCTCGGGCACCTCGGGCGCCGACATCCAGTTCGGTGCGGTCGCCGGCATCGGCGCCGGCGCGCTCCTCTCGGCGGTGACCTATCTCGGGCTCGCCTCGATTCCGAGCCGTTACGTCTTCTCGGTGACCAGCGTCCTGATCATCTTCCTCGCGGCCGGCCTCGCCGCGCAGGCGGCGCAGTTCCTGGCGAATGCCGGCGTGGTCGAGGTCCTCGGCTACACCCTCTGGAACAGCTCCGGCGTGATCGCCGAGAATTCCTGGCCGGGCCGCGTCCTGCACGCCCTGGTCGGCTACACCGACCGGCCGACCGCCCTCCAGGGGCTGGTCTACGTCGCCACCATCGCGGTGATGGTCGGCCTGATGCAGTGGAGCGCCGCCGACAAGCGCCGCGCGGTGCGGCCGGCCTAGCTGCGACGGGCCTGCGGGCGGCGGGCATCGATCTCGCCGCCTCCACGGCGTCCGATTGCCGCGCGCTACGGCGCGCCCGTCGCCACCGCCCGGGCCGGGTCGGCGCCCCATTCCGACCAGGAGCCGTCGTAGAGCCCCCGCGCCGGGCGGCCCATGGTCTCCAGCGCCAGCGCGATGATCGCAGCGGTCACGCCGGAGCCGCAGGTGGTCACGATCGGCCGGTCCGGATCGACGCCGTTCTCGGCGAAGACCGCCTTCAGCTCCTCGGGGCTCTTCATCCGGCCGTCGCGCTGGAGGGCCGCGTAGTGCAGGTTGCGCGCGCCGGGCATGTGCCCCGGCCGGACGCCGGGGCGGGGCTCCGGCTCCTCGCCGCGGAACCGCGTGCCCGAGCGAGCGTCGACGACCTGCGCCGAGCCGCTGTCCAGGGCGCGGGCGACGTCGTCCGCGTCCGCCACGGCGCCGTGGTCGAAGCGGGCGGTGAAGTGCCGCCGCTCGGGCTGGCGCGGCTCGCCCTCCTCGGTCGGGTAGCCCGCCGCCACCCAGGCCGGCAGGCCGCCGTCCAGCACCAGCGCGTCGCGCACGCCGAAGGCCTTGAGCATCCACCAGACCCGCGGGGCGGAGAACAGCCCCTGCCCGTCGTAGACGACGATCTGCATGCCGTCGCCGATGCCGAGCGCGCGCATCCGCGCCGCGAACACCTCGGGCCGCGGCAGCATGTGCGGCAGGTTCGACTCGGTGTCGCTCATGGCGTCGAGATCGAAGCGGCGGGCGCCGGGTATGTGGGCGGTGCGGAACTCGGCCTCGGGATCGCGGCCCGCTGCGGGCAGGTACCAGGAGGCGTCGAGCACGACGATGTCGGGGGCCGCGAGGCGGTCGTGCAGCCATTCGGGTGACACGAGGGGCGCTTGGGCCATGGTCGGCGGATCCGGCTCTGTTCGCGTTGCGGACTCACAGAACCACAGGTCGCCCAGCGTTGCACGCCCGGGCCATCGCGGGACGGCGGCGTTCGGGCGGATTCGTCAGCCGCGCCAATGCCAATCGAGCGCGCGCCGGATCGGGTGAGCTACGCATCCCGCACCGTGGTCCGATGCATCCAGCGCAGGCTGGTCTTGTTTTAAAGAGCCGTAACCCCAGTTACGACACCATGATGACGCCAATCGCGTCGGCCGTCCGGCCGGCATCGTGTTGGCCGCCCCGGACGTTCCGCTCGCGGACGCGATACGGGGACGTCGCCTGAACGAGATGCGTTCAAACCTTCCCTGTCTGCCCGGGCGCCCGACCCACCGTGCAGGATGCTTATTGAGCCGATCGACACCATGAATCAACTCGTCCGCATGTCCCAGATCGGCGACGCCGAGACCGTCGAGGAGCCGTCGGCCGACCTGCGCGTGCCCTTCGCGCAGTCCGGCGCCTTCGTGTGCAAGTACATCATCGGCGAGCCGAATGACCGCGCCGTCTGCTGCGGCGCCCCCGTGTCCGACGGCAAGAGCTGGTGCGCCTACCACCGCCGCATCGTGTTCGAGCCGACCCGCCCCGGCCGCATCCGCTGAGCCACTCCCTGCGCCATCCCGGCCGTCACTGCGTCCGCATGATCTGGATGACCGCCGGGGTGATGATGACGACGAACAGCACGGGCAGGAAGAACAGGATCATCGGTACGGTGAGCTTCGGCGGCAGACCGGCCGCCTTCTTCTCGGCCTCGTTCATGCGCATGTCGCGGCTTTCCTGGCTCAGCACCCGCAGCGCCTGACCGACCGGCGTGCCGTAGCGCTCGGCCTGGATCAGCGCCGTCGCCACGGACTTCACCGGCTCGAGGCCGGTGCGCATCACGAGGTTCTCGTAGGCCTGACGCCGGTCGGGCAGGAACGACATCTCGGCGGTCATCAGCGCGAGTTCCTCGGCCAGCACGACCGAGGACGTGGCGATCTCGGTGCTCACCTTCCGGAACGCGTTCTCGATCGCCATGCCGGATTCGACGCAGATCAGCGTGAGGTCGAGGGCGTCCGGCCACGCCTTGCGGATCTCGGTCTGGCGCTTCTTGGCGGTGTTCACCAGGAACAGCTCGGGCGCCTTGATGCCCATGTAGGCCGCGCCGATCACCAGCCCGAACCGCATGAGGTACGAGGCGTCGAGCACCTCCAGCACGAACAGGTAGAACAGGGCCGCGATCACCGCCGCGACCGGCACGACGAGGCGGAAGAACAGGAAAGCGGTCTCCGCCCCCTGGCCGCGGTATCCTGCCTGCATCAGCTTGCGCTTGGCCGTGTCCGTGCCGAGCCAGCGGCGCAGCTGGTACTTCTCGACGACCGACTTCATGTAGGCCTTCGGCTCCGTGCGCAGCGTCGCCCGGTTGCCGGTCCGCTCCGCGCTCAGCCGCTCGCGCCGCCGGATCTGCTCGCGCTCGTCGCTGACGAGCTTCATCCGCTTGCCGAGCCGGTCGGTCTCCAGGAAGGGCTGCGCCACCGCGTAGGCGGTCGCGGCCGCCGCGACGGCGGTCAGCAGCGTGCCCATGAAGCGGGGATCGAACAGCTTCTCGGCGATGGCGTCGATCATCGGGCGGGATCCGGCAGACGGCGCACCGCGCCTAGAACTCGAAGGCGATCATTTTCTTGATGGTGAAGATGCCGATGGACATCCAGATCGCCGCGCCGACCAGGGCGATCTTGCCCGTGTCGGTGGTCCAGAGCAGCGAGATGTAGTCGGGGCTGGTGAGCGCGGTGATGCCCGCCACCGCGAAAGGCAGGCAGGCGATGATCGAGGCCGAGGCCTTGGCCTCCATGCTCATCGCCTGGACCTTGCCGCGCATCTTGGCGCGGTCGCGCAGCACCGTGGAGAGGTTGTTCAGCGCCTCGGAGAGGTTACCGCCCGACTGCTGCTGGATGTTGATCACGATGGCGAAGAAGTTCACCTCGGCGGTGGGCACGCGCTCGAATAGCCGCGTGCAGGCCTCGCCGAGGGACAGGCCCATCGCCTGCGTCTCTACCACGGTCCGGAACTCGCTGCGCACCGGCTCCTCGGCCTCGCGCGAGACCATGCGGAAGCAGTCGCCCACCGGGATGCCGGTGCGGATGCCGCGGACCACCACGTCGACGGCGTTGGGCAGCTCCTTGTTGAACTTCGCGATGCGCTTGAGCCGCAGGTGGCGCAGCAGGTAGGCCGGCAGGCCGAAGCCGCCCGCGAAGGCGGCGCCGAGCGCCGCCAGGGCGTTGTCGGTGATGACGAAGAGCAGGAGCCCGAAGACGACCCCGCTCAGGGCCGAGACCCCGTAGAAGGTCTGCTTCGTCCAGCCGAGGCCGGCGCGGGCGAGCTTCAATTCCACGCTGGCCTTCGAGGCGCCCTTGGCCTTCGCCTCGATCTCGCTCAGCGTCTTGGCGACCTGCTCGCGCCGGTTGACGGCGACGCCCCGGGTCGCCGCCCCCGAGGCGGAGACGCTGATCGTCTTCAGGCGCTTGGTGGCCCGGCGCTCGCCGCCGAGCAGGGGCAGGACCGCCACGTAGGCGATGGCGGCCACCGCGATACCGGCGAGGCCGGCGGCGATCGGCAGGTTGGAGGCGTCCGCCATCGGCTCAGTTCCGGTCGACGACCTCGGCGGCGTCGAGCGCCTCGCCGAGCCGCTGTTCGAGGCCGTAGTAGCGGGCGCGCTCCCAGAATTTCGGCCGGCCGACGCCGGTGGAGCGGTGACGCCCGATCAGCTTGCCGTTCGCGTCCTCGCCGACGATGTCGTAGAGGAACACGTCCTGGGTGGTGATGACGTCGCCCTCCATGCCGAGCACCTCGGTGATGTGGGTGATGCGCCGGGAGCCGTCGCGCAGACGCATCGCCTGGATCACGACGTCGATCGAGCCGCAGATCATCTCGCGTAGGGTCCGCGACGGCAGGGTGAAGCCGCCCATCGAGATCATCGATTCGATACGCGACAGGCACTCGCGCGGGCTGTTGGCGTGGAGCGTGCCCATCGAGCCGTCGTGGCCGGTGTTCATCGCCTGGAGCAGATCGAAGGCCTCCGGTCCGCGCACCTCGCCGACGATGATCCGCTCCGGGCGCATGCGCAGGCAGTTCTTCACGAGGTCGCGCATGGTGACCTGGCCCTGGCCCTCCATGTTGGGCGGCCGTGTCTCCAGGCGCACGACGTGCGGCTGCTGAAGCTGCAGCTCGGCCGCGTCCTCGCAGGTGATGACCCGCTCGTCGTGCTCGATGAAGGCGGTGAGGCAGTTGAGCAGCGTGGTCTTGCCCGAGCCCGTGCCGCCCGAGATGACCACGTTGCAGCGCGACTGGCCGATGATCTTGAGGACCTCGGCGCCCTCCGGCGAGATCGCCCCGAAGCGCACGAGCTGCTCCAGGGTGAGCTTGTCCTTCTTGAACTTGCGGATCGTGAGCGCCGGACCGTCGATGGCGAGCGGCGGCGCGATGACGTTGACGCGGGACCCGTCCGGCAGGCGCGCGTCGCAGATCGGCGAGGCGTCGTCGACGCGCCGGCCGACCTGGCTGACGATGCGCTGGCAGATGTTCATCAGCTGCTGGTTGTCGCGGAACCGCACGCTGGTCAGCTGGATCTTGCCGTTGACCTCGATGAAGGTCCGGTGGGCGCCGTTGACCATGATGTCGGCGATGTCGTCGCGGGCGAGCAGCGGCTCCAGCGGGCCGTAGCCCAGCACGTCGTTGCAGATGTCGTCGAGCAGTTCCTCCTGCTCGGAGATCGACAGGACGATGTTCTTGAGCCCGATGATCTCCGTGACGATGTCGCGGATCTCCTCGCGCGCGGTCTCGGCGTCGAGGCGCGAGAGCTGCGTCAGGTCGATCGCCTCGATCAGGGCGCCGAAGATCAGGCTCTTGGTGCGGTAGTAATCCTCCGAGCGCGCGGTCTCGACGACGACCGGGGCCGCCGGCGCCGGGCGCTGGGCCGGCGCGGGCGCCGGCGCGTCGCGCAGCACCGGCGTGGCCGGGGCCGGGGTCCGCATCTGCGGCATCGGCGGGGGCGGCGCCGACGCGCCGCCGGACTGTCGCCTACCGAACATGGGTCAGAGCCCCGACGCTGACCCGCGGCACTGGCCGGGTGAGGGATCGCGTCCGCATCAGGATGCCTTGCGGCCGGAAAGCTTGGCGAGCAGCGGCTCCAGCAGGCTCGGACGACCCCGCCGGCTCTCGGGACGTCCGAGGGTCATGGCCGCCAGGTCGTTGAACAGCTCCGCCACCTTCGAGCCCGCCTGGATCTCGGCGATCATCTGGCCGTTGTTGGCGGCCGTGCCGAACAGGGTCGGCTCGAACGGGATCGTCAGGGCCACCGGCGCCTCCAGGGCCTTGGCGAACTCGGCGGTGCCGATCTCGGGGCGCTTGGGCACGCCGACGCCGTTCAGCACGATGCGGGGCGGTTGGTCGTTCGGGCGACCGTGCTTCAGCGCGCCGAGGAGGTTCTTGGCGTTGCGCAGGCAGGCGAGGTCGGGCCCGGTCACGATCAGGATCTCGTCGGCCGCCGTGAGGACGCGCTTCGTCCACGCGTTCCACTGGTGGGGGATGTCGAGAACCACGCACGGGACGCTCGCCCGCATGTGCTCGATCAGGGTGTCGAAGGCCGGCTCGGACAGGTCGATGGTCCGGTCGAGGCTCGCCGGGGCCGAGAGCAGGCTCAGGTTGTCGCTGCACTTGGACAGCAGCCGCTCGACCAGGGCGGAGTCCAGCCGCTCGGGGGCGAACACCGCCTCGGCGATGCCCTGGGGCGGGTCCTGGTTGAAGTTGAGCGAGGCGGTGCCGAAGGCGATGTCGAGATCGGCGATCACCGTCTGGACGCCCTGACCCCGGGCCACCGACCACGCGAAATTATGCGCCACGGTCGAGGCGCCGATGCCGCCCTTGACGCCGTAGACCGCCACGGTCCGGCCCACCGGCTTGACGCCCGGGGCCGTGAACAGGTCGGAGATCGCCGCGATGAGCGTCAGGGGCTCGACCGGCGCCATCAGGTAGTCGGACACCCCGCGCTGGATCAGCTGGCGGTAGAGCATCACGTCGTTGACGTGACCGATCACCAGGACGCGGGTCCCCTCGTCGCAGACCTCGGCCAATGCGTCGAGGCACTCGATCGGCCGCGAGCGCGCGCCCTGGATCTCGAGGACGATGACGTTGGGCGTCGGCGCGTGCCGGTACGCCTCGATCGCCGCGGCCCCGCCGCCCATCCGGACCTTGACCTGCGCCTTCTGCATGCGCCGGTCGAGGGCCGCGCCCTCGATCATCGCCGCGGTCTCGCCGGTCTCGCAGAAGGCCTGGATGGTGATCCGGGGCACCGGGGCGATCGTGCGCTCGGTTGTCTCGGACAGCTCTGCCATGACGGCGCTTTCGGGTTCGCGTGCGGGGTGCGGCGTTGCGATCGGCGGCGGGGCTGCCCATCCCCGGCGCCGGCTGTCTCAGTTCGTGACCTGGGCCTTCACGGCGGTCTGCCCATCTTGCCGCCATGTGGTTGACGGATCCTTGCCGTCCCGCAACTGGCCAATGTCCCGGACCCGCTTGACCGTGTCGATGCGGCCCTCGGGCCGGCCGCGCACGAGGTCGACCGGGTCGGCGACCTGGGCGGCGACGTTGGACTGCATGGCGCAGCCCAGGTTCCAGCTCGGCCGGTTGTTGTAGTCGGTCGCGAAGTTGCCGGCCCCGAGGTCCTGGGGCCAGAGGCCGCAGGCATCGCCCACCTTGGCCTGCATGCGCTGGAAGCTCAGCCGGATCGGCGCAGCGAGGGTCGGCGCCGCCACCGCGTAGCCGCTGACGGCGATCTCGCGGGCGTTGACGCCGTTCTGCGTGCCGAGCCGGCCGAGAACCGAGGCCGTCCGCTGCACGGCGGCGACCTGGTCGGGCGGGACGCCCTGGGGTACCTGCATCAGAAGGGTTCCGCGGCCGTAGCGCCGGTACTCCAGCATGAAGGCGTCGACATCGGTCGCCTGGCGCGGGTCCAGATGGCCCGTGCCGGTCGGGAACACGTCGAGGCTGCGGGGCCCGTCGGTCAGCACGATCGGGTGGCGCGCGCGGTAATCCGTGACGTCGATGCCGCCAGTCGTGACGGGATCGGTCTTGCAGGCCGCCGCGAGGGCGGAGAGCGCGCAGGCGGCGAGCACGCTCGCGGCGCGGCGCGGCAGTGCGGGCGGGTGACGTCCGGTCGTGGGTCCGGTCGTGGGTCCGGTCATGGGTCCGGTCATGGGTCCGATCCTGGGAGGCGCGGCGGGGCGCTACTCGACGATGAAGCCGACGCGGCCGCGGTAGGTGCGGCCGAGCGGCGCCGCGGCGGCCGCGCCGGGCGGGGCGACCTTGCCGTAGATGCGGTTGATCTGGCCGAGCAGCACGGTCTGGCCGTCGCTGGCGTCGACGAAGTTGTCGTCGGGCCGGCTGACCTGCTTCGCCTCCATCGGCCGGGCGATGTAGGGCGTGCACATGATCATCAGCTCGGTCTCTTGGCGCTGGTAGTCGCGGGAGCGGAACAGCGCGCCGAGGATCGGGAGGTTGATCAGGCCGGGCAGGCCGGCGATCGCCTGCCTGTTGACCTGCTGGATAAGGCCGGCGGTCATCATCACGCCGCCGGAGGGCAGCTCGACGGTGGTCTCGGAGCGGCGCACCCGCGTGCCCGGGACCGAGACCGAATTGTTGCCGACGACGTAGCTGAAGTTCTGCGTCGGATCGATCTCGGTCACGTCCGTGGCGACGCGGATCGAGATCCGGTTGTCGGCCAGCACTGTCGGGGTGAACGACAGGGCGACGCCGTAGGGCTTGTAGGTGATGCCGGGCGAGCAGACGCCGCCGACCGCGCAGGTGGCCGAGGACGGGACCGGGAACTCGCCGCCGGCCAGGAACTTGGCGGCCTCGCCCGAGATGGCGGTGAGCGTCGGCTCGGCCAGGATGCGCGAGACCCCGGCCTGCTCGAACGCCTTCAGGGTCGCCTGGAGCGAGAAGCCGCCCGCCTGGACGGAGGCCTGGATCTGGTTTCCGGTGGCGAGCCCCGGGTTCACCGGGAAGGGCAGGCTGTTGGTGATCACGTTCGGGATGTTCGCCGGCACCAGCGTGGCCGCCGCGGTGCCGCCGTTCACGAGCGTCTGCCCCAGGTTTCCGACCGGGTTCAGAGCCGACCAGTTGCCGGCCATGTTGATCCCGAACTGCTTCAGGACGTTGCGGGACACCTCCACCACGGTGACGCGGAGCATCACCTGGTCCTTGTTGCGGATCGTGAGGTTGTTGATCACCGCGCCCCGCGAGCCGGCGGCGACGCCGCCGCTGGCCGCGCCCGCCGCTCCCGCGGCCCCGGCGCCGCCAAGGCCCACGAAGGCGTTGGCGATGTCGATCGCCTGCTGCGCGTCCGCCGAGGAGTTGACCGCTCCCGACAGGAGCACCGAGGCGCCCGAGGAGCGCACGTCGAAGCGTCCGCCCGGGATGCTCTGGTTGAGCAGCTCGCGCAGGGTCCCGAGGTTCAGGTCCCGCGCCACCGTCACGTCGAGGGCGGCGATCTGGCGGCCCTCGGCATCCATGATGAAGATCGAGGTCGCGCCGTCCGCCATGCCGATCACGAAGACCTTGCGGGTCGAGCGGACCACGGCGTTGGCCACCGCGGGGTTGGCCACGAACACCTCCTTGGCATCCCGCGGCAGGTCGACGATGACGGACCGGCCCGCGGTCAGCTCGACCCGCCGGGTCGAGCTCGCTTCCGCGGCTCCGACCGTCAGGATCGGCGCCGGGCCGAAGGTCTGGCGGTCCTGGGAAGAGGCCGGCCCCGTCAGGGCGACGAGCAGCGCGAGGGCGCCGGCCGAGCAACGGCGCGGGCCGCGGTCGGGGCGCCGCGTCGGGCGTGTGAGGGACAGCGAAGCGGTCATGGCGGTCACGGCGTCTGCTGCCGCGCGACGCCGAAGCGCACCACGGTCAGGGCGGGTTCGGGCATCTGCGCGGCGGACGCGTCGGCCAGCGGTACGGCTTCCGGCGGCAGCCCGGCATCGGCGAGGCTGCGCAGGGAGAGCGTCAGGGCGCCGACCTTCTGGGCGAGCGCCAGGGTCTCGGCCTGCGCGGGCGTCACGGCCAGCGTCGCGGTCTCGCCGGTGACGACGTTGGTGCCGTTCTTCTCCTGGACCAGCTGACCGATTGCCAGGACGCGGATGTCGGTGAGGATCGTCTGGGAGAGCTGCACGTCGCTGTTGTTGGCCCGCGAATTGGACTCGTCGCGGAAGGTGCGGATCACGTCGACGCGGTCGTTCGGCAGGATGAAGCCGCCGGCCGAGTTGGTTCCGCGGCTGTCGGTGACGATGGCGACCGCGCGCATGCCGGGCGGCAGGATCGCCGCCATGAACCCGCTCTCCGGGCGCACCAGCTTCTGCGCGCGGATCGGCTCGCCCGTCAGGAAGCCCGAGCGCACGGACGCGCCCACGGTCTCCTCGAGGGCCTTGGGGTTGATCTTGCGGGTCATGTAGCCGTTGGCCACGGCGCCGTCCGGCCAGGGCTGCCAGCGCAGGTCCGCGGCCCGGAGCACCTGGCCCATGGGCATGTCGATGGCGGCCACGAGCACGTCGGTCGTCGGCTGCGGCGGCGCCTCGGCCGTCGGCGGCGGTGGCGGCGGTGGCGGATCGCCGCCGCTCATCAGGAAGGCCGCCCCGGTCCCCGCCGCGAGGGCGATACCGAGGACGGCGAAACGGGCTGGGTTCATCGCATCGCCACGCGCCGGAGACGGCCGGATTGCCGTCCATGACCGGAACCTGCGCGGGGATTCGTGTAATTATGGTTAAGGTATTATAACCTCTGCCGTTGTCGTCGGTCCGGAAACGGGTCGATCGAAACCGCGTCACAATCCGCGGAATCCTTCAGCTCCCGCCCGACCTCGGCCGTGGCGCGGCGCCGGGTCGTCCCCTATCGTGCCGCCGGAACCGCCTCAGAAGCGGGCACTCGGGCGAACCGGGGGGAGACATGATCAGGACAATCGGCGGCGCGGTGATGGCGGCCGCTCTCGCGGGGACCGCGCTCGGCTCCGCTCCGGCGGCCGCGCAGGGAAGCTTCTCGGACAACGCGATACGGATCGGCGTCCTCAACGACCAGTCCGGCCTCTACGCCGAGTACGGCGGCCAGGGCTCGGTCGAGGCCGCCCGGATGGCGGTGGAGGACATGGGCGGCAAGATCGGCAGCGTGCCGATCGAGATCCTCACGGCCGACCACCAGAACAAGCCCGACATCGCCTCGGCGATCGCCCGGCAATGGTACGACCGCGACAATGTCGACGCGATCATGGAGCTGACCACCTCCTCGGTGGCGCTGGCGGTCCAGGGCCTGTCCAAGGAGAAGAAGAAGATCACCATCACCACCGGGGCCGCGACCAGCGACCTCACCGGCAAGGCGTGCTCGCCCTACGGCTACCATTGGGCATTCGACACGCGGGCGCTGGCGGTGGGCACCGGCGGCGCGCTGACCCGGGCGGGCGGCAACACGTGGTTCTTCCTCACCGCCGACTACGCCTTCGGCTCGGCGCTGGAGGCCGACACCAGCAAGGTCGTGCTCGCCAACGGCGGCAAGGTGCTGGGCAGCGTCCGGCACCCGCTCTCGAACCAGGACTTCTCGTCGTTCCTGCTCCAGGCGCAGGGCTCGAAGGCCAAGGTAATCGGGCTCGCCAATGCCGGCCTCGACACCTCGAACGCGATCAAGCAGGCCGCCGAGTACGGCATCGTCGAGGGCGGCCAGAAGCTCGCGGCGCTGCTGTTCACCCTCTCGGAGGTGCACGGGCTCGGCCTCAAGGTCGCCCAGGGCCTGACGCTCACCGAGGGCTGGTACTGGGACGCCAATGACGAGACCCGCGCCTTCGGCCAGCGCTACATGAAGCGCACCGGCCGGATGCCCAACATGATCCAGGCCGGCACCTACTCGGCGGTCCTGTCCTACCTGAAGGCCGTCAAGGCGGCCGGCACCGACGAGACCGACGCGGTGAACGCCAAGCTCAAGGAGCTGCCGGTGGACGACGTGTTCGCCCATGGCGGGATCGTGCAGCCGAACGGACGCATGGTCCACGACATGTACCTGTTCGAGGTCAAGAAGCCGGCCGAGTCGAAGGGTCCGTGGGACCTCTACAAGCTGATCTCGACGATCCCCGGTAAGGAGGCCTTCGCCTCTCCGGCCGAGAGCGGCTGCTCGCTGACGGCGGCGAAGTAGGTCTCACCCCGTCATCGCGAGCGCAGCGCAGCGACCCGGGGCGGCGCGTCCCTGGATTGCTTCGCTCCGCTCGCACAGACGGCGGCGGGTCGAATGTCCCGTCTCAGGATGTGCTCTACTCCGAGAGGGTATCACCCCGCCCAGACGCGCCGGTACAGGGCCACGATCTCGTCGGCGCTGGGCTCCACCGGGTTGTTGGCGGGGGAGCCGGAGGCCAGCGCCTGGGCCGCCATGGTGGGCAGCAGCGCCTCCCAGCGGGCCGGGTCGATCCCGTATTCCCGCGGTCCCGGCACGTCGAGGTCGTCGTTCAGCGCCTCGAGCTCGGTCACCAGGGCCGACACCGCCGAGCGGTCGTCGGTGTCCGGGCCGGCGATCTTCATGGCGCGGGCGCAGGCGGCGTAGCGGTCGATCGCGGCCGGGGCCGAGAAGGCCGTGACCGCCGGCAGCAGCATCGCGTTCGAGAGCCCGTGCGCGACGTGGAAATGCGCGCCGATCGGCCGGCTCATGCCGTGGACGAGCGCCACGGAGGCGTTCGAGAAGGCGATGCCGGCCTGGGTCGCGCCGAGCATCATCGCCTCGCGGGCCGCCCGGTCGCCTGGATCGGTCCAGACCCGGCGCAGGTTCGGGGCGATCAACCGCATCGCCTGAAGCGCCAGCCCGTCCGAGAACAGGTTCGACTTGCGCGAGACGTAGGCCTCGATCGCGTGGGTCAGGGCGTCGATGCCGGTGTCGGCGGTGAGCCGCTTCGGCTTGGTGAGCGTCAGCTCGTAATCGACCAGGGCCGCCACCGGCAGGTAGGCGAGGCCGATGCAGAGCATCTTCTCGTCCGAGGCCTCGTCGGTCACGATGGTGAAGCGGGTCGCCTCCGAGCCGGTGCCGGCGGTGGTCGGGATCGCCACGATCGGCAGGCCGGGCTCGTCCTGCTGGCGCGGCGCCTTGTAGTCGCGCATGTGGCCGCCGTGGCGGGCGAGCACCGCCACCGCCTTGGCGGTGTCCATCGGGCTGCCGCCGCCGAAGCCGACCACGCAGTCGAAATCGCCCGCCTGGAGGGCCGCCAGCGCCGCCTCCACGGACGCCACGGTCGGGTCCGGCACGGTCTCGGAGAAGATTGTGGCCTGCGCGCCCGCCTTGGTCAGCCGCTCGAGCAGCGTGTCGGTGCGGCCGCTGCCGGCGAGATAGGGATCGGTGACTACGAAGGGCCGCGACAGGCCGAGCTGGCCGAGCACCTCCGGCAGGAGCCGCGAGGCGCCGGCGCCGACGCGCATCAGCCGGGGCAGGGCGATCGAGGCGACCATACTCTTGCTTCTCCCAACCGGCGCCTCTGCTGGTGCGCCGGAACGACGATCTTACGACCTGCGCCCGCCGGGCGAAACTGCCGGCGCTTACACTGCCGGCCCGGCGAAGAGCGCGGCGGCGGCCTCCACCTCGCCCGCGATGAAGCCCGCCACGGCGCGGATATGGGCGGCCTTCCGGTGATCCTCGTGGATGTGCATGTGGAACGAGCGGGTCAGCGACACTGCCCCGGGCAGCACCGGCACGAGCCCCGGATGGGCCGCCGCGATGAAGGCCGGCAGCACGCAGAGGCCTGCGCCGCCGAGCGTCGCGTGGACCTGGGCCAGGAGGTTGGTGGAGCGCAGACGCGCCGAGACCGGCGGGCCCAGGGCGCCGAGATAGTTCAGCTCGCGCGTGAACAGCATGTCCTCGATGTAGCCGACGAAGGGATGCCCCGAGAGATCTCCGACCTCCGCGATCGGCCCGGTTCCGGCGAGGTAGGATTCGGCCGCGTAGACGAGCAGCCGGTAATCGGTCAGGCGGCGCGCCACCACCCGGGCCTGCTGCGGGCCGGACAGGCCGATGACGATGTCGGCCTCGCGCTTCGACAGGCTGAAGATCCGGGCGGTCGCCATGATCTCGACCTCCAGCCCCGGATGGCGCGCGGTGAGCCGGTGCATCCGGGGGGCCAGGAACACGCTGCCGAACCCGTCCGGCGCGCCGATCCGCACCGTGCCGGAGACCGCCTGGGCGGCCTCCGTGGCGGCGCTCGCCGACAGGAACGCGCTCTCCATGGCCTCGGCGACGCCGAGCAGGTTCGCGCCGTCCTCGGTGAGCGCGTAGCCGAGGTTGCTGCGGTGGAACAGCCGGGCGCCGAGCCCTTCCTCCAGGGCGCGGATCCGGCGCCCGACCGTGGTGTGCTCGGTGCCGGTACGGGTCCCGGCGGCGCTCAGCGTTCCGGTCCGCGCTACGGCGAGGAAGAAGCGAAGGTCGTCCCAGTTGGGTCCCGTCCTGGCCATGATCGCACCCTCGCTGTGCATCGATGCACGACGGCTGTAAGCGCATCCGGCTTTATCGCTCAAGCGATCCTGATAGGGTGCGCCAAAATCGAACGCCACATCACAGGGAGGCGCGCATGCGCACGATCGGGCATTACATCGGCGGCCGGAACGTCGGCGGCGAGAGCGGGCGGTTCGCCGACGTGTTCCACCCCTCGACCGGCGAGGTGCAGGCCAAGGTCGCGCTCGCCAGCAAGGCCGAGATGCGCGCCGCGGTCGAGAACGCCGCAGCGGCCCAGCCGGCCTGGGCGGCGACCAATCCGCAGAAGCGCGCCCGCGTGATGATGCGCTTCCTCGAGCTCATCCGCGGCGAGAACGATTCGCTGGCCGAGCTGCTGGCCTCCGAGCACGGCAAGACCGTGCCGGACGCCAAGGGCGACATCCAGCGCGGCGTCGAGGTCGTGGAGTTCGCCTGCGGCATCCCGCACCTGCTCAAGGGCGAGTACACGGAAGGGGCGGGTCCCGGGATCGACGTCTACTCCCTGCGCCAGCCGCTGGGCGTCGTCGCCGGCATCACGCCGTTCAACTTCCCGGCCATGATCCCGCTGTGGAAATGCGCCCCGGCCATCGCCTGCGGCAACGCCTTCATCCTGAAGCCGTCCGAGCGCGACCCGAGCGTGCCGATCCGCATCGCCGAGATCTTCCTGGAAGCGGGCCTGCCGCCGGGCATCCTCAACGTCGTCAACGGCGACAAGGAGGCGGTCGACGCGATCCTCGACGACGAGGACATCAAGGCGGTGGGCTTCGTCGGCTCCTCGCACATCGCCGAGTACATCTACGTGCGCGCCGCCGAGACGGGCAAGCGCGCCCAGTGCTTCGGCGGCGCCAAGAACCACATGATCATCATGCCGGACGCCGACATGGGCCAGGCGGTCGACGCGCTGATCGGCGCCGGCTACGGCTCGGCCGGCGAGCGCTGCATGGCCATCTCGGTGGCGGTGCCGGTGGGCGAGCAGACCGCCGACCGCCTGATGGAGAAGCTGGTCCCGCGGGTCGAGTCGCTCAAGATCGGTCCCTCGCACGACGGCTCGGCCGATTACGGCCCGCTCGTCACCCGGGAGGCCGTGCAGAAGGTCGCGAGCTACATCGACAAGGGCGTAGCCGAGGGCGCGCAACTCGCCGTCGACGGCCGCGGCTTCAAGCTCCAGGGCTACGAGAACGGCTTCTACATGGGCGGCTCGCTGTTCGACCGCGTGACGCCCGACATGACGATCTACAAGGAAGAGATTTTCGGCCCCGTGCTCTCGGTGGTTCGGGCCAGGGATTACGAGGAGGCGCTGGCGCTGCCCTCGACCCACCAGTACGGCAACGGCGTCGCGATCTTCACCCAGGACGGCGACGCGGCCCGCGACTTCACCGCGCGGGTCAACGTCGGCATGGTCGGCGTGAACGTGCCGATCCCGGTCCCGATCGCCTACCACACCTTCGGCGGCTGGAAGCGCTCGGGCTTCGGCGACCTGAACCAGCACGGGCCGGACTCGATCCGCTTCTACACCAAGACCAAGACCGTGACGCAGCGCTGGCCGAGCGGCATCAAGAGCGGGGCGGAGTTCTCCATCCCGACGATGCGGTAGAGCGCGACGGCTCGAGGTGGGGCCCGGGTCCCCCTCTCCCGCGCGGGGAGGGGGTACGGCCCGCCTTGGGGCGGCCGATGTGCGTACCTCGCGCGGTGGCTGACGAACATGAGGGAGTGCCCATGAGTTTCGGGCTCGACGAGGACCAGACCGCGATCCGCGAGATGGCCCTCGGCTTCGCGGCCGAGCACATCGCGCCGCACGCCCTCGACTGGGACCGCGACAAGACCTTCCCGGTCGAGACCCTGCGGGAAGCGGCCGCCCTCGGCATGGCGGGCATCTACGTCCGCGAGGATGTCGGCGGTTCCGGCCTGTCGCGCCTCGACGCGACGCTGATCTTCGAGGCGCTCAGCACCGGCTGCCCGACCGTGGCGGCGTTCCTGTCGATCCACAACATGTGCGCCTGGATGATCGACGCCTACGGCGACGACGATCAGCGCCGCCGCTGGCTGCCGTCGCTCATGGGCATGGAGCGGATCGCCAGCTACTGCCTCACCGAGCCGGGCTCGGGCTCCGACGCCGCGGCGCTCCGCACCCGCGCCGAGCGGGACGGCGGCCATTACGTGCTCTCCGGCGAGAAGCAGTTCATCTCGGGCGCCGGCGCCAGCGACCTCTACGTCTGCATGGTCCGCACCGGCGAGGCCGGCCCGGCGGGGATCTCCGCGATCGTGGTCGAGAAGGGCACGCCCGGCCTGTCCTTCGGGGCCGACGAGCGCAAGATGGGCTGGAACGCCCAGCCGACCCGCGCGGTGCGCTTCGACGGCTGCCGTGTGCCGGTGGGCAACCGCCTCGGCGCCGAGGGCCAGGGCTTCAAGATCGCCATGAGCGGCCTCGACGGGGGGCGGCTCAACATCGCGGCCTGCTCGCTCGGCGGCGCGCAGGCGGCCCTCGACAAGGCGCTCGCCTACATGGGCGACCGCCGCGCCTTCGGGGCGAGGCTCACCGACTTCCAGGCGCTGCAGTTCCGCCTCGCCGACATGGCGACGAGCCTGGAGGTGTCGCGCACCTTCCTGCGGCACGCGGCCGCCGCGCTCGACGCCAAGGACCCGGCCGCGACCCAGCTCTGCGCGATGGCCAAGCGCCACGTCACCGACGCGGCCTTCGAGGTCGCCAACCAGGCGCTCCAGCTTCACGGCGGCTACGGCTACCTCGCCGAGTACGGCGTGGAGAAGATCGTCCGCGACCTGCGCGTGCACCAGATCCTCGAGGGGACCAACGAGATCATGCGGCTGATCATCGCCCGCGGGCTGACCGGGGGCCGCCGATGAGCGACGTGATCGTCGAGCGGGTCGGCGCACTGGGCCGACTGCGGCTCAACCGGCCGAAGGCCCTCAATGCCCTGACCCACGGCATGGTCGGCGAGATCGACCGGGCGCTCGACCGGTTCTCGGCCGATCCGGGCATCGCCGCGGTGCTGCTCACCGGGGAGGGCGAGCGCGGCCTGTGCGCTGGCGGCGACCTGCGCTCCCTCTACGACAGCCCCGATACCGCCTTCGCCGAGACCTTCTGGCGGGACGAGTACAGGCTCGATGCGCGCATCGCGGCCTACGAGAAACCCTTCGTGGCGGTCATGGACGGCATCACCATGGGCGGGGGTGTCGGGCTCGCGGGCCACGCTGCGCACCGGATCGTCACCGAGCGTTCCCGCGTCGCCATGCCGGAGACCGGCATCGGCTACCTGCCGGATGTCGGCGGAACGTGGCTGCTGCCGCGCGCGCCCGGGGAACTCGGCACCTATCTCGGCCTGACCGGCGAGCCGGTCGGCGCCGCCGACGCGATCTTCTGCCGGCTGGCCGACGCCCTGGTGCCCTCCGCGGGTCTGCCTGACCTGATCGACGCCCTCGTGGCGCTCGACCCGGATGCCGGGCAGGCGGGCGTGCGGGACGCGATCGCACGGCTCGCCCGTGATCCGGAGCCGGCACCGCTCGCCGCGCACCGGGCGGTGATCGACCGCTGCTTCGCCTTCGACATGGTGGACGAGATCCTGTCGGCCCTGGCGGCGGACGGCTCGGACTTCGCCGCCGCGACCCAGGCGACGCTCCTGACCAAGGCGCCGTCGAGCCTCGTCCTGACGCTGTGCCTCCTGCGGCTCGGCCGCGGCGCGCCGAACCTGGAAGCCTGCCTGGAGCGCGAGTTCCACGCCTCGCTGGCGCTGCTAGCGGAGGGCGATTTCCGCGAAGGCATCCGCGCCGCGGTGATCGACAAGGACAAGAGCCCGCGCTGGAACCCGCCGACCCTCGACGCGGTCGATCCGGCGCGGATCGCCCGCTGGCTGGAGAAGCGGGCGGAGCCGGTCTTCTCGGACGCGCGCACGGGGCCTGTGTGATGTGAGATCGCGCGTCCCGGCATCGCTTCAAGGGCGCCTCCGGATCCCTTCGGAGCGCAGGTCCCCTCTCCCGTGCGGGAGAGGGACAGGGTGAGGGACCAGGTTTTTCCGGAGAGGGCGTATCCCTCACCCCGACCCTCTCCCGCACGGGAGAGGGGGCGTGTCGCGCTCGGTGCAGACCGACGTGGCCTGCCGTTGAGGTGAAGGTGCGCGAGGAGAGCAGGGAGAAGCAGGATGGCGCAGACCATCGGGTTCATCGGTCTCGGCAACATGGGCGGGCCCATGGCGGCCAACCTCGTGAAGGCGGGCCACACCGTACGGGGCTTCGACCTGGTGCCGGCCTCGCTGGAGGCGGCGCGCGCCGCGGGCGTCGCTGTCACCGGCTCGGCCCTGGAGGCGGCCCAAGGGGCGGACGTCGTCATCACCATGCTGCCCGCCGGGCGGCACGTGGTCGAGGTCTGGACGCAGCTCGCCGAGGCCCTGCCCGCCGGCACGCTCCTGATCGATTCCTCCACGGTGGACGTCGAGAGTGCCCGCAAGGCCCACGCCCTCGCGGAGGCACGGGGCTGCCTGTCGGTGGACGCGCCGGTCTCCGGCGGCACCGGCGGCGCCAAGGCCGGCACGCTGACCTTCATGGCCGGCGGCGCCGCCGCCGCCTTCGCCAGGGCCGAGCCGCTGCTGAAGGCGATGGGCAAGAACGTGTTCCATTGCGGCGATGCCGGTGCCGGGCAGGCGGCCAAGATCTGCAACAACATGATCCTCGGCATCTCGATGATCGGCGTCAGCGAGGCCTTCGCGCTCGGCGAGAAGCTCGGCCTGTCGCACCAGGCGCTCTACGACGTGGCCTCAGTCTCCTCGGGCCAGTGCTGGTCGCTGACCACCTACTGCCCGGTGCCGGGCCCGGTGCCGACCTCGCCGGCCAACAACGGCTACAAGCCGGGCTTCGCCGCCGCGCTGATGCTCAAGGACCTCCGACTCGCTCAGGCCGCCGCCATCGCCGCGGGGGCGGCGACGCCGCTGGGCGCGGAGGCCGCGCAGATCTACGGCCTGTTCGAGGGCGCGGGCCACGGGGGAGAGGACTTTTCCGCGATCATCCGTATGCTCCGCGGGCAGGGAGGCGAGTCGTGAGCGACACGTACGAGACGATCCTGACGGAGACGCGCGGGCGCGTCCTGCTGATCACCCTCAACCGGCCGAAGGCCCTGAACGCCCTCAACGCGCAGCTCACCCGCGAGGTGATCCGGGCGGCGACCGAGGCGGATGCCGATCCGGGGATCGGCTGCATCGTCCTCACCGGCTCGGCCAAGGCCTTCGCGGCCGGCGCCGACATCAAGGAGATGCAGCACGCCACCTACGCGGAGATGTATTCCGGCGACCGGTTCGCCGACTGGGACCGGTTCGTCGCCGTGCGCAAGCCGATCATCGCCGCGGTGGCGGGCTACGCGCTCGGCGGTGGCTGCGAGCTCGCCATGATGTGCGACATCATCCTGGCGGCCGACACGGCGCAGTTCGGCCAGCCCGAGATCAAGCTCGGCGTGATGCCTGGGATCGGCGGCAGCCAGCGGCTGACCCGCTTCGTCGGCAAGGCCAAGGCCATGGAGATGTGCCTGACCGGGCGGATGATGGACGCCGCCGAGGCCGAGCGCGCTGGCCTCGTCTCGCGCGTGATCGCGGCCGACCAGCTCCTCGACGAGGCGCTGAAGGCGGCCGAGACCATCGCGTCGATGTCGCTGCCGATCGCGATGATGACCAAGGAGGCAGTCAATCGGTCCTACGAGACCACGCTGACCGAGGGCATCCGGTTCGAGCGGCGGGTGTTCCACGCCATGTTCGCCACCAAGGACCAGAAGGAGGGTATGGCCGCCTTCGTAGAGAAGCGGCCGCCCCGGTTCGAGAACACCTGAGCGGGGACCAGGCGATGGATGTGCTGGACCACGACGAAGTCCGGTTCGAGATGGCCTTCCCGCGCGCAATCGTCGCCCAGAAGGCGCGCGGGCGCGAGGAGACCATCAACGAGCACCTCGTGAAGCTGCTCGCCTTCGACGTGCCCCAACGGACGCGGTCGGTCTGGCGGAAAGAGCTGACGCGCCATTTCCGTTTCCTGGCGGCGCTGCGGGTCAAGCCCGGCGCCAGCCTGATCCCGCCCCGCGATTGGTGGGCATGGCTCTACGCGGATCCATTCGAACACAACGAAGCCGGCTACACGGCCGGCCTGATCGCGCTGAACGCCGACGATTTCGCCCGCAACGACCGCAGTGTTGGGGCGATTGCCGGGCAGATCCGCGACTTCCACGCCGCCATGGTTCAGCGCCTCGCGCAGGGCGAGGCCGGTGAGGATCTGATCCCGGCCTGAAGACGCCGGGTCGGGATCGGTCAACGAGGACGAGGGGGAACGACCATGCCGAGCTTCCGGGAGGCCCGCGACCTTCTGCTGGCCCATCGCACCGACTACGCCGCCGCCGTCGCGGCCTTCGCGTGGCCGGACCCGGTGCCGTTCAACTGGGCGCTCGACTGGTTCGACGCCGTCCTCGCCAGCCCCGAGAGCCGCGACCGCGCCGCCCTGCGGATCGTCGAGGCTGGCAGCGGGGCCGAGCAGAGCCTCAGCTTCGGCGAGCTCGCGGCACGGTCCAATCAGGTGGCCAACCACCTGCGTCAGCTCGGCCTGAAGCGCGGTGACCACCTGCTCCTGCTGCTCGGCAACGTGCCGGCCCTGTGGGAGACCATGCTGGCCGCGATGAAGCTCGGCGCCGTGGTCATCCCGGCGACCACGCTGCTCACCGCCGACGAGCTCGCCGACCGCCTCGCCCGCGGCCGCCCGCGGGCGATCGTGGCCGGGCCGGAGCAGATCGCACGGTTCGCCGGCCTCGACACGGGCGGCGCCGTCCGCCTCGTCACCGGGGCTCCGACGGAGGGCTGGGCGGCCTACGACGACGCCTTCACGGCCTCGGACAGCTTCGCGCCGGACGCCCCGACCGCCGCCGACGACCCGCTGCTCCTCTACTTCACCTCCGGCACCACGGCGAAGCCGAAGCTGGTGCGCCACAGCCACCGCTCCTACCCGGTGGGCGCGCTCTCGACCATGTACTGGCTCGGGCTGCAGCCGGGGGACGTGCACTGCAACGTCTCCTCGCCGGGCTGGGCGAAGCACGCGTGGTCCTCGTTCTTCGCGCCCTGGAACGCCGGCGCGACGATCCTGGTGATCAACCAGGCGCCGTTCAACGCGGCCGCGCTGCTGGCGCAGCTGGAGCGCACCGGCGCCACGACGCTCTGCGCGCCGCCGACCGTCTGGCGGATGATCATCCAGGAGGACCTGTCCGGGAAGCGGCTCGCCCTGCGCGAGGTCTGCGCGGCGGGCGAGCCCCTGAATCCCGAGGTGATCGAGCGCGTGAAGAGCGCCTGGGGCCTCACGATCCGCGACGGCTACGGCCAGACCGAGACCACCGCGCTCATGGCCAACACGCCGGGGCAGCCGGTGGTGCCGGGCGCCCTGGGCCGGCCTCTCCCGGGCTACCGGGTGCGCGTCCTCGACCTCGACGGTCAGCCGGCCGCCGAGGGCGAGGTCTGCCTCGAACTCGGGGCCCACCGGCCCGCCGGCCTGATGCAGGGTTACGACGACGGCCAGGGCAACCTGTCGGGCGCGGCCGGCGACCTCTACCACACCGGCGACGTCGCCTTCGTGGACGAGCAGGGCTGCTACACCTTCGTCGGCCGCGCCGACGACGTGTTCAAGTCGTCGGGCTACCGAATCAGCCCCTTCGAGCTGGAGAGCGTGCTGATCGAGCACCCGGCCGTGGCCGAGGCGGCGGTGGTGCCTGTGCCCGACCCGATGCGTCACACCATCCCGAAGGCCTACGTGTCCCTGGTGGCCGGAGCGAGCCCCGGACCCGAGACGGCGCTCGACATCTTCCGCTTCACCAACGCCCGGCTCGCGACCTTCAAGCGCCTGCGCGGGCTCGAATTCGTCACCGATCTGCCCAAGACGATCTCGGGCAAGATCCGGCGGGTGCAGCTGCGCCGCCTGGAGCACGAGGGCATCACCGAGGACCCGCACCGGGGCCGCGCTTACACGCAGGCGGACTTCCCGGAGCTGAAGGGCGAGGCCGAGCGCAAGCTCGACTAGACGGCGGGCTGAGCGCATCCACTCCGTCATCGCGGGCGCGGCCAGGCGACCCAGGGCAGCGCGCCATCGGTCGGCTTGGCGCAGTCCTGGCGCGCCCCGCTGCGCTCGCGATGGCGGCTGCGCGCCTGAGGACTAAGGTCCCCGGGTGACGAACCCTCAAGGTTTTCGGTTTCCGAAGCCGAAGCCGCCGATTTACAAGGGTTCTCAAGTCTCCCGTCGACGCTGTCGCGCGTGAGCGGGCCCGCGCCGGCGGATCAGTAAAATTGCGCGCATCCGCTTCAGCGCCGCGGAGGCTCTGCGGCGCAATCCTGTCCTCAACAACGGGGACGGGTTCGATGGGCGCGGCGCTTCTCAGGACGGTTCGGGGGATGCTGGTCGGAGCGGCGACGCTGCTCGGCCTCGCCGCTCCGGTTCAGGCGCAGACGCTGGCGAGCCTGCCCGCGGACGTGGGCGCCAAGATCCTGGGCGACGCCAAGCCGATCGCGGCGTGGGTGACGTTCTGCCAGACCTACGCGGCGGAGTGCGCGCTGGACCGGGGCGAGCCGGCCCGGATCAGCCTGACGCCCGCCACCTGGGCGACGATCGTGTCGGTGAACCGGCGGGTCAACAAGGCGATCGAGCCGATGACCGACCAGGACCACCTGCACGTGGCCGACCGCTGGGACCTGGCCGAGGACGGCATCGGCGACTGCGAGGACTTCCAGCTGCTCAAGCGCCACATGCTGGCCGAGGCCGGCCTGCCGCGGCGGGCGATGCGCATGACCGTGGTGATCGACGAGAAGGGCGAGGGCCACGCCGTGCTGACCCTGATCACCGACCGCGGCGACCTGGTGCTCGACAACAAGACCAGCGCGATCCTGCCCTGGCACAAGACCGGCTACGTGTTCATCAAGCGCGAGAGCCAGGACGCCGTCGCCTGGGTCTCCCTCGGCGGCGTCACCTCCCCGGTCACCACCGCAAACCGGTGAAGCGGCCTCAGGCCGCCCGGCTCAGCGACGGCTGGGCGAGGCTCGCCACGTAGGACTCCACCCGGCCAATGAAAGCCGCGAGATGCGGGGCGACGCCCCGGAGACTGGCGAGATCCCGGACCAGGATGTCCCGCGACAGCGCCCTGTCGCCCTCGCTCGGCGCGTCGGCGAGGTAGGAATCGACCGCGTGCTCCGCGATATTGATCGCGCCGGCCCGACCATCCTCGGCGAGCGCTCTGATCACCTGCTGGATGGCGGGCTGCATGGCGGGTCCTTTCCTGGGGTGCGGCCCCGTCGGCGACGGGCTGGCCGGCTTCACGCGTCTCGATCGAGCCCGCCGCGAATCCCCCGTGCGAGCCGTGCTGAGAAGCCGGCAAAGCTGACGTGAATCAAGGCCTTCCGAGAAGGCGCAGAGCGGCTATTCACTCAGTGCATACGATTTCGGTCAGCCCCGCGGATGCAACACTCTCTTAAATCGGAACCGATACGGCTCCCCGCGCGTTAGCTGTCTCGTCCTGACCCATTGTGCGTCGCACGTGGCCGTGTCACCCTTCCGTCATCATCGGGCGGCGGGGGCTTGAACCATGCGGCACGCGGATGGCGGTATCTCGTGTCAGGTCTTCGGCCCGCTCCGTTGGCGCGGGTGGACGCACGCGGCGTGCCGCGCGCGGCAGGCGGCCAGTTTTGCCCTGCTCGGCACGATCCTCGCGATGGGCGGCGCCACGACCCACGCCCACGCGCGGCTGGTCCTGCCGGATCAGGTGACCGCCGCCGAACCGACCGGGCCGGTGCGGGCGATCGCGGGCTGGACGGATTTCTGCGCCCGCACGCCTCAGGAATGCACGGTCGACACGGCCGAGCCGGCCGAGATTTCCCTGACCGTGGCGGTGTGGCGGACCCTGCAGAGCGTCAACCGCCGCGTGAACGCGCGCATCCGGCCGATCACCGATCAGGCGCACTGGGGCGTCGTCGACCGCTGGGACTTCCCCGATGACGGGTTCGGCGATTGCGAGGATTACCAGCTGCTGAAGCGGCGGATGCTGGTGGAGCGCGGCCTGCCGCGGCGCGCCCTGCTGATGACCGTGGTGATCGACGAGACCAACGAGGGCCACGCGGTGCTGACGGTCCGGACCGACCGCGGCGACTTCATCCTCGACAACAAGACCGACGCGATCCGGTCCTGGCGCCGCACCGGCTACAACTTCATCAAGCGGGCCGGCCAGGACGGCGCGGCCTGGGTGTCCCTGGAGGGCAAGGACGGGACCGCGCAGGTGGCCACCGCCGAGCCCTGAACCCGGTCAGGCGCCGACCAGCATCGCGGCGAGGTCGAGGGCGACGCGGCCGGAGAGCAGGCTCCAGCCGCACGCGATGACCGTCGCCAGCATCACGAACGGGATCGGGCGCCCCTCGATCCGCCGGCCGCGCACCGTGTTGCGCAGGATGATGAACGGCGCCGAGAAGGCCAGCATCGGCAGGGCGGCGACCGCCGGCAGACCACCGCGCTCCAGCAGGCTGAAGCTCGCCCGCCGCGCCGCGAACAGCTCGAAGGCGCTGGCGATCAGGCCGGACAGCGCCAGTCCGATGCAGAGGGTCCGGATCGACTCGAGGGCGACGGGCGTGAGGACCATTATTCGCGCTCCTGATACAGGTTGCGCGCACTGTACTCACGCCGTTTACCGGTTGTTAAGCACGAGTCCTCGTTAGCGTTAATCCGTGCACAGGTGCGGCCGGCGGGACCCGATCCGAGACGCGGGTCCGGCCGGAGCGCGGGGCCTCAGGCCTCTTCCTCGAGATCGATGTCGAGGATCGCCATCCGGAAGACGAAGGAATCGTCGCCGTCCTCCTTGTCGTCGGCGATCACGCCGATCGACTCCTCGCCGATGAACACCTCGGCGGAGTCGCCGGTCTTCATCGCGGTGAGGCGGATATTGTTGTTCGCGAACTTGCGGCGCAGATAGTCCTGAAGCTTCGCGGTCTCGGCTTTGGTCACGCTGGTCGATCTCCCCTGGCGGCGCTGGCGCCGCGGATGGGCCGAGGGCTTGCCACGCCGCGGGCGGAGCGGCAAGCGCGACGGCCCCGGGTCAGATCCCGTCGCCCAGGTGGATGAACTGATCGAGGGCGACGAGTTGGTCCATCGCCCGAGCCGGATCGTCGCAGCCGGCGGTGCCGACCACGCGCGCCGGCACGCCGACGACCGTCGTGTTCGGCGGTACCGGCCGCAGCACCACCGAGCCCGCCGCCACTCGGGCGCAGGCCCCGACCTCGATGTTGCCCAGGATCTTGGCGCCGGCGCCGATCATCACGCCGCGGCGGATCTTGGGGTGGCGGTCGCCGCGCTGCTTGCCGGTGCCGCCCAGGGTCACGGCGTGGAGGATCGACACGTCGTCCTCGATCACCGCGGTCGACCCGACCACGAGGCCGGTGGCGTGGTCGAGGAAGACGCCCCGACCGATCCGCGCCGCCGGATGGATGTCGCACTGGAACACCTCCGAGACCCGGCTCTGGAGGTAGAGGGCGAGGTCGCGTCGACCGCGGTTCCAGACATGGTGGGCGAGGCGGTAGGCCTGCAGGGCGTGGAAGCCCTTGAAGTACAGGACCGGTTCGAGGGCCCGGAGCGTCGCCGGATCCCGGTCGATCACCGCGCCGATATCGGCGCGGAACGCCTGGCCGATTCCGGGATCGACCGTGATCGCCTCGTGGAAGGCGTGGGCGACGAGTTCGGCCGGGAGCGACGGGTGCCCGAGCCGCGCCGCGACCCGGTGGGAGACCGCGCCTTCCAGCGTGGTGTGGTTCAGGATGGTGGCGACGATGAAGGAGGCGAGTTGCGGCTCGGTCCGCAGGACATCCTCCGCCTCGTCCCGCAACCGCGACCAGACCGGGTCGACGACCGCGAGGTCATGCGATGGGTGAGTGAAGGCAGGACTGGCGCTCATAGTCGGATGCTCATGTCCGGGACTTCGCAGGGTCTGCCGGTCGCGCGTGGGGCGGGGCCGGTCCAGCGCCCGCTCGAGCGGGGTGGTTGTCCCGCCCGGAGAGACGGCAGCGGCGGCGACGGACCGCGGGTACTGTCCTAGCGTGGTGCGCTGCACCGCGGCGATCAAGGGCCAGCGCGGCCCGGGGGTCGCATCGGTCGCATGGCTGTCAGCGAACGCGGGCGGGTCAGTCCGCCAGCGGCACGCCCTGCCCGAACCGCGCCTCGATCGCCGCCGTCAGGCGGTCCAGCATCGTCTGGACAGGGATGTTGGAGGTGTCCACCGTCGCCGGGGCCCGGGCGTAGAGCGGCTCGCGGCTCGCCAGCACGGCGCGCAGCTCCTGCATCGCGGAGGCGTGGTCGCCCGTCGTGGCGAGGTGTCCCTGCTCGCGGACGCGGCTCATATGCTCCTCCGGCCGGGCGCGCAGCCAGATGGTGTAGAACGCCTGGAGGAGCAGATCGTAGGTCAGCGGTTCCGCGACGATGCCGCCGCTCGTCGCGAGGATCAGCGGCCCGGGATGCTCGGTCAGGCGCCGCAAGGCCGCCTGCTCGAGCCGGCGGTAGCCTTCCTGGCCGTAGATCGCGAAGATCTCCTGGACCGAGAGGGCGTTCTCCCGCTCGATCTCGGCGTTGAGCTCCACGAAGGTCCAGCCGAGGCGCTCGGCCGCGAGCTTGCCGAGGGTCGACTTGCCGGCGCCGCGCAGTCCGGTCAGCGCCACGCGCGGCCGGTTGCTCGATTCGGGCCGGCTGCCGCCGGACAGGGCCTCCTTGGCGGCGACGATCTGGGCCGGGCTCGCCTGGGCGAGGAGGTCGCGCACCACGGGCCAGTCGGGCAGCGCGTCGTTGCCGGTGATCAGGTCGTCCAGCCGCACACCCATGGCGTTCGCCACCCGCCGCAGCAGGATGATCGAGACGTTGCCCTGGCCGCCCTCTAGCTGCGCGATGTAGCGCTCGGACAGGCCCGAGGTCTGCGACAGAACCTTGCGCGACAGCCCGCGCACGGTGCGCGCGTGCCTGACGCGTCGCCCGAGGTCCGTGAGAAAGAGAGATTCCTGTTCCACGCCGGTCATGGCGCCGTCCGCTTTCCTGCCAGCTCGAAAGCAGAGTCCGTGCCCTGCATGCCTGCCGCTTCGAGATCCATCGCGCTTTGGCGTTCCGCCGGACAGGAAGCTGCCTGAGAACGTGCGCGTGTAGACCGGCGTTTCCTGCCCTGAGATCCGTCGTGCGCCACCCGCGTACGGCCGCTGTCTCGCGGCGCCGGTCCGTACCGTAACGATCCAACCACGTTGCTGGCGTGGCGCCTATGTGTTGCGGATCGACCCGATGGTCAAGCCTTGGGCATGATCCTTGTGTGGGCAGAAGGCCCGGCCGGGCGGGCGATCGGCGGTCTGCGCCCGCGCCGGAGCGGGCGCGCTACTCGACCGGCAGGGCCGTGGCCTCGCGCACCGGCGTGGCGAGCGCCGCGGCGGCCGGGGCGCGCCGCGGCGTGGCGGCGGCGAGCATCTGGAGCGACGGACGGCGCGGCGGCAGCGGCACCTCGACCGCCTCGACCGCCGCCTCGGTGGCCGGTGCCGAAGCGGCCGCGGGGGTCATCGGGGTGGCGGCCGCCGCGGGCTGCGGCGAGAGCCGGAGTTCCGCCATCTGCGCCGGCGAGGCCTCCGCGCTCCCGAGGGCCGTGGGTCGGCGCGGCGGCAGCGGCACCTCCACGGAGGGAACCGAGGCGGCCTGCGGGGCGGCCGGGGGCGCGCCCGCGGCCGGGTCGATGGACAGGCTGGCGAGTTCGACCGCGGCGCCGGCCAGGGCGGCGGGCCGGCGCGGCGGCAGCGGCACCTCGACGGTCTCGGTCGGAACCTCGGCCACGGCGGCGGCCGTCGGCGCGTAGGCCAGGGCGGCGGCCGCGGGGTTGGGTTTGGAGTCGGCGACGCCGCCGCCGAACAGGCTCGCGAGGGCGCTGGCCGAAGCCGCCACGGGGGCGACCACCGAGGCGACCTCGGTGGAGATGCCCTGGCGCTTGGCGGCGTAGTAGTAGCCGCGGTTGTAGTACTGGTAGGCCTGGGCGACGTTGCCCTTGGCCGTGCGGTAGGCGCCCGCCAGATAGGCCACGCCGTAGCGCAGGTTGGTCTCCGGATCGTACAGGCCGGCGGCGTCGCCGGTGTAGCCCATGCCGCGCGCGGTCGCGTGCTTGATCTGCATGAGACCCAGGGCGCTGCCGCCCTTCGCCCGCGGATTGTAGTTGCTCTCGCGCTTGACCACGGCGTGCACGAAGCTCGCCGGAACGCCGTTCGCCTTCGCCTGCTGCTCGATCAACGCGTCGATATTGTCGCGCGCGCCCTGCCCGAAGGCGGCGGCGGGCGCGACCGCGAGGACGGCGGCCAGGATGAGGCGATGCATTCCGAGACCCGGTGCTGCTTGTTCTGTAGTCAAGCTAGGTCACGGGGAAATGAGGCCGGAAAGCGGCCCCCGTTCGGCAGCCTGTGGGCGGCCGGGGCGACGGGCGTGCTTGTGATCCGCGCGCCACAGGGCGGCGCGCGGACGCGGTCGGCCGGTCTGGGGAGCCGGTCAGGGAAGGATGAAGCGCTCGACCGCGCGGGCGAACCCGTCGGCGTCGTTGCTGTCCGTGACCGCGCTGGCGGCCGCCTGGACGCTCGCCTCGGCATTGCCCATCGCCACGGAGTAGCCGCTCTGCGCGAACATCGGGCGATCGTTCCCGGCATCGCCGAATGTGGCGATCCGCTCGCGCGGGATGGCGAGATGCGCGCTCATCCAGGCGACGAAGCGACCCTTGTCGAGATCGGGCGGCGTCACGTCGAGATAGTACTTCTGCGAGCGGTGGACGGTGGCCCGGCCGGCCAGCGCCGCCGCGATTCGCGTCTCGCAGGCCGCGAGATGGGCGTGGTCGCGGCTGACGCCGACGATCTTGGCGGCCATACCCATGAGCGTTCCGAGATCCGGCACGACTCGGGGCTCCGCGTCGATCGTGCGGCGCTCCAGGTCGGTGTAGGGCCCGTCCGGGTCGCGCAGGCACCACGCGCCGTCGGCGAAGACCCAGACGTCCAGCCCCTCGGCCAGGAGCCGGTCGAGGGCCGCCCGGGCCGCCGGCTCCGGGATGGTCCGCTCCTCGATGATCGACAGGTCCGGCCGGACGACGCTCGCGCCGTTGAAGGCCCCCATCGGCAGGTCGAGGCCGAGCTCCGCCACGAGGCTCCGCAGCCCGATCGGCGGCCGCGCCGAGGCGATGCTGAAGCCGATCCCGGCCGCGCGCAGGCGGCGCACGGCCGCCACCGTCGCTGCCGTCAGGCGCTTGTCCCCGGTGACCAGGGTGCCGTCGACGTCCGAGATCACCAGGGCGATCCCCGCGGCCTTGCCGGTTCCTGCAGTCATCGCGTCACTCCCCACCCGGATCCCGGCGCGCCGCGGTGGCGAGTTCCGCCACGACCCGGTCGGCAATCGCCTCGGGCGGCTCGAGGATCCCGACGGTGATCGGGTGCTCGTCGGGGCCCGGGACCTCGAGGGTGGCGAACTGGCTGTCCAGGAGATGCGGCGACATGAAATGACCCTGGCGCTCCGCGAGACGCCGCGCGATCAGGGCCTTGTCGCCGTCGAGGTAGACGATGCGGACCCGCCGGCTGCCCCGGGTGAGGACGTCCCGGTACGCGCGCCGGAGCGCCGAGCAGACCACCACGCCGGACTCGCCGGCGTCGAGGCGCTGCTGGATCCAGGTCGCGATCCGGGCGAGCCACGGTGCGCGGTCCGCGTCGTCGAGGGCGTGGCCCGCGTGCATCTTCGCCACATGCTCCGGCGCGTGGAAGCTGTCGCCGTCCACGAAGATCCAGCCGAGCTTCTCGGCGATCAGCGCCGCCACGGTGCTCTTCCCGGACCCCGAGACGCCCATGACCACGAGCACCTGAGCGGCCGTCCCGGCATCGAATGGCGAGTCTGATTGGGACGTCATCCGGACCACCGTGGCTCCGAGGCGCGCCGGGCCGCCGCGCGTCACGATCATGCGGAGCGCGCGCGCGGATGGGAAGATCGCCGCGCCCGACGTTGCCGCCGTGTCGGCAGGAACCGTCGCGGCGCGGGCCGCGTTGACGACCCAGAACGCGAACATTTAGGGAACATGAGTCGCATGGCTACCACCACCGCGAAGGCGACGTCGAAGGCCGATCGGGATTCCGGTGTGCGCCAGGATGCGCACCAGGAGGCGCCGGAGAACCCCAAGACCGACCCGAAGGACGTGTCGAACCAGATCAAGGATCCAGACCAGTGGACCACCGGCGGCGAGCCGATGACCGGCGCGCAGGCCTCCTACCTGAAGACGCTCTCCGAAGAGGCGAAGGAGCCGAAGGCGTTCGATCCCGACCTCGACAAGGCCGAGGCCTCCAAGCGGATCGACGACCTGCGCCACAAGGCCGGCCACGCCTGAGCCGTCGCGGGCGCGCCCTCGCCGGGCGCGCCCGCCGCGCGGGGCGGTGCATATCCCGCCCGGAATCAGCCCGATGCCCTGTTTCGGACACTTCGTTAAGCCGGCGGCAAGCGCGGGCCGGTAACAGCCTTCCGAGCGCGTGAGGCCACGCGGACGGCGGGATGGGAAGGCGCGTTCGACCATGGATGAGCCGGGCGGCGACGGGGCGGGGCGGCGCGCGGTGCGATCCCGGGCGGCGGCCGCCCTGACGGATCGGATCCCTGTCGCGGCCGCGCGCTTCGCCCACGACCTCCGCGGATCCACCGCGACCGAGTACGCCCTGCTCGGGGGCCTGATCTTCCTCGTCGCGGTCGGCAGCATCCGCTACTACGTGTCCCGCGTCAGCGCCGTCTACGGCGACATCACCGCGGCGGTGACCCAGGGTCAGTGAGCGGATCGCGCCGGGGCCGTGCGGCCCTGGAGTCGATGGGCCGACTCGTTACCGTCGACAGCGCTCGGATTTGTGTCCCGATATTTCAGCAGCGCGCGCTGCGCCCGGCATTCGTCGTCCCTGTGCCCCGAAAAAGCTGTGCTTAACGAGGATGACTTAGCAGTCTCGGTCGTGGCGGGCGGAGTGTGGCTCACCCGCTACGGACACCTGGGCCGCTATGGGCTAGGCACGGGCTCGGCAATACCGATGGGCAACATCTGGATGCGCAAACTTCCCCTCGTCCTGCTCGCCGTCACGGCGATGTCGGGCTGCACGTACCTGCCCGCGGCGGGTCCGACGGCGAGCGCGATCCAGGCCGGGGCCGAGGTCGCCACGGCCGACGGCGGGATCCTTGCCCGCTACGAGATCATCGACGTCACCCCCTCCGTGGTCGAGGCCCTGCGCGGCCGCCCCCTCGACAGCCTGCTCGCCTCCTTCGGCGACCATCGCCCCTCCTCCGAGCCGGTGATCGGCATCGGCGACATGGTCTCGGTCTCCGTCTGGGAGGCCGGGTCCGGCGGCCTGTTCTCCGGACCCCTCGTCGCCGACCGCTTCTCCGCCGGATCCAAGTCCGCCCTCATCCCCGAGCAGCCCGTCGGGCGCGACGGCGCCATCTCGGTGCCCTATGCCGGCCGCATCA
>NZ_JBKFAP010000210.1:0-282 GCF_053345715.1 Methylobacterium sp. D48H
GCTCATGCCGTGCATCCGCGGCGAGGCCGACGCGATCGCGTCGACGTTGGCGACGCCCTCGGCGGTCTCCAGGATCGCGTGGACCAGGATCGGCTTCGTCACCCCGTGGCGCGCCTCGGGCTGGGCGAGCAGCTGGTCGATGTAGTGGATGTCCCACGGTCCCTCGACCTTGGGCACCATCACGACGTCGAGCTTGCCGCCGACCTCGGCCACGATCGTGAACAGGTCGTCCAAGATCCAGGGCGAGTTGAGGGCGTTGATCCGGGTCCAGAGGCCGGTGCC
>NZ_JBKFAP010000211.1:0-282 GCF_053345715.1 Methylobacterium sp. D48H
CGGGAGCGGTACGGGTCATGACCGGACCCCGATGCCAGCAGCGAGCCGCTCGCCGACGGCTTGGTAGACGGCCAGGGAGCGCTGCGCGACGTGATCGCCACTCCGCCCGATCGGCAGGCTGTCGGGATGGCCGTGCCGCATGGCTCGGGCAGCTCCTCCCTGCCGATGCTCGGGATCGACGCGGTATTGGCGCCGTCCCTCCAGGATCGAGTGGCTCGCCACGACCCGGCCGCCGTCGAGGATGCGGATCGTGTCGGGCAACTGGTGCACCTCGACGACGCG
>NZ_JBKFAP010000212.1:0-282 GCF_053345715.1 Methylobacterium sp. D48H
CTCGTGTCAGCACGTGGTCTCCGAGGCTCGATAGCAGCCGCTCCACCGTGTCGGTCAACGCCGGCAGCTGTGCGGTCGGCACGTCATCGATTAACGTCGCGAGGGTCCGCCAGACTTCGGCGGCCAGCGTGTTCTGCATGCTCTCGGAAGCGACGACGCCGATCGCCGCGATAGCCAGGATCGCATCATCCACCCCCCGATCGGCATAGACGATCCGGGACGCGCTGTTTTCCGGGATCGGATCGGCGCTGCTCCAGCGCGCGATGATGTCCGGCAGGCAAT
>NZ_JBKFAP010000213.1:0-282 GCF_053345715.1 Methylobacterium sp. D48H
GGGCGATCGGCTGAGGCTCGATCCCGGGCCGGCCGCATCGTCGGCCGGCCGTCGAGCTTCCGCGCCGCCGCGCTCGCGAGGGCGGCGGGCCGCGTTCGGCCCGCCTGAACGGCGAAGGGGCCGCCTCCTCTGGGAAGCGGCCCCTTCGCGTGTCGGGTCGGGTGCGACGGTCGGGATGCGAGCGCCGCACCCGCCCGTCGCTTGTCGGTCTCAGTAGGAGCCGAACTTGTAGTTCAGGCCGGCGCGGACGACGGCGAACTCGTCGGAGCGGCGCCCGATGCC
>NZ_JBKFAP010000214.1:0-282 GCF_053345715.1 Methylobacterium sp. D48H
GGTTTCCTCGGGTGCAGATCACTTTCTGCCGTATGGGCGGCGATCCGCTCCTTCAGCTCGTCGATCCCATCGTTGGTAAACGCTGGGTACGCCTCGTCGCCCGAGCCGTGGACCCAGATCAGGCCGTCCTCGGGTTCCATGTCGACGATGATGTCGAACAGGGCGTCAGCATCCTGTCCGAGGTCGGCGGCGACCCTGGCCAGCGTGAACACGGTGCTCACCTTATTGCGCTGCATCGGCTCCCTTCCGTCGCGGCCCGATCGTCTCGTTAGTCTCGAGGCT
>NZ_JBKFAP010000215.1:0-282 GCF_053345715.1 Methylobacterium sp. D48H
TCCTCGTCGGCAGCCACGGCCGGATGTCGCCGACCTTCGTGGAGACCGGGACGCACGACCTCGTGTTCCTGCGGCTGCTGGCCAAGGCCCTGCGCGGCCTGAGCGCCGAGCACGCCGTCCTCCTCGGCAAGCCGCTGCGCCGCTACTCCGGCGACCTCGCGACGATCGCCAAGGGCGAGACCTGGGCCGCGGCCTGACGCCGCCTGGGCAAGGGGCGTGGACGCGTCCTATGCTCCCCGCCAAGCCGGCCCGCACGAGGCCGCCAGCCCGGGGAGGCGCCCA
>NZ_JBKFAP010000216.1:0-282 GCF_053345715.1 Methylobacterium sp. D48H
GGAACGGGGGCGCTTCCTGTGGCCGAGCCCAGCCGACGGCGTGGTGGCGATCTCATCGGCGCAGATGGGCTACCTGCTCTCGGGCATCGACTGGCGTCATCCCCAGGAGACCTGGCGGCCCAGCGCGATCGGATGAGGTCGGCCCTATCCAGGATCGGGTAGCCGTGATTCCCTCCTCCCGTGACCACCACGCCCGAGTCGCTGCCGACCGACCTTGCCGCCGCGCACGCCATGATCATGGCCGAGCGCGCCGCACGGCTGAGCGCCGAGGCGGACCGATCG
>NZ_JBKFAP010000217.1:0-282 GCF_053345715.1 Methylobacterium sp. D48H
GGCATGATCGCGGTCGGGACGGCGAGGTCCAGGCCCTGGGCGGCGACCATGACGGTCACGCCCGCGATCGAGCGCCGGTGCAGGTTCGTGCGCTCCTGCGGCTTGGTGATCAGGCGGATCCCGACCTCGCGCCAGAACTCCGTGATGAGCAGCAGCGCGTCGAGGACCATCTCGGCCTCGCCGTCGCTCTCCACCACCAGCCCCAGGGCGCGACCGCCCGGGAGCAGCCGCGTGCCAGACCCGTCGCGGGCCGTCAGCCCGATCTCGTCCAGAAGCTTGGCG
>NZ_JBKFAP010000218.1:0-282 GCF_053345715.1 Methylobacterium sp. D48H
CCTCGACATGGTCGGCGGCCCCTACATCGCCCGCAACCTCGGCGCCGTGGCGGTCGACGGGCGCATCGCGCAGATCGCGTTCCAGCAGGGCTCGCGGGTGGCGGAGATCGACTTCCAGCCGCTGCTGATGAAGCGGGTGACGCTCACGGGCTCGACGCTGCGCGCCGGGCCGGTGGCCCTGAAGGCGCGCCTCGCCGAAGCCCTCGCCGAGCATGTCCTGCCGCTGCTCGCGGCGGGCCGCGCGCGGCCGCCGAACGATTCCGTGTTCCCGTTCGAGCGGGT
>NZ_JBKFAP010000219.1:0-281 GCF_053345715.1 Methylobacterium sp. D48H
CGCGCCGGTGGAGGCGGGGACCCGGGTCGCGAAGGTCGAGGCGTTCAGTTCGTGGTCGGCCAGCAGCACCAGCGCCTGACGGGCCCGGTCGGCGGTCGCGGCGTCGAGGGACCAGAGCCGCGCCAAGCCCTGATGCAGGGGCGCCCGGCCTTCGGGGATGCCGCAGGACGCGGCGAGATGCGCCACGGCGCGGCGCGCGTCGCGGCCCAGGCGGTGGTGCCCGCGGCCCAGCGCGGCTTCGGCCTCCTGCAGAAGCCCGGCCAGCGCCAGGAACGGCGTCG
>NZ_JBKFAP010000022.1:0-79799 GCF_053345715.1 Methylobacterium sp. D48H
GATGCCGACGGTGGTGATCTCCATGGGGATGGCTCCTGCATGAGCGTGGCTGCTGCTTTGACAGCAACCACATCTTGGCATCGAGATGCCGTCAGTCGGAGCGGGAGCCATCCACCCCATCTGCTTCGGAGTAGACATATCGCGAGAGCGGACACGGCTTTCAGAACGGCGCCGGCATTCTACTCGGCTGGCTGACCCGCGACTCCGCTCTCAGGCGTCTCCCTGGCAGCGTCGCCGCGCCCGAGCAGCCGCTCGAAGGCGACGTAGAAGGTCGGGGTGATGAACAGGGTGATGAAGGTCGCGACGACGAGGCCGCCGATCACCACCGTCCCCATGGAGACGCGGGCATGGGCACCGGCGCCGCTCGCGATGGCCAGCGGGATCGAGCCGGTGATGAAGGCGAACGACGTCATCAGGATCGGGCGCATGCGCAGCCGTGCCGCGTCCTGGGCCGCCTTTAGCACGTCCTCGCCCTGCCGGCGCAGGTCCTCCGCGAAAGACACGAGCAGGATCGAGTTCTTGGCGGCGAGCCCGACGAGCAGCAGCAGACCGATCTGGCCGAAGATGTCGAGTTCGAGCCCGCGCACCGCCAGGAAGCCGATGGCGCCGAAGATCGCGACCGGCGTCGCCAGCAGGATGACGAAGGGCAGGCGCAGCGACTCGTACTGCCCAGCGAGCAGCAGGAAGATCATCAGCACGCCGAGGCCGAAGATCAGCGGCGCGTAGCCGCCCGCAACCTTCTCCTGGTAGGCGACATCGGTCCATTCCACAGCATAGTCCGAGGGCAGCCGGCTCTTAGCGAGGGTCTCGACCTCCTTGAGCACCGTGCCGGAACTCGCGCTCGCGGACACCTCGATCGCCACTTCGATGGCCGGGTAGGTGTTGTAGGACAGGACCGCGGTGGGCCCGGTGGTGAACTCCGCCCGCACCAGGGAGCCGATCCGCACGGGCTCGCCCCTGCCGTTGAGGACCGGCAGGGCCGCCAGATCCTGGATCGTGCGCCGCCCCGTGGCCTCGCTCTGCACGTAGACCTGGTAGACGAAGCCGAAGCGGTTGAAGAGGTTGACGAAGCTCGACCCGACATAGGTCCCGAGGGCGTCGAACAGGTTCTGGAGCGGCACGCCGAGCTGCTCGGCCTTGGCCCGGTCGATTTCTAGGCGGATCTGCGGGACGCCGTAGCTCGTCGTCGGCAGCGCCTGGGCGATGTTGGGGCTCTTCTCCATCTCGTCGATGAAGCGCTGGGCCGCCTCGGCGAGCTTGATGCCCCCGGCGCCGCTGCGGTCCTGGATCTCGAGCGTCAGGCCGCTGCGGGTGCCGAGGCCCGGGAGCGGCGACGGGTTGACCACCCGCACCTTCCCGTCCGGATCGTGCCGGAATTCCTTCTGCACGCGGGCGATGATGGCGTCGGCCGAGGCCGCCCGCTCGCCCCAGGGCTTCAGGACCGGGATCTGGAACCCGTAGAACGGCGCCACCGCGTCGGCGAGGATGCTGCGGCCGACGACGCCGATCGTGTGATCGACCTCCGGCATATCCCGTAGGCTCCTGCCGAGCCGCTCGACCATCCGGTCGGTGCGCGCTACCGCGGCGCCCTTGGGCAGGGCGACGTCGGCGAAGAAGTAGCCCTGGTCCTCGTTCGGGACGAAGCCGGTCGGGCGCTGCATCACGAGGAGCACGGTGAGCGCCGCGAAGACCGCGAAGGCGAGGCCGACCAGCGCGAGGTGGCGGGTGAGCCGGCCGATGATCGCGGTGAGGAGGCCCGCGGCCCGCTCCAGCGTCCGGTTGAACCAGCGCAGCGGCGCCCTCCACCGACTCCGGTGCGCCCCGGTGCCCTCCGGGCGGTGCTTCAGGATCAGGCCGCAGAGCGCCGGCGTCAGGGTCAGCGAGACCACGGCCGAGATCATCACCGAGATCGCGATGGTCAGGGCGAACTGGTTGTAGAGCTGGCCGGTCAGGCCCGGGATGAAGGCCACCGGCACGAACAGGGCCGCCAGCACCAGGGTGGTGGCGATCACCGGGCCGGCGACCTCGTTCACCGCCTCCCGAGAAGCCGGGCGCGGCTCCATTCCCTCGTCCATGAGGCGCTCGGTGTTCTCGACCACGATGATCGCGTCGTCGACCACAAGGCCCACCGCCAGCACCATGCCGAGCAGGCTGAGGGTGTTGAACGAGAAGCCGAGCAGCGCCATCGGCCCGAAGGTCCCGACCAGCGCGACCGGCACGGCGATCGAGGGGATCAGCGTCGCGCGCCAGTTCTGCAGGAACAGGTAGGTGACCACCACGACGAGGATCAGCGCCTCGAACAGGGTGTGCACCACCTCGCGAATCGCCTCCCGGACAAACTCGGTGCGGTCGAGGGCGATCTTGTATTTGAGCCCGGGCGGGAAGCGCTGCGCCAGCTCGGCCATGGTGGCCTTCACGCCGTCCATGACGTGGACGGCGTTGGCGCCGGGCGTCTGGTAGAGGCCGAGCGTCGCCGAGGGCTGCCCGTCGAAGCTCGAGCGCACGCCGTACTGCTCCGAACCCAATTCCACCCGCGCCACGTCGCGGACCCGGACCACGGAGCCGTCCGGGTTGGCCCGCAGCAGGATGTTGGCGAATTCATGGGGCTGGCTGAGCCGTCCCTGGGTCACGACCTGCAGCTCGAAGGCGGTGGGCTTGCCGTCGGTCGGCGGCTTGCCGAGGGAGCCGGTGGTGATCTGCTTGTTCTGCTGGCTCACGGCCTTGATGACAGCGTCGGGGCTGATCGCGAGCGCCTCCATCTTCACCGGATCGAGCCACAGGCGCATGGCGTAGCGCTTCTGGGAGAAGTTCTGGATCCGGCCCATGCCGTCGACCCGGCGCAGTGGCTTGATCACCTGGGTCTCGGCCCAGTTGGCCAGGAACAGCTCGTCGTAGGGCGCGCCCGGATCGGCGTAGAGCACGATGTTGCCGAGCCGCTGGCGGGAGCTCTTCTGGATCTCCAGACCCTGCGCGCGCACCGAGGCCGGAAGCTTCGCCTCGGCCCGGTTGGCGCGGGTCAGCACCTCAGCGGCGGCCGCGTCGAGGTCGGACCCGATCTCGAAGGTGGCGTCGAGGTTGACGCTGCCGTCGGTGTTGCTGGTCGAGGCGATGTAGAGCAGGTGCTGGGCGCCGTTGATCTCCTGCTCCAGGGGTGTCGTGACCGCGTCGTAGGCCTGCTGCGCGCTGGCACCCGGATAGGTCGCCTGGATGTTGATGATTGGCGGCGCGATCTCGGGGAACTGCGCGATCGGCAGGGTCAGGCCGGCCACGGCGCCGATCAGGGTGATCAGCACCGAGATGACGGCCGCCAGGATCGGCCGGTCGACGAAGCGGGCGAACATCGCACCTCGGCGCTGCGGGGACGGTCGCGAGGACCGGGCGTGCAACGCGAGCGCGTTTGGCGTGTTCCCTGTCCGGTCCGGCGCGCGCAGCGCCGCAAAGGGGAGCGGACGGCGTGCGGGCGGGGGTGCGATACGGATTGCTCGGCTGCGGGGCAGCCCTGGTCCTGGCGGCGGGTGGCTGGTTGGCCCTGGGCCGACCGCAGCCGTCCGCCGTGATGGCCGCTCTGCCGGGGTCGGACAAGCCCGCTGCGACCGCCGAGACCGAACCGACCCTCGCCGTGACAGTCGTGGCGGCTCGGACGGAATCCGTGCCGATCAGCTTCACCTACACGGGCACGATCATCGCGCCCCAGGACGCGGCCCTGCAGGCCCGGGTGACCGGCAACGTCACCGAGCGTCCCTTTGAGCCGGGCAGCCACGTGAAGAAGGGACAGGTGCTGTTCCGGATCGATCCGCGCCCGTTCCAGGTGGCGCTGGCCCAGGCCAAGGCGCAGGAGGCGCAGGCCAAGGCGCAGCTCCAGTTCGCCCAGGCCGAGGTGAGCCGCACCGACACCCTGGCCGACAAGGGCTACGCCTCCGAGCAGCGGCTGCAGCAGCTCCAGTCGAACGCGGCCTCGGCTTCGGCGCAGGTCCAGGGGGCCGAGGCCGCGATTGCCCGGCAGAACCTCAACCTCGACTACGCGGTGGTCAACGCACCCTTCGATGGGCGGGTGAGCCTGTCGATCATCAACCCCGGCGACCTCGTCATCGAGAACCAGACGGAGCTGGTCAGCGTGGTGCAGCTCGACCCCATCGACGTGCAGATGGCCCTCTCCTCCGAGGATTCCGAGGCTCTGCGCGAGGCGATGCAGAACGGGCCCGTGAGCGTGGAGGTGCTGGACGAGGCCGGCAAGCCGGTGCGCGACGCCAAGGTCTACCAGCTCGACAATCGGTTCGATCCCCGCACCGCCCGGCGCCTCGTGCGCGCGCTGCTGCCGAACACCGACGAGCGCTTCCTGCCCGGTCAGTTCGTCCGTGCCCGGGTCAAGACCGGCACCGAGGAGAAGCTCCTGGTCCCGACGGTCGCGCTGTCGGCCCGGCTCGCCCAGCAGATCGTCTACGTCGTGGACGATGAGGGCGTGGTGCGCCAGAAGCCCGTGACCACCGGCGACAGCTTCGGCGACGCGACCGCGATCCTGACTGGGCTCAGGGCCGGCGAGCGGGTGGTGACCGACCACCTCCAGGACATGCGAGAGAACCTCAGAGTGGAAATCCGGTCCGCGGATGCCGGGGCTGCGGTCGAGCCTCAAGCGCCGGATGCCAATCGGCGTGCCGCGGGCAACCCGGGCTGACCGGACGATGCGATTCTCACTCGCTGTCGCACTGGTCTCGGCCCTGCTTCAGATGGCATCCATCACGCCGATATGGGCCGCATCGCGGACAGGCTGCCGCGTCGACCACACGCAGTATGCCTCTCTCACACCGGGGATGACATATCGGCAGGTGCGCTCCCGTCTGGGGTGCGACGGCCGGCGGGTTTCCCACCTGCTCATCGGGGACGTCCGGCGCGCGACGTATTCCTGGCTCGGGCGCGGATCGTACGGCGCCAATCTCACGATCACATTTCGCAATGACCGGCTCACTGATAAGTCGCAACTCGGCCTGCGCCCGGATTGAGTTATCCTTGCAGTTTTTACTGCCTGTCTGCTCGGCCTGGATGGGGACAGGGGGATGGCTTCCGACACCCCATCGCGCACCTGACCGCAAATAGTTGCCGGATAGCCTGCCCCATCCCCGTCATCGCATGAATGATGTTTGGCGATCAGCGCCGTCGGCGCGAGAGTCTGCTAGGAATCCGTGGCGCGTCGAGCGGCCTGTCTGAGCATGAGGCGGGCGAGAGCGACGAGGCGCAGGTCCGCCAGGGTGCCGGCACAGCGCTCGGAACCGTTGACGAGCCTGCGGAAACGGGTGGCGCGGCAAAGGAGCGCTCTACGCCCCGACGGCGTGGGTAGACGGCCGATTGCCGGGTCCGCCGCAGCGCGCAGTGCCGCCCGATGTCCGACTTCGTCGGGCCGCGGGCGGATCCGGTCACGCTCTCAGGCCCTGCCCGCCGGACGCGCCGGTACCCGCAGCTCCGGCGAGGCCGCGGGCGCCCCTCAGCCCCCCGCGGCCTCGCCGTAGAACCAGTGGATCGGCGCCAAGGCGAGCCAGGGCAGGTAGGTGCAGATCAGCAGCACCACGAGCAGCACGCCGATATAGCCGAGATTGACCTTGGTGGTTTCCCAGATGTCCGCCTTGGCAATCGCGCAGGCGGCGATCAGCACGGAGGCCACCGGCGGGGTCTGCTGCCCGATGGCGAGGTTCAGGGTGAGGACCAGCCCGAAATGGACCGGATCGATGCCGACCTGCTGGATCAGCGGCAGCACGATCGGCACCGTCAGGATGATAGCGGCCGCCGAGTGCAGGAACATGCCGAGGATTAGGAACAGAACGTTGAGCAGCAGCAGGACCAGATAGGGATTGGTGGTGTAGCTCTGGATCGACCGGGCGAGGGCCTGCGGCACCTGCGCCTCGGTGAGCAGCACCCCGATCAGCGCCGACGCCGCCACCAATAGCATCACGACCGCGGTCTGGATGGCCGCGTCGACCAGCGCCTTATAGAGATCTGCCAGGGAGAGTTCGCGGTAGACCAGCGTGGCGATCAGCAGTGCCGCCACGACCGCGACGGCTGCCCCCTCGGTGGCCGTGACGAAGCCGCCGAAGATCCCGCCCAGGATGATGACCGGCAGCATCAGCGCCCAGAGCGCCTCGCGCAGGGCTGTTCCCAGCACCGCCAGCGAGAAGTGCTGCTCGACCGGGAAGTCGTACTTGCGCGCGTAGCCGTAACTCGCCAAGGCGAGGCCGGCCGCACCGAGCAGGCCCGGGAGCAGGCCGGAAATGAACATCTTCACCACCGAGACCTGCGCCATAACGGCGTAGAGGATCATCGGGATCGAGGGGGGAAGGATGATCGCGAGGCTCGCCGACGACGAGGACACCGCTGCGGAGAACTCCTTCGAGTAGCCTCGGCTCTTCATCGCCGGGATCAGGAGCGTGCCCAGGGCTGCGACGCCGGCCACCGCCGAGCCGGAGATCTCTGCGAAGAACATCGAGGCGCCGATGGTCACCATCGCAAGGCCGCCGCGGACGAAGCCCAGCATGGCGGAGGCGAGATTCACCAGCCGCCGCGAGATCGACGACGAGTTCATGATGCCGCCCGCGAAAATGAACAGCGGGATGGCGAGCAGCGGAAAGTTCGTCGCCCCCTCGAACATGACCAGGGCGGCGTTCGGCAGCGAATCGGCCCCTTGCGTGAACCACATGGCGGCCACCGCTACGACGCCCAGCGCCACCGCGATGGGCACGTTCAGGAGCACCATCCCGAACAGGCCGCAGAACATGCAGACTAGGAGTGCGGTCATGACCGGGCCTTCCCGAGTGCGGGTTCCCGCGCCGAGTCGGTTGAGCCCAACGCTTCCTTCAGTTCATGGTCCTCGAACCCTCCGGTGCGGGCGTCGTGAATCACCTCCGGCAGGCGCAGCAGCTCGGCGACGATGAACAGGACCGAGGCGATCGGGATCACGGACTGCGTGACCGTCTGGGAGACGGCGGGCAGCGACACCAGCGTCGAGCCCTGGAGGACCATGACGACCTCCGTCCCGTAGACGGCCAACAGCAGGAAGAAGCCGATCACGATGGCTTCGGCCACCAGGGTGACGGCGACGCGCAGCCCCGGCGGGAACGCGTTGACGATGCCGGGGAAACCGATATGCGCCCCGCGGTGCGCCGCGAGCGCACTGCCGTAATAGGTGAGCCAGGCGAGCCCAATCGACGCGACCTCATCGTACCAGACCAAGGACATACCGAGGAACCGGTAAACGAAGCCCAGGACGAGGATGATCGTCAGCGCCGCCATCAGGAGCGCCGCGATGGCCTCCAGACAGCGGTCGAACGAGCGGCGGACGGTTTGCATGCGTGGGTCTCAGGCTCCCGCGCGATCCCGCCTGGACGAGATCGGGACGTGCTGGGATCGGTATCCGGTGGGGTGGCGGATCAGGATCCGTTACCGAGGGCTAGAGCAGGTTGTTTTTTGACGGAATCGAGGTTCACGGGCCGGCTGTGGTCTGGTTGTCTGTCAGCGCTGCAGCGGAGGGCGATGTGGGATGACGCAGCCCTATTCGGAGGATTTACGCGAGCGGGCCCTGGCCCGCGCTGAGGCCGGCGAGACGATCCGGATGATCGCTCGGGCTTTGGCGATCAGCCCGTCCTGCGTCTCGAAGTGGCGCAAGCTCAAGCGGGAGACGGGCACGCTGAGCCCTGGGCAGATTGGCGGCCACAAGAAGCCGGTGCTGTCGGGTGAGCCGGGCACATGGCTTTCCGAGCGGGTGCGGGGTGGGCCGTTCACCCTGCGGGGCTTGGTGGCGGAGTTGGCCGAGCGCGGGGTGAAGACGGACCTGCGTGCGGTCTGGGTGTTCGTGCGCGCCCAGGAGCTAAGCTTCAAAAAAAACGCTTCGGGCGAGCGAGCAGGATCGGGCCGACGTCGCGCGTAAGCGCCAACGCTGGCAAAGGCATCAGGCGAAAGTCGATCCGCGCCGTTTGGTCTTCCTCGACGAGACCTGGGTCAAGACCAACCTGGCGCCGTTGCGCGGCTGGGGACCGCGCGGCCAGCGCTTGGACGCGCAGACCCCACACGGCCACTGGCGTACGCTCACCTTCATCGCCGCGCTCCGCCATGACCGGGTCAGCGCGCCCTGGGTCGTCGACGGGCCGATCAACGGCGCCATCTTCCGCCGCTACGTCGAGACCGTCCTCGTCCCTGAGCTGAAACCGGGCGACGTCGTCATCCTGGACAATCTCGGAAGCCACAAAGGCAGAGCCGCCCGGGCTGCCATCCGAGCCGCCGGCGCGCATCTGCTGTTCCTGCCGCCCTACAGCCCCGATCTCAACCCGATCGAGCAGCTCTTCTCAAAGCTCAAGCATTTCACCCGAGCCGGCGAACCCAGGACCGTCGAGGCCACGTGGCGCCGCGTCGGGCACGTTCTCGATCTCGTCGCGCCCAACGAATGCGCCAACTACCTCACCAACTCAGGCTACGCTTCCGTGTGAAAACAACACGCTCTAGCGCCTTGTCGATCAGCTCGCGACCGCCAGGGACGTCCTTGGAGAACTCGTCGTAGACCGGCTTCGACGCGTCGATGAAAGTCTTCTTGTCCGCGTCGTTCACCTGCATGCCCGCTGCCTTGAGCTTGCCGAGCAGGTCGTCGTCGAGTTTGGCAGCGATTTCGAGGGCCCGGGGCTCCATCTCGACGGCGGTCTCCTCCAGTGCCTTGCGCACGTCCTCGGGCAGGCCCTTCCAGCGGCGCCCGGCGATGAGGTAGGCCGGCGTGTAGACGTGGCCGGTGAGCGAGAGGTACTTCTGAACCTCTTGGAAGCGGGCCGGGTAGATCTGCGCCAGGGGGTTCTCCTGGCCATCCATAACGCCGGTCTGGAGCGCCACGAAGACCTCCGAGAACGCCATCGGGCTCGGCGTCGCGTCGTAGGCCTGGAACATCTTCACGCGCCACACGCCCTTCGGCACCCGGAGTTTGATCCCCTTGAGATCCGCGGGCTCCTTGATTGGGCGCTTGCTGTTCGTGATCTGGCGGAACCCGTTTTCCCAGGTGGCGATGATCGTGTAGCCCGCCTTGGCGGCGATGGGCGCGAGGACCGGCTTAATAATTGCGTCGCGGATCTTGGCCGCATGGGCCCGGTCCTTGACGAGGTAGGGCATCTCGAACAGCCCGAATTCGGGCGCCACCGTGGTCATTACCGTCGAGGGCAGGGCGAGATCGAGGGTGCCCAGCTTGAGCTTCTTCAGCATCTCGTCGTCGCTGCCGAGCTGGCTGGACCCGAACACGACCACCTTGGCCTTTCCGGCGAGCTTCGTATTCGCGCGCTGCGCAAATTCTGCGGTCGTCTGATCGAACAGCGAGCCGGGCTCGCCGACATGCCCGAGCTTGACCTCGACTTCGGCCTGCGCCGCGTTCGTCGCGAGCGCCAGCACGGCGATGAACAGGGTCGTCCTGAAAAGCTTCACGACGCTTCCTCCAAGTGCTTTGCACGCGGCCGGTTTTTCCGGCCTTCTAGCCGTATCCCACCCAGGATCGGTCATTTGAGTTTTGAATACAATTTCCCAGATGACAAGCGGTAAATGTCGCCTCTTGCCAGCGTTATCGTCATCTGCCGTGATTGAAGGTGAGTTCGATGCCGGAGGCAAGAACAGGCCCGGCTGCGGTTGCCTGAATGACTGGTTGGCAAACCAATTTTAATGTAAGCAAATCAGTGGGTGAACGTCACCGCCCGGCAGGTCCGATCGCTCTTGTTCGACAGATCGTCGAGACGCCTCGATTTCGTCGTCCATCACCTGAGATTTGTGGTGCAGAGCCCTCCCGAATGTCTCGAATTCGAGAGCCGGCAATGGATGGCCAGCAGATCGCCAGCCGTGCGAGAACCTGTCTCAAGCTGGAGATCAAAACGGCTGACTCGGTATTGCGATCTCTCCGGTGCGACACAGGCGGGAGATTTGTGGCCTGGAGGCACATACATAGCTGGAGAAGACAGCACCCGTGTCAGGATAAACCTGACACGGGTGCGATCTGATGTCGGGAGGTACGGCAGCCGGGCCTGCCCGTATAGCTCCCGCGCTGGAATGGTTACTGGGCGTTAACCAGCTCTCACGGATCCGTGATCCGTCTGCAATGGGAAGGCTGATGCCGAAGCACTTTATACTCGCGATACCTCATGATCTGAGCGTCGTCGAAGTCCGGCGCCGCTTGGATCAGCGACTGGGACCGGTGCTGCGCCGGCTTGAGGAACGAAACGTCCGCGTCGCGACGACGGATTGGCGCGAAGGCAGCCGTACCTTCAACGCACGCGTGCTCGGCCAAAACCTGAGCGGCAACCTCTGCGTGGCTGCCGACAGTCTCTGGCTCGAAGGGACCCTGCCGTGGTCGATCGGTGCGTTTGCACCGTTCATCCGCGCGTTGGCGACGCACTACGTTGCACACCTTCTTACCTCGGAAAGAGAAGCTTCGGACGAAGTTGTTCGCTCCGGTGGGCGATCAGGTTCTGCCATGCCAGATTGCCAGTACATCGCGGCCGCGAAGCGCAGCTGAATCTGGAACAGGATCAAATCTTCGACCAAAGCGCGCCGGATGCCCACGCGCGTGCGCCAGAGTGGGACGGCGGCACACAATTGGTATTCACCTTACGCAGCGAGCGCGCTGCCTGCTGACCAGTAAATTCTTTTGGATCAGGCGCCGAGCGCGAGACAATGTCACCAAGATCGACTCGCACTCCGAATGCTTGGTAGCTGCGTAAGCGCATACCGACGATTAGACCACCGACTGCCGGCCAGCCACCCCGACTTTCGCGAAGATGCGTAGGGGTTATCCTGACGGTAAGACGGGTTCGCACGGACTCGAGGCGAAAACCAAAACAGTTAGGATATTGACGCCCATTCAACGTACGGCCGGCGACGTCTCCGCTTCGACACTTGCGAAGGTTCATATCTTCGTCCGCGGCGACCAAGCTTCGTCCGATGCTAAGCTTCGATGCGTATGCTGGTCGGACACGGCTGCTCGCAGGCTCTCTGAGAGGTCGTCATGACGCTTTCCAATATCATGGTCAGCCTCGATGCCAGCAGCAGCACTACGGGACGGGTCCGACTGGCCCGCAACCTGGCCGAGCGCTTCGACGCGAGCCTAACCGGCGTTGCGGCGCAGAGCCCTCTTCCGATCTCGATCTACGGGAAGGGATCTTACCTGGACAACCAGATCATCGAGACTGCCGCCGCCGGTGCGCGGGATGAGCTCGGGAAACAGGAGGCGGTCTTCCGAGAAATGACGCGCGGCTACAACAAGGCCCACTTGCGGGTGTACGACAGGGAGCCCCTGGAATGCTTGATCTCGGAATGCGCGCGCTGTGACCTGCTGGTCGCGCGGGGCCTCGACGACGTCAACTCGGGCGACATCGTCCAGGCGCTGAGCCCGGCCGAGATCATCCTGCGCGCGGGCCGGCCCGTGCTCGTCACGCCTTCGGAGCTCGATGACCTGCCCATCAAGTGCGCCGTCATCGCATGGAAGGACACGCGCGAGGCCCGGCGTGCCGTCGCGGACGCCTTGCCACTGTTGCGGAAGGCGGAACGTGTCCTTCTCCTGACCGTCGCATCGGTGGAGAGGGAGACGAACGTCCAGGCGACCGAGGCGTACCTGAAGTGCCACGACGTTCACTGCGAGCGGATCGAGCTTCCGGATACGACGAACATAGTCGAGGCGATGACGAAGCTCATCCGAGACGAGGCGGCAGACCTTGTGGTGGCAGGAGCCTATGGGCACTCGAAGATGCGCGAGCTCGTATTCGGAAGTCTCACCCACGAGCTTCTCACGTCGCTCCGTACGTCCTGCCTGTATAGCCATTGAGCGGCATTCATCTCAGTCGAAGCGATGGTGCCTCTCCCGGACGGTGACCTACGGCTCGGCCCTCGGGCCTGACCGGTGCCCGCCTGGAACGACACAATCCCAGTTTGCCGAAGGAGGGCACGGCAAAGGGCTCCCGAAGAGGCGAGCCGAACGAGGACCACAGGTCCCGAGCCCCGATAAGTCTGGAGAGGAAACGCGAAGGCCGCCCGCCTATGCGGGGCGGGCGGCTACGACACCCAGGGACGAAGACCGCATCGGTCGTCACGGCGGTTTCTGGATAGGCGGAAAGTCTCGAGAACGCTCCCGTGCCCGCTATCAGGGCGATGCCTCTGCAACGGCTGGATCATCGGCTTCCAAAACGCCCGAACCGAACATCTGCGTCGGTCACGTCATGAGTTTCCGATCCTCAACGCGACTGCCGGCCTATCCGCAGTCACTCCTAGCCCTGCCAACCGAAGGAGATCCTCCGACATGAAGCTCACGCTCGTCCTTGCCGTCGCGGTCCCGGCATTGCTCCTTGCCCAGCCCGCCGTGGCCGAGCCGCCCGGAAGCCCGGTCGAGGCGCTGTCCGCCGGAGCCCTCCCGACGAGCTACGTCCAGTACCGCCGCTTCGGCCATCGGCACCATCGCTACGGCCGCCATTACGGCTACCGGCGCGGCTACGGCTACCGCAGGGGGCCTGGTGTCGGTGCGGCCGTCGGCGCGGGTATCGGCGGCCTGGCCGCCGGGGCGCTCATCGGGGGCGCCATCGCCAACTCGCAGGCGCAGGCCGCCCGGGGCGCGGCGGACGCCGAGGCGGTCGCCGCCTGTGCCCGTCGGTTCCGCTCCTACGACGCGGCTAGCGGCACGTATTTGGGCAACGACGGCGCACGCCATCCTTGCCCCTGACTTTTCAGACCGCTCTCCAGCGCTCGCACCCCCAGCGGCACGATGCTGCCGCCATCCGAAAACACCTTCACCCCAAGGATACCATGCGCCTGCGCATCCTCGTGCCACTCGCCGGCCTGCTGGCACTCGCCGCATGCAAGGACGAGAAGAAGGCGGAGACGCCACCGGGCAACCCGGTGGCCAATCCTACGACACCGGTACCGGCCAACCCTGCTTCCCCCGTCGTGCCGGCACCGGCCGCCGAGCCCCCGGCCGAGAAGCCCGCAGGCCAGTGAGCCGCGCCATCACCTGAGGCGGTGGCGTTCTCGGCAGTCACGTGCTGTGGAGGGCGCCGTCGTCTAAAGACTTCAGCCAACGGCCTCCAGCGCACCGGCAACGAGGTTGGAGGCCATCAGCAGGCAGAACGCGGCGAGCATGGCCGTCGCGACGATGCCGAGGACGAGGTCGGACGTGCGGGGCTCGCCCGGACCCTGGTCGTTTAACGCGACGTGTCTGACGCGGCGGGTTCGGATCATGGGATGCAGCATGGCCGGCCTCCGTTCTGTGTCGTTCTAAAGATTGGGAAATGAATGCCTTTGGCGGCCGCTCGCGGTCGACGCCATGGGCGAGTTAGGACGTTAGGGCGATCAGGAGTCCCAAGACGCATGCTAGGGCCAGGAGCCCACAGCCACCGGCGCGGACCGCCCAAGCCATGGCGGGGCCGCGGTTCTCGTTCGCGGGGATCGGAAGCTCGCTCGGCCAGCGCCGCCACTTGCGGCAACACGAGGGCGCCACCTCAACCGAGTCTGCCGGCGGTACGTCAATGCGACGGCGGAACGACATCGTTCGAGTATCGCGTGCCTGCGCTGCCGAGGGCGAGCTCGCCCGAGGCATAATCGTCGGCAAGCTCGGGCAAGCTCAAGCCGCCACCGAACCGTGCCAGATCCTCGACGGAGCTCCTTCGCGCCGATGATGAGACCTTCATGCCCGCTCCCGCCGGTGCATGCGGTCTCCGGAAGACAGCCGGCTGCCCGCGCCAATCCCGCGCGAGCCGTGCCGTCCGTGCCAGTGCCATCCTCATGACGCCTCCTGTCGCTCGCGTCGCAACCCACGCGCGGGCCCCTCGGGACCGCGCCGTTCGGTGGCCGAGGCCGAGCCGCGTGCGGGGTACCTGTCCGGCCGGTTGCACATCAGTTCCCAGGATCGTGCTTAAGCCTTCGTGAAGCGGCAAGCGCCGCGCCGGGGCCGCGACGGGGGCTCCCCTCTACGCTGTCAGGGTTGTCCCCACAGGCCTGCGGTCTTCTCCGACTGCAAGCCCGCGCCCCGCACCACACATCATCTGTCGAGTGGGATGGGGACCGCCGGGCCCGAGCAGTATCCAAGGTCGAGCGACACCGGTGACTGGACTGCGGTTACCGATCCGAACCGTCCCGTAGGCACGCCGAACCATCGGGACCGTCCCGCTGCTCAACGGCCAGCCGCGGACGGCCATCCCAAGGCCATCAGGGAGCCGAGTAGATGAAACGCCTTTCGATCGCCCTCGCGGCAGCATCCAGCCTCGTCCTGTTCTCGCCGTCGAGCGAGGCGCGGCCCTTCGGCCGAGGACATGGCTTCGTCGGCCATTACCACGGCTTCCACGGCCACAGGGGGCTAGGCTTCCGGGGCCACCATCGCGGCTTCAGGGGTCATTATCGAGGCTTCCGAGGTTATCGTCACGGCTTCCGGGGCCATCACCGTGGGTACCGCGGCATCGGCTTCCGTCCAGCGCGCTTCGGCTATGGGCACCAATACGGCCGATACGGCTACCGCCGCGGCTATCGTGGCCTGGGCCTCGCCGCGGGCCTGGGCTTCGGGCTCGCCGCCGCGGCCCCCCGACCCGCGTACTACGGGGCATCCTACGGCTACGGCTACCCCTACGCCCCGGTCGGCTACCGCTACGGCTACGGCGTGGGCCGCCCTTACTGCGGCTACTGAGATGCGGGCGGAGAGGGGTGAAGGTCGCTCGATGCCAGACAAAGCTTCCTTCGCCACGGGAACGAATTCGCCCGGCATCGCGCGGTCCACTGACTGTTGGTGCCGGGTCGTCCACACGAGGATCCGAGGTAAAAATCATGAAGAACGCAGTCATCAGCGCCATCACTGCCAGTGCCATGCTCGTGATGCCCGCCCTTGCTCAGGATAAGCAGGCGGCCCAGCCTGCGAACGACCCGGCGAAGCCAATGGCAACTCCGCCGGCCGGCACCGCAATGCCGGCGCCCCCGAACGGCGCGGCAATGGGCGCTGGCGGAATGACGATGGCCGACACGGCGACCGCCAAGATCAAGTTCATCACGGCCAAGCCGGCCGAGGTCACGTCCTCGAAGCTCGTTGGCAAGAACCTCTACAACAACAAGAACGAGAACGTCGGCGAGATCGAGGACCTTGTCATCGACAACGGCAAGACAGTGACCGGCGTCGTCGTCAGCGTCGGCGGCTTCCTCGGCATGGGCGAGCGCTACGTGCTGGTCGACCCGTCATCGATCTTTCTGCATCGCGCCGACGGGTCGCTCAAGGCGATGGTCGACACGGACAAGGATGCGCTGAAAAACGCGCCGGAGTTCAAGTACAACAAAAAGAACACCTGACCGTGGACGTGCGGGGGACGGGCTACATGGCACGGCCCTCCGCTCGACCGGTGTCAATCCTCGCATGACCGGCACTCGGTTATCTTGGATGCAACGGTCAAGTTCAATCCATCCAACGGCTTGTCAGGAGGAGCCTGACGCCTGTCGGTGAGAGCGGTGAGACGAGGGAAGACGCCTTGTCCGCAGCAAAACCATGACCGCTACTCGCAATGGATACGAATGTTTCGTGCTGACTGCAGGGCGGTGCCATGATCATGGAAATCATCAAGCAGGGTGCGCGCGCCCGCACTGTGGGACGGCCGCGCGACGCCTGTCCTTACCCGGCGGACTCGCGCGAACGCAGGGCCTGGTTCGAGGGTTTTGACGGTTTTGCATGGGATTGCGGCACGCGGACCCCTCATCCGACCGTGACGCTCGCAGCCGGTGCGGCGAGGGGCGGCGGCATGGCTGACCTAGACGGGGCGCCGACGTTGTCCTAGGCCCGCAAGCTGTACGGTTCCGTATTCCCCATCATCCCGGCCGCCTTCTCGGCGCGATACGGACTTGAGCGGCGCCTCGGGAACGCGGATGGATGATCGTCATAAAAAGCGGTCCAGAGGCAGGCATGAGAGCTCGATTCAGGACCGCGTCCTGGGCCGGGTGGAACGGGTCGTTACCGTACTGGTCGAGGCAGGTCTGAAGGACCATGCCGCGCCACCTGACCTGATCGAGCGCCTGAGGCGCCTTGAGCTTGGTCTTCTGGAGTCGGGAAAAGACCGCCAAGCCTTGCAAGTGCTCGCCTCAGGTCGACGCCTGCTCGGGGATGCGGCCGAGCTGGCACCCACGCGGTTTCCGGACATTGTCCTGGCCGAGGAACCGACCCAACGCGGCGAGATCGGGTTGTCGTTTCTCCGCCATGGCCTCCCAGGTGAGTAGGACGAAGCAGGTCGCGTCGCCGATTGGGATTGCCGAGGGCGGGCCATGCGGGCGGCTGCCATGAAAAGGACGGGTTCACGGGATGAAGGTCGAGCACCCGGGGACCAGCTGAGCCGAGGGAGCGGACGCACGTTCGTTGCCCTGGCGTTTGCGGCCGCTATCCCGGTCCTGCTGCTCAGCGGTTGGGTTGCCACTCTGATGGCACAGCAGCAGCGCGACCTCACGCGGAGTGCCGCAGTCGCCAGCGCGACGCGCGTGGCCGAGCGCGTCGCCTCCGACATCGCCGCGCAGGTCGCGGTCCTGCAGGCCGAGGCGGCCTCGGCCAGCCTCGACCGACCGGACCTCGCCGCGTTCTACTCGGAGGCCGAGCGACTCCGGCAGGCCCATCCCCTCTGGGAGACCGTCGAGCTTTCTGACCCCCACGGCGTGCAAGTCGTCAACCTGCTCCGCACCCTCGACAAGGAACTCGGGCCCACCGCCGATCGCAAGAGCTTCGATGCGGTCGTGAGAACGATGCATCCCGTGGTGGGAGGGATCGGCCCGGTCGGATCGATCTCCGGCAAGCGCCTCGTCGCCCTGAGGGTGCCGGTCATTCGGGACAACAAGCTGCGCTACGTCCTGTCAGTCGGTCTCGCCACCAACGCGGTCAGCTCGATCCTGCGCGACGCAGGCGCGCCGGATGGCTGGGTCGGGACCATCGTGGACGCGGACGGCAACACCATCGCGCGCACCCGTGCCGAGGAGGAGGAGCTCGGCCATCCGGCAAACGCCGCCCTTCAGGCCGCGATTCGACGCGCGCCGCAGGGCTTCTACACCGCATCGACGCTGGAGGGCTCGAATGTGGAGGTGGTCTACCGCACGCTGAAGGACACGGGTGGGTGGTCCGTGCATTTCGGCTTGCCGGCCGCTACGCTGAATAAGCCTGTCTCGCGCTCCTATCTCGTACTGGGCGGCGGGAGCCTCGTCAGCATCGGCCTCGGCCTCGCACTGGTCGGGCTGGTCGGTCGGGACATGGCACAGCGCCGGGCCGGCGAGCAGGCGCGGTTCTCGCTCGCGCTCCGCTCCAGTGAGGAGCAGGGCGCGGTTGCAGTCGAGGCCGCGGAACTGGGCACCCTTCGCTGGGACACCGCCACGGGACGAGTGACCGGCTCCGCCCGGGCTGCACAGCTCCTCGGATGGGATGCATCAGGGTCGCGTGGCACGGAGAGCGCGACGGACGCCGGAAGAATCCTGGAGGCGATCCACACCGACGACCGAGAGCGGCTTACCGAGGCCTTGCGGCGAAGCCTCTCGGCCGGCACGCCGCTTGATGTCGAGTTTCGGATCGTCACCGCGGGCCACGACGAACGATGGATCCGCATGACCGGGCGTATGCCTCACCTGCATAAGGAGACCCCCGCGGGTCTGATCTACGGCGTGGTCTCTGACATCGAGCCGCGCAAGCGCGCGGAGGCCGAGCGGCTCGGCCTGCTGCGCCGCCTGGGCGAGGCGCAGGAGAACGAGCAGCGCCGGATCGCGCGCGAACTCCACGATCAGGTCGGGCAGACGGTCACTGGCCTGTCGCTCGGGCTCAAAAGCCTGGAACGCCTCATCGCGGGATACGCGGACTACGAGGCCAGTCGCCAAGTACAATGGCTGCAGTCGCTCGCTGGCGAGATCGGGCGCGATATCCACCGTGCCGCCGTCGACCTCCGCCCGACGGCCCTTGACGACCTCGGCCTGCGCGAGGCGCTCGCCAACCTGCTGCGCCAATGGACGCTGCGCCACGACATCCGCTCGGACTTCCAGGTGCTGGGCGAGAGCGTTCGGCTGCCGGCGGCGGTCGAGACGGCCATCTATCGCATTGTGCAGGAGGCGCTCACCAACGTTCTCAAGCACGCGCGCGCGTCCACCGTCAGCGTGTCCGTTGAGCAGCGTTCGGAGGAGGTGCGGGTCATCATCGAGGATGACGGCGTGGGCTTCGACGGCGAGGCTGAGCCCACGCCGGCTGCCAAGCCGCGCCTAGGGCTCTCCGGCATTCGCGAGCGGCTGTCCCTCCTTCGAGGGATCCTCACGCTTGAGACATCACCGGGATCGGGAACCACGCTGTACGTGTGCATCCCGCATCCGCAGCAGCTCGCATGAAGATGGAGGAACGATCCATGGACCGCATCCGCGTCTTCCTTGCCGACGACCATCCCATCGTCCTTGCGGGCATCCGTACGCTCCTGAATGCCGATCCCGACATCGAGCTCGCCGGCGAGGCCACGAATGGCGGCGAAGCCCTTCCGCTGATCCGCACTCTCGTCCCTGACGTCGCGGTGCTCGACGTCTCTATGCCGGGCCTCAATGGCCTCGAACTGACGCAGCGGGTCGCCGCCGAATGCCCAGCAACCCGGGTGCTGGTCCTGACGGTCCACGAGGACGCCGCCTACGTCCAGCCCCTGCTGAAGGCCGGCGCGCGCGGCTACCTCCTCAAGCGCTCGGCGGCAGACGACCTGCTCCGCGCGGTCCGCGCCGTTGCGGCGGGCGGGGTCTATCTCGATCCGTCGGTCGCCGGACACGCCCTGGCCGATCCATCCGCCCCGGCAGGCGGAACCGGACCGGACGAGGATGGCGAGGCCCTGAGCCCGCGGGAGACGGAGACCCTGCGCCTGATCGCGCAGGGCTTCAGCAACAAGGAAATCGCGCGGCGCATCGACGTCAGCGTGAAATCCGTCGAGACGTACAAGGCACGGGCGGCCGAGAAGCTGGGCTTGAGGACGCGTGCGGAGATTATCCGCTACGCCGCCGCGCACGGCTGGCTGGACGCGCTCACGCTTCGCTAGCCCCACGTAGCGCCACCAACTGAAAAGTGCTTGGGCAGGACCGCGGCCGAACCGTTCGGGAGGAACCATGCAAGACCGCATCGCCCCACTCGTGCGCGAGGCCGCGACGTTCGATGCCATCGCCGACGGCCTCGCCCAGGGGGCTGCCGCCCACGTCTGCATGGGCAATCGCTTCGGAGCCCGTATGCTCCTGCGCATGTGCCGAGAGCACCGGGTCAAGGCATTGATGCGACGCTGCCAGGCAGCGGCAATCCTGGGCCGCGAACTGCCGTCGACCGGCGAGGTGAGCAGTTAGACAATCACCGACGGCGATGCGACCGCACGCCGCCCACGACTTGAAAACGACGATCTTAATGGTTCCGGCGGCGGCTACTCCTCGTCCATTTGAGCGAGGCCCATGCGTTTGAGGAACGAGACCACGACGAGGATGGCTAGGCCGAAGCCCATCGCCGCGGCGAGCAGGGTGAACTGCGCCGCGCCGGCCACGATGCCGGCCGAGGCCGCGAGCCAGATGCTGGCGGCAGTGGTGAGGTTCCTGACTGTGCGTTTGGCATCACCCCGGGCGACGAAGATGGTGCCGGCGGCGATGAAGCCGATGGCCTGTGCGAGCCCCTGGATGACGCGCAACGGGTCGGCGTCCCCACCCCGCGCTTGCACCTCCGAGTAGAGGCTCAACGCTGACGTCGTGATGACCGCCGAACTCAGGGCGACGAGGGCATGCGTGCGGATGCCGGCGTCCTTGCCCTTGCGTTCACGTTCCAGGCCAAGAGCCAAGCCGCAGGCGGTGGCCGAGCCGAGCCGAAGGAGAATGTCCGCAAGCGAGATGGTGGTGGTGTCCAGCATCATGAAGGGGTCCGGTCCCCGCCGATCTGGCGAGGTTCAGGGTCAACACGCCCCGTGCGCTGCTTTTCCCAGCAACGGCTCACCGGTCTCACCAGCCAGGATCCGCTCCGGGCAGCGATCCCCTGTTCTGTGGTTGAATGGAACGGAGGCACTGGCACGACATCCGAAACCGGCTGTCCGATCTACGTGGCACCCCTCCGTCCAGCCCGTGGGCGGCGCACCCGGCAAGGTGCCTGGCGCAAGGGACCCGCGGGCATGAGCCGGAGGCATGCGCCTCCGTGCCGGGCGCAGCAGCATGTCTGCCGGTATCAGATGTCGATTCGGGCGCCGATCTCGACGGCCCGTTCGGCCGGGATGCGGAAGAACCGGGAGGCGTCCGTCGCCGTGAGCGCCATCGCGATGTACAGCCGGTCCTGCCAGACCGGCATGCCCGTGGTCGGCGAGGCCACAAGCACCCGGCGGCTCAGGAAGTAGGACAGGTCGTCCACGTCCAGGCCCGCATTGGCGAGGGCCCGGGGCAGGTCGGGCAACTCCGTGAAGCCGAAGCGGACCGTCACGCCGGTGAACGTGTCGGACAGCCGCTCGACGGTGACGCGCCCGGCCTCGTACACCCTGGGCACCTCCTCGGTCACCACGGTCAGGATGAGGTTGCGTTCGTGCAGCACGTGGCTGTGCTTCACGTTGTGCATCAGCGCCCCGGGCGCGTCGTCCGGCGACCCGGTGAGGAACACGGCGGCCCCCGGCGCGCGCAGGACCGAGCCGGTCTCGGCCATGCGCGTGAAGTCGGCCAGGGGGACGCGGTGCTGGTGGATATGCGAGGCGATCAGCGCCGAACCCCTCCGCCAAGTCCACATCGCCGTCACGAGCGCGGCGCCGATGGTCAGGGGCACCCAGCCGCCATGGAGGATCTTCAGGGCGTTGGCGGACAGGAACACCAGCTCGACGAGGAGGAAGGGCGCGAGGACGAGCGCCGCGACCGCCGCGGTCCAGCGCCAGAACCGCCACGCCACCACGAAGACGAGGCACGCCGTGATCACCATGTCCCCAGTGACGGCGATGCCGTAGGCGGCGGCCAGCGCGCTCGACGACTTGAACAGCACCGCCAGGAACACGACCGCGGTCAGCAGCCACCAGTTTACCCGGGGAATATAGATCTGTCCCTTCTCGGTCTCCGAGGTGCGCAGCACCCGCATGCGCGGCAGCAGGCCGAGCTGCATGGCCTGTTGCGTGATCGAGAACGTGCCGGTGATGACCGCTTGGCTGGCGATGACCGTCGCCACGGTCGCGAGTAGCACCATCGGCAGGAGGGCCCAGGACGGGTACAGCAGGAAGAAGGGGTTCTCGATCCGCTCGGGATGGACCAGTAGCATCGCGCCCTGTCCGAGGTAGTTCAGGGCGAGTGCCGGCAGGACGAGACCGAACCACGCCGCCCGAATCGGCTGGCGCCCGAAGTGGCCCATGTCCGCGTACAGCGCCTCAGCCCCAGTCACTGCGAGGAAGACGGCGCCGAGCGCGAGAAGGCCAGCCGTGCCGTGGCTGAGGAGGAAGGCGATGCCGTGGGCCGGGTTGAAGGCGGCCACGATGCTGAGATCGTCGAGCAGGTGACGGAGGCCGCCCAGCGCCATGACCGTGAACCACAGCGCTGTGAGCGGCCCGAAGAAGAACGCCACCTTCGCCGTGCCGTGGTTCTGGACCGTGAACAGCCCGACGATGATGGCAAGGCTGATGGGCAGGACGTACGGGTCGAGGGCAGGCGTCACGAGCTTCAGACCCTCGATGGCTGAGAGCACCGAGATGGCCGGTGTGATGATGGCGTCGCCGTAGAACAGGCTGATCCCAGTCATGCCCAAGACGATCACGAAGCCGCCGGACCGGCCCAACGCCCTTTGCGCGAGCGCCACCAGGGAGGGGGTCCCGCCCTCGCCGTCGTTGTCGGCGCGCATGACGATGAGCACGTACTTCAGCGTCACGATGAGGATGAGCGCCCAGAGGATCAGCGAGACGACCCCGAACACCATCTCGCGAGTGGGCGCGTTGCCACCGCCCGCGGCGGCATGCAGCGACTCCTTCAGGGCGTAGAGCGGGCTGGTACCGATGTCGCCGTAGACCACGCCGACCGAGCCTAGGGCTAGCGCCCAGAAGCCGGTCTTCGGGCCGTCCACCGCATCGACCGGCAGGGGTGTCTGCGACGTCGCGAACTCGGTCTTGGCGGATGCGGACATAAAGGGCTCCCCAGCTCCGCGACCATGGCGCACTCGCGAACCGTGCCCCCAACGGACGAGCGGCCAGGAACGTTCGCGCGGGTTGAGTCCGCGACGGACGCTGCTCCGGCATGCTCGGAAGAGAGCCTACGGGCTTGTCTTCAAGGAGGGCGCGGGCCGGCGATGGACGGCCAAATCGGGCTGCGGTGAACGCTGGGTGGTCTCACATGCGCTCCTTGATGCTTGCCGCCACGAGCCACCAGTTCACCGGGTAGGCTGTGACGAACCCTGCGGCCATCGCGAGCTGCATCACGAACCAGAACTCGACCGTGTTCACCTCGACCCTGGGCGCACCTAGGGCGGGCATGATGGCGAACTGCGCCAGCGCCATGAAGCCGTACATGCCGACCTGCCAGGAGATCAGCGACAAGCTGTCGGCTTTGAGCGCGGCCACGATACCCGCGCCCGGCGACAGGCCACGCATTGGCACGATGGCGAGGTACTGGAAGACGATCCCGAGCCCGAACGCGAAAAGGAAATCGAGCACCCACACCGCGTACATCTTCTCCGCGAAGATCGAGTGCCAGCCGAACCAGACAGCCACCGCGGGGACGAGGAAGGCCAACCACTCGGCGGCGACGTCGCCAAGCATGCATCCGGCGCCGCAATGGAGCGCGCCCTTTCCAACCATTGCGGGGAATGGCGTGTCGGTTATGTTCGGCGGCTTCTCGCCCCGCTCCGCGGCACGGTGGTGCGCCTCCATCGTGGCGAGTCGACCGTAGCGGAAGTAGGCCCAGACGACGGCGAGTGTGCCGAAAAGCGCCGTTACCGGCCAGACCACGTTCATTACGGCCATGTGCTGCGGCCGGCGGATCACATCGACCGAGACGACGAGGGCACATGCCGCGCCGAGCAGCAAACCCGACGCGGCGAGGATGTGCAGCCAGTGGGGAACCATCGTGGCCATCCCACTCAATGGTCGGCGACCAGCATCCACACGGCCATGGCGACCATCATGAGGTTCTCAGTAAGCGAGACGAAGCCGAGCGGCACGCTGCCTGAGCCGCCGACGCAGGCGCACTTGATCTCGCGTTTGTCGACGTAGACCGCCTTAAACACCGAGGCCGCGCCGACCGTACCGATGAACAGGGCGACGGGAATGGACAGCCAGTTCAGGGCGCCCGCCACCATCAAAACGCCCGCCAGCGCCTCGCAGAAGGGATAGGCGTAGGCGTAGCGCACCCAGCGCCGGGCGAGCAAGTCGTAGCCCAGGAACATCGACGAGAAGGTCTCGACGTCCTGCAGCTTCAGGATGGCCAGGACGCACATGCTGAAGGCAATGAACCACTCGCCGGCCCGTACCGTCAGGGGCGTGCCATAGACGGTGTAGCTCGCCGCCAGCGCCATCAGGGCGGTCATCGCGAACACGGCGACCACGGGCGCGTAGCTGGTGGCCTTCGGGTCCTTGACCTCCTTGCCGAGGTGGCGACGCAGGTCGTCGTAGCCACCGACCCGCTCACCGTTGATGAATGTCTGCGGCGTGGACTTCACGCCGTGCTCGGCCTTGAAGGCGTCGGTTTCCTCGCGTGTCGTCAGCCAGTGGTCGTCGACAGTGAATCCGTCACGTTCGAGCAGGTCCTTGGTCTTCAGGCCGAACGGGCAGACGTGCTTCTCCATCACCATTCGGTAGACGGTGGCCCTGCGGGTCGTATCGAGCATCACGGTTTCCTTTCGATCGAGGAGCAGGGGCTGTGCTGACAACCCAACGCGGGATGACGACCATCGCCTCCCGACGAGGTGTCGCGAATGCCCGCTGGTTGGCGTGGGCCGGTTGCGCCACGCCACCAGCCTCGTTGATGCAAGAGGTGGTGCTTCCAACTGTTGGAAGGTCAACCGCCGTCTTCCTCGATTCAACGAAAGGAGAGCAAGGACTACCGGAGCTGCGTTCCGCCCCGGACCAAAGTCGGCGTCCATAACCAGCTTGGCCGATGAGCGGGCAAGGCTATCGGACGGGTTTCTGGCACCGTCGCGTAGCCGCTCCGAAGACGAGACGCGGGTTTAGGCCGGTGAGGATGTTGAGGACTCAGACGACCTCACCCTCCTCGTGCATGGCGACGAACTTGGCGTGGCGCTGACGAAGGTCGTCCAGGTCGTGTGGATCGGCCACGTCTCGCTCGGCCGCCGCCTGGACAAGGTCTGCATGGCGGCGCAACTCCCGCAGGCGGGTCGTGAGACGCTCGATCTCGGCGACCCGAGTCAGCACGTCGAGCATCCGCCCGAGGACAAGCACGGACCCGGCGGAGTTCTGCCGGATCATGTGGAACATGGCGTCGCACAGGCCGTCGTAATCGGTCACTGGATGGACCAACACGACACGCCCCTCCCGGACGACCGCGCCGGTCGGAAGGTGGCGCGGCGCGATGCGGCACAGGGCGTCGCCGAGATGGTCCACGACGCTGCCGGCCGTGAACGGGTCGTTGATGCCCGGCGACAGGGCGCGGACCGCGATCTCGACCAACTGCCGGATCGAGTACTCCAGGTCCTGGAGCGAGGTGGGTCGGCGCCCGAGGGTGACCGCACGCGCAATGGCCTCGTCGGCGCCCTCGACGCCCGCGGACAGGAACGCGACGGGGAAGCCGCTGGGCACGTAGTCGCCGGGGCGGAACCGCAGGACGACGGTGATGCCGCGCTTTTCGGCCCAATCGGCCAGGGCGTCCGTGTCGACGGCCTGCAGGTAGCCGCCCCCGGTGGTGGCGACGGCGCTGCCGGTCGATGCGTCCGAGGGCCTGGCCGCATCGGCCGCGTCGAGGGTACGGGCTTCAATGGCCTTGCACAGGTCCTGCTGGACGGCGTCGACCACGGTCTCAATATTGATGCTCGTGGCGATGTGGTGGACGAACCAGACCAGCGTGCCGACCGCCACCAGGGCCAAAGCCATGGCGCCGGTGATGGCGAGGTGTGGGACGAACGGGTCTTCCTCGACGGTGCGGACCGTCCGAAGGACCATCAGCGCGTAGGCGAAGGTGCCGAGGAAGATGCCCAGAACCGTCTGGTTGCGGGCGTCGCGGATGAAGTTGCGCAGGAGTCGGGGCCCCATCTGGCCCGAGGCCAGGGTGAGCGCGGCGATGGTGATGGAAAAGGTCGTGCCGGCGACCCCAATGTTCGAGGACGCGATGGCACTGAGGAGGCCACGGGCCCCCTCAGCGCCGCCGGAATAGCCCCAGTTCGTGTTCGGCGAGGACGCATCGTACCCGGCGACGTGGGCCGTCTCCAACCAGACCCCGAACTGGGCGAGCAGGATGCAGCCGAGGACGATCAGGGCCGGACGAAGCCAGAACAGGTCGCCGAGGATCTCGATCCAGGCTTGCAGTCGCGCCTTCACGCCCGTTCCTCCGCCCGGCGGCCGGCGTCATCGTCCTCCCGCAGCATTCGCCAGCGGGCACGCGGCGGGGCCTTACCCGCGGGCCAGCCCTCGCGCTGTCGCGTACGGTCGCCGTCGGTCTCCTCGGTCTGGTCGTGGAACAGCACCTGGCTCGTCGGGTACGGCAGGTCGATGCCGGCCGCGGTCAGCGCTTCCTTCACGTTGGCGATGGCGTGGTCGAGGGCGTCGACAGCGTCCCGGCGCCGGGGCGGGTCGATCCAGAGACGGGCGGTCATGTCGACACCGGCCGCGCCGAGCCCGGTCACCAGTGCCTCCGGCGGCGGATCGGCGAGCACTCCCTCGGTGCCGCGCAGGGCCTCGACGATGACCCGGCGCGCCTCTCGGATGTCGTCGCCGTTGCCGATGGTCAGCGGGAAGGCGAGGCGCCGCTTGTCGTGGGCGGTGATCACCGTGATCTTGTCGACGAACAGCGTGGCGTTGGGGATCAGCACGCGCTGGTTGTCGTAGGTCCTCAGCACCGTGGCGCGCACCCAGACGTCCTCGACGGTGCCCTCATGCGAGCCGGCGCGGATCTGGTCGCCGATGACGAAGGGACGGGTCAGCAGGATCAGAATGCCGGCGAGCAGGTTCTGCAGGACGTCACGGAAGGCGAAGCCGATGGCCACGCCGCCGATGCCGAGCAGGTTGAACAGGTCGGCGGCGGACACCGATGGGAACGCCACGGACGCGGCCACTAGGAACGAGACCAGGACCGTCACGCCCCCCGCGATGCGGCCGAGGACGGAGGCCGAGCCCGGCGACGCGTCGCGCAGTTCCGCCGCGCGCCGGACGGCGGCGCGCACGCCCTTGGCGATCAGCAGGCCGATGCCGAACAGGACGATCGCGATGGCCAGCCCGGGCAGGAGTGCCACGGCCGAGCGACCGAGTTCTTCCAGCCGCCCGAGCGCTTCGGAGAAGATCATGGGGTACCGGGGGTCATGAGAAAGCCGCCGGAGGCGGTCGTGCCATCCGGCGGCGCATGGTCACCCGCGGCAGCTTCGAGCCGCCGCGGCGCGTTCGGGTCCCAGGTTCAGCGGCGCGGCCCGCCGGTGGTCCCGCCGTACTGCTGCCCGCGGGCGCCGCGCGACGGCATGGCGGCGTTGCCTCGGCTGGCCGAGCCCTGGCGCATCCGGTGGCGCCGGTGCATGCGCACCTCCACCAGGTCGGCGTTGGCAGGGGCGGTGACGCCGGCCGCGCTCATCGGCAAGGCCGAGGACGGCAGGGTGGAGGCGGCTAGGCCGAGACCGGCCAAGAGGGTCGAGGCGAGGATCGTGTGCTTCATGGTCGTGGCTCCTTCGATGTGTAGGCTTAGCTCTTCTTCTTCGAGTATTCGAACTTCGGCGCGTTCTTCAGGGTGTCCTTGTCGGTGTCGGCGTGGACCGCCCACTTGCCGTCCTTGTTGCTGATGGCCAGCGTGGAGGGGTCGAGCACCACGTAGCTCTCGCCCAGCCCGAGGAAGCCGCCGACGCTGACGACGACGCCGGTCAGCGTCTTGCCGTTCTCGATCACGAGGTCCTCGACCTCGCCGACGTTCTCGTTCTTGTTGTTGTAGACGGTGGTGCCGACGAGCTTCGACGACATCACGTCGGCGGGCTTCACCGTCACGTACTTCAGCTTCACCGTCGCGGTGTCGGCCATCTTCATGCCCGTGTCGGTGGCGGCGGGCATCGCCGTGCCGGGGGCCGGCGCTGTCGGCGTCGTCTGGGCCAGGGCCGGAACGGCCATGCAGGTGACGGCGAGCGCGGCGAGGACGGTGTTCTTCAAGCGAAAACTCCTTGGACCATGCCTCCGCCCAAGCGGCCTGGACCGGTCGGCGGAGGGCTGCGGCGCGCCCCCCTCGGACGCGTGATCGCGGTCGGTAACGTGCGGTGCCGGAAACCGTTCAGCAAAAATTCATCTGCGCAGGAGGCGTCCCCCGGATGTTCGGAAGCAGGTGTCGCTCAGGAACCAAGCTGGACGGATGATGCTTGCAGGTCGGCATGCCCATTGGTCATCCGCCTGAACAGGAGCGCGCTTCTTCAGTGTCAACGCATCGACGTTTCCGCCATGTGCGGACCGTGGCGAGCTTGCTCGCCTGCACCGCTGTCCTGTTCTCGGCGGGCCTGGCTGCGGCGCCGCCGGCCGCCGCGCAGTCGGCCGGGAGCGCCATCGACCAGCCGACTGCCGGCACGCTCCCGCCGGGGACGTCGACGGTGAAGGGCAACGGCGCCGCACCGCGCGACCAGTCAACCGGACAGGTCGCTCCCCCGAGTGCCATCCAATCCTCGACGGACGTGATGCAGTCGGAAGGATCGGTCCAGAGCAAGGACCAGGGAGGCAGGACCGACCCGATGAAACACCTGCCCAAGGACATGCGCCGGTAACCGAGCCCACCTCCTGAACCGAGGCATCCTCGGTGCGCCAGGCGCGGGAGGTTTGACCGGGCGGTCGTCGGGCCCCCCCGGCCAATCCTTCCTAACCCACTCCTCGGTCTCCCCGGCAACAGCGCCATGCCCAGGATCGACGCGACCGGTTCGAGGTCGCGAGTTCGATGTGCCGCCATCGCAGGAGTGGACCGGTTTATGTTGGGCCGCTCGTGAAGGCACTCGCCCGCCTCGTCTTGATCGTGCTCGCCGGGACCCTCGCGGCCGCGAGTTTGGTCCCGCTGGTCCCGACCGAATGGTGGGCGGTGCGGCTGCTCGACTTCCGGCGCCTGCCGCTCGCCTTCGCGCTGGCCGCGGTCTGTCCCGCGCTGGTGCCCTTCCTCCGTCGCAATTCCGAAACGACCGCGACGGCGCTCGCCCTGGCCGCCTGCGCTCTCGTCGTCGACCTCTGCATCCTGTGGCCGTACCTGCCAACGTCGACGCAGCAGGCCGACGCGTGCCCGGCCGAGCGCAAGCTCTCCGTGCTGGTCGCGAACGTGCAGTTGGGCAACCGGAGCGCCCGGCCGCTGGTCGACGCCGTCGAGCGTGAGCGGCCCGACCTGTTCCTGGCGATGGAGACGGACGCTTGGTGGGACGAGGCGCTGAAACCCTTGCGCGCGTCGATACCCCACGGCCTGCAGCGGATCACGGGGTCGTACTACGGCATCCACCTTCTCTCGCGCCTGCCCCTGGTGAACGGCGAGGTGCGCCACCTCGCCGGGCAGGACACGCCGGCTGTCGTGACCGGCGTCACCATGCGGACCGGGGAGGTGGTCGACTTCGTCGGCCTCCACCCGAGGCCGCCGCAGCCCTGGCAATCGGCCCGCGGGCGCGACGCCCAACTCTACGCGGCGGCGGTCGTGCTGCGTGAACGGGTCGAGCCGGGCGTCATCGCCGGCGACCTCAATGCCACGCCCTGGGAGATCGCGGTCGAGCGCATGATGAGGCTGTCCGGGCTGATCGACCCCCGCCGCGACCGCGGCTACGTCGCCACCTGGAACGCCCATTCGTCCCTGTGGCGCTGGCCGCTCGACCACGTCTTCCACGAAGGGGGCTTCGAGACGGTGTCGGTCGAGCGCCTCAACGCCTTCGGCTCGGACCACTTCCCCTATCTCGTGCGCCTCTGCCGCCGGTCCGGCGATGACCTGGTGTCGGAGGTGCCGCGGGAGGCCGGCGACGTAGCTGCAGCGAACGCCGTGCTCTCGGCCGCAGGCGCGACCGAACGCGTGCAGGCGCGTTGAGCCATCTCATCGCAAAGCCCCCCGCATCCTCCCGCGGCCCGGGCGGGGGAAGCCCGTGATCTCCATCTTCGACCTTGCCGCCCTGCTACTGACCCTGTCGGCCCTGTTCGGCTGGCTCAACCATCGGTTCCTGCGGCTTCCGCACACCATCGGACTGCTGGTGATGGGGCTGCTCGCGTCGCTCGCCCTGGTGGGCCTCGACCTCGCATTCCCGGAGCAGCATCTCTACGACGACCTCACGAAGGTTCTCCGCCAGGTCGACTTCACCGACGTGGTGATGAACGGCATGCTGGCCTTCCTGCTGTTCGCCGGCGCCATGAGCCTGGACCTTCGGGCGCTGCGCGACCGGGCCTGGGCGGTGGCGACGCTTGCCCTCCTCGGCACGCTGATCTCCACCGCCATCGTCGGGGGCGCCTTCTGGTTCGCGGCCGACGCCCTCGGCCAGCCTGTCCCGCTCGCCTGGGCGCTGGTTTTCGGCGCCCTGATCAGCCCGACCGATCCCGTGGCAGTGCTGGCCACCTTGAAGAACGTGCGGGTGCCGGAACCGCTTGAGGTCGAGATGCAGGGCGAGGCCCTGTTCAACGACGGCATCGGCATCGTGCTGTTCACGGTCCTCGTCGCGTTCGCCGCCGGCTCGGGCGGGGAGGCGACGAGCGCCGGCGGCGTCGCCCGCCTGCTCCTGCAGGAGGCCGGCGGCGGCCTCGTCCTCGGCGTGTTGACCGGCTACGTCGCCTACCGAGCGATGCGGGCCATCGACGACTTCCCGGTCGAGGTGCTGATCACCCTCGCGCTCGTCGCCGGCACCTACGCGCTCGCCCAGAAGCTCCACTTTAGCGGCCCGCTCGCGGTGGTCGCGGCGGGGCTGCTCGTCGGCGACCGGGCTCCGCGCGACGCGATGAGTGAGGAGACGCAAGGGTACGTGTCCTCGCTCTGGACCCTGATCGACGAGGTGCTGAACTCGGTCCTGTTCCTGCTCATCGGCCTGGAGGTTCTGGTCCTGCGCTTTGAGGCGGGCGGGCTCGTGCTCGCCGCTTGCGCCGTCCCCATCGTGCTGGTCGCGCGCCTCGTGGCGGTCTCGACGCCGTTGCTGGCGTTCCGGTGGGGCGGCAACCTCTCCCCACGGAACGTGCCGTTCCTGACCTGGGCCGGGGTGCGCGGCGGCATCTCCGTGGCGCTGGCCCTGTCCGTCCCCGAGAGCGACGGCAAGCCGGCCATCCTCGCGGCGACCTACGCGGTGGTGCTGTTCACCATCGTCGTCCAGGGCTCGACGCTGGGCATGGTGGCACGCCGCACGCTCAAGGATCTGCCGGAGCGGGACGCCGCATAACGACGTGGGCCGGCCGCGCCACCTTCCGCCAACTTGCCCCCTTCGGAGCGCCATCCATGAAACGGGACGGCTCGACCAGCGTCGTCTACGCCGCCCTTGGTGGCAACCTCGCCATCGCCGTGACCAAGTTCGGCGCTGCGGCCTACACCGGGTCGAGCGCCATGTTCACCGAGGCCCTGCACTCGCTCGTCGATACGGTCGACCAGGGCCTGCTGCTGTACGGCATGCACCGGGCGAAGCGACCGCCCGACGAGGCCCACCCGTTCGGTTACGGCCTGGAGCTGTACTTCTGGTCCTTCGTCGTCGCCCTGCTGATCTTCAGCCTCGGCGGCGCCTTCGCCATCTACGAGGGGATCGAGAAGATCCGCCACCCCGAGCCGATCCGCGACGCCTGGGTGAACTTCACCGTCCTGGGGCTCGCCGTTCTGTTTGAGGGCTACTCGTTCGGCGTGGCGTGGCGGGAGATGCGTCGGCGGCACGACGACGTCGGGATGTGGTCCGCGCTGCGCCGGTCCAAGGACCCGACCACCTTCACCGTCATCCTGGAGGACGGCGCGGCCCTGGTCGGCCTCGGCGTGGCCGCTGTCGGCGTGGCGGTGTCAGTGGGGTTCGACGAGCCCCGCGCGGACGGCGTGGCCTCGTTCGCCATCGGCGTGCTGCTCGTCGGCGTGGCGGTGGTGCTCGCCCGCGAAACGCGTAGCCTACTCATCGGCGAAGGAGCGTCCGCGGCCCTTCTAGCCCGGGCGCGCGACTGCGTCGGTCGGGACGAGCGCATCGCCCGCATCCAGGACGTGCGCAGCTTGCAGATTGGAACCGACAGCGTCGTCCTGGCCATGGTCCTGTCCTTCCGTGACGGGACAACCGCCGAGGAGCGGGACGACGCTTTCGAAGCGGCGTACGGGCGTCTGAAGTCGGCCCTGCCCAGCCTCACCTACGTATACCTCATGCCATCCCGGGGTGGGCCGTGAGAAAAGCGCGGGTTCTGGACAAGCGAACGGTCCTTTCTCAATGTCGCCAAGCTCTGCCGGCACCGACGTGCCGCGGCTTAGGCTTTCTCTGGTGGATGTCGCGCGCTGATTTGCGCTTTCCCTGCTATCCGAGAAGCCTTCTCGATTTGACTGTACGGCGCCTACTCTAGTAGCGCGGCGTGCGAGATGCCTTATGCGTATCCGAACTATTTCGGCCCGCTTACCTCCGCCTCGCCGTCGTCTGGCGGCGCGCAACTGCCTCGGCCGGCATTGCCACCTTGGAATAGTGCTACCGGCGGTCACGTGAAGTCGCATCGGGCGATGAGGCCTGACTCCCTTACGTGTCAGTACGCTCCCTCGTCGGGGATGTTCAGGAGGTTGCCGCAGGCCTTGCAGTGGACGGCGTCCGGCTCGTGCCTCTGCAGCCCGCAGGCGTCGCAGGGGAAGCGCACCTTGTAGGGGCGGAATACCACCTGCGCGAGGCGGAAGAACAGCGTCACGCCGCAGATCATCACGAACACCGACAGCAGACGGCCCATCGGCCCCGGCAGGGTTATGTCCCCATAGCCCGTCGTCGTCAGCGACGTGACCGTGAAGTACAGGGCGTCGACCGGCGTCTGGATCGCCGGGTTGTGGTCGTGCTGCGTGGCGTAGACGATGCCGGTCATCGTGAACACGAACACCACGAGGTTGGTCGCGGCCAGGATCGCGTCCTCGTTGCGGCGGAACAGGCCGCTGTCCTGCCGCAGGCGCTCCAGCAGGTGGTAGGTCCGCAGCATGCGCAGCGTCCGCAGGATGCGCAGGAAGCCGACGCCCTCGACTAGCACGGGGGCCAGGAACGAGGCCACTGCCACGAGGTCCGTCCAAGTGCTCAGGTGCCGGAACTCGCGCAGCGGCGCGCGGCTGATCCCGAGACGGGCAACGAAGTCGATGAGGACGCACAGGCCCAGCGCCGCGTCGCAGGCGATGATCCAGGCCATCAGCGGCAGGAAAGAGGTGACGATCACGAAGGCGATCGTCGCCACGTCGAACACAAGCAGGGCGTAGCGGAAGCGGTGCGCGCGCCGCGTGTCCCCCTCGTACAACTCACGCAGCGTCACCGTCAGGGCCGTCATCGGTCGTCAGTCCATCAGGGGCGGAGCTCAGGAGCCCTGCGTCAGCACGAACTCCGCTACTGCGCCCTCGGCATCGCCCGTCAACCACGACAGCACCAGCAGGATCATCGCCCCGAGAAGCAGGACCCCGGTGAGGGCGAGCACCAGGTCGGACAGGCGACCTTCGATGGCGCCAGGGCGACGCCGCGGGAACTGACGAGGCATGGTGCTTCACTTGGTTCATGGGTGCCGACGAGGGGAGGCAGCCGCCGAAGGCACAACGACGGCTGGTCTCGACTCAACGGTGAGCCGGACTCTGCGGGGCGAGCCGCAGCACCAGGGCCCCGGCCGCCATGCACGCCAGCGAGCCGAGCAGCACGCCGACTTTGGTCTCAGCTTCCAGATCCGGCTGCTGGGCGAAGGCCAGCAGGCCGATGAACAGGCTCATCGTGAAGCCGACCCCGCATATGACGGCGACACCGTAGACCTGCGCCCACGTCGCGCCGGCTGGGCGCTGCGCCCAGCCGAGTCGCACGGTCGCGAGCACGAAGCCGAACACGCCGAGCTGCTTGCCGAGGAACAGGCCGAGCGCCACGCCGAGCGTCACTGGATCGAGAAGCATCGCGGGCCTGAAACCCACGAAGGACACGCCGGCATTGGCGAATCCGAACACCGGCAGGATCAGGAACGCCGTCCACGGGCTGATCGCGTGCTCGAGGATGTGCAGCGGTGAGGTCGGGTCGTCCGGCCGCCCGACGCTCAGCCGGAGCGGCACCGTCAGGGCGAGCAGGACGCCCGCGATGGTCGCGTGCACGCCCGACAAGAGGGTAAACATCCACAGCACGGCGCCGAGGGCGAGATAGGGCCACAGGCGGCTGACCCCGGCTTTGTTGAGCCCATACAAGGCCGCCAGGACTACGGCCGCACCGCCGAGCATCGGCAGCGACAGATCCGCGGTGTAGAATAGGGCGATGATGATCACCGCGCCGAGGTCGTCGATGATGGCGAGCGCGGTGAGGAAGACCTTGAGCGAGACCGGCACGCGGGAGCCGAGCAGGGCCAGCACGCCCAGCGCGAAGGCGATGTCGGTGGCGGTCGGGATGGCCCAGCCGCGCAGCGTCTCGGGCGAGTGCCAGTTGATCGCGGTGTAGACGAGCGCAGGGGCGGCCATACCACCGAGAGCGGCGCCCCCCGGCAGGATCCGGTCCGGCCAGGTCCGCAGGCGGCCGTCCAGCAGCTCGCGCTTGATCTCCAGGCCAACGAGCAGAAAAAACACGGCCATCAGGCCGTCGTTGATCCAGTGCAGGACCGAGAGCGGCCCGACATGGGCCTTCAGCGCTGCGAAATAGGAGTCCGCCAGCGGCGAGTTCGCGATGGCCAGGGCCAGCGCAGCGCTTGCCATGAGCACGAGACCGCCGCCGGCGGCGCTCGTGAGCAGGTCGCGCAGGGACGAGAAGGGACGGCGGGGAAGAGACGGCACGCGCACACGCCTTCTGCCGCTGGCGGCCCGACCAGCGCAGAAGCCTGCCGACCCGACCTCCGGATCGCGCACCCGGGGCCGCCTATCGCATCGTTTCCCGCTCTCATCAACCTGCGGCCGGCGTCTGTTTGGGATGATTTGTCGCGCAAGGGCGGCGCGGCGGCCGGATCAGTCGGACGGTCGGCCGGAGGAAGTGCCCCTATCGCCACGCTGGTCAGGTTCGCATGAGGTCAGCGTCACCGGATCGGCCAGCGGCCCGACATAGGCGCTCATCGGCTGGCAGTTCCCCTGCCGGCACACGGACCAGTCCGCCGTCGCTCCCGAGCGCCGGAGGACGATCGCGCGAAGTGGGCCCACGTGCGGCTGCCAGGTCCAGGCGCCGTCGACCCACCGCGCATCGGCGGCGGGCTCCATGCCGGCGCCCGAACCCCGGACGCGGCTCGCAGTCAGGGTGAGCCCGGCGGCCGCGTCCACCCAGTCCTCCTCCCACACGATCTTCTCGACCGAGTGGGTCCAGCGCAGCGTGATGGTCTGCGCGCCGAGGGGGACAAGCACGCCCGCGGCGAGGAGGCAGATCACGCCGGCCGGACCGCGACCCCGCGCAGCCGCCAGAGATGCGCGCCGACCACGACGGCCCCGAGCAGGAAGCCGGCCTGATCGGTCAGCGGCAGGGCGACCACGAGGAGGAGAGCGCCCAGGACGGCGACGACCCGCTCCCACGCCCGCATCGGGCCGCGGAGGAAGCCGCTCGTGGCCGCGCCCCACAGGAACACCGCGGCGGCGGCCTTCACGCACATGTAGGCGACGGCGACCGCGAAGGCCGGTCCGCCGATCCCGGTGGTGTTCTGCGCCATCAGCGCCGGATCGTAGACCGCCATGTAGGGCACGACGAAGCCGGGCAGTGCAATCCGGATCGCCTCCAGACTGATCTTGAAGCCGCTCTCGCGCGCGATCGGTGCCGCGGCGAAGCAGGCCAGCGCCACCGGCGGCGTCAGATCCGCCATGATGCCGAAGTAGAACACGAACATGTGGCTGACGATCAGCGGCACGCCTAGCGTCAACAGCGAGGGCGCGGCGAGCGACGAGGTGATGATGTAGTTGGGGATCGTCGGGATGCCCATGCCGAGTATCAGGCTCACCACCATCGTCAGGATGAGGGACGCGATGAGTGAACTCTGGCCGACCGACACGACGTAGTTGCCGAAGATCGTCCCGACGCCGGTCAGCGTCATCGTGCCGATCACGATGCCGACGACCGCGCAGGCCAGACCGACCGGAAGGGCCTGCCGTGCGCCGTCGGCGAGGGCGTTGCGGCAGGCGACGAGCGTGTCGCGACCGCCGTGGGTGAGCAGGCTGGCGGCCACCATGACGAGGACGAGCGCCAGGACGAGCATGACCCCGACCCAGAGCGCCGCCGCGGCGATAAGGCCGAGCGTGACGTAGAAGATCGAGCGGACCGCGTCGCGGCCGAAGCCGAGGGCGATGGTGCCGCCGAGGATCAGGGTCACGGTGAGCGCGAGGCCGACCGAACCTGCGAACAGCGGCGTGTACCCCGCGAAGAGCAGGTAGACGAGGACGGCGAGTGGCAGGATGAGGAACCAGCGCTCGCGCAGGGCCGCCTTGGCGCTCGGCAGTTCGCCGCGGGGCAGCCCGACCAGACCGCGCCGGCCGGCCTCGAAATGCACGGCCAGGAAGGCGGAGAGATAGTACAGGAGAGCCGGGATGATCGCCGCCTTGACGATCTCAACGTAGGGCACGTCGATCGTCTCGGCCATGATGAACGCCACCGCCCCCATCACGGGAGGCATGATCTGGCCGCCCATAGAGGCGGTCGCCTCGACACCGCCCGCGAAGGCCGGCTTGTAGCCGAAGCGCTTCATCAGCGGGATGGTGAACTGGCCGACCGCCACGACGTTCGCGACGCCCGACCCCGAGATCGTGCCCATGAGCGCCGAGGAGAACACCGCGACCTTCGCGGGCCCGCCTCGCGCCGAGCCGAACAGGCTCATGGCGATATCGGTGAACAGCGCGATCATGCCGGCGCGCTCGAGGAAGGCGCCGAAGAGCACGAACAGGAAGATGTAGGTCGACGACACGTAGACGGGCGTGCCGTAGATGCCCTCCGTGCCGAACGCCATGTGCTCGACGACCTGCTCGAGGCCGTAGCCACGGTGGTTGAGCGGTGCCGGCAGGTACTGGCCGAGGAGGCAGTAGGCGAGGAACGCGCCGGCCACGATGACGAGGGCCGGCCCCATGATGCGGGCGACGAAGTAGAACAGCAGCGCGATCAGCGCGAGCCCGACGTAGAGGTCAGCGTCCGAGAGCTCGCCCGCGCGCGACACGAGGTCGTCGTAGAACGCCCACTGATAGGCGCCGATCAGGAACCCGGCCCCAGCGAGGGCCCAGCCGAGCAGCCGCGTGACGCCCGTGCGTGACCGATGGTTCGCCAGCAGGCCGCCGCCGACGAGGCACAGGAAGCCAACATGGAGCGTGCGGACCGCCTGGCTCGGCAGGCCGCCGGGGAACTTGGTGACGAGGCCGACGGTGATCGCCAGCGCGACCACAGCGAACAGCCCGTTTAGCGCCGGGCGCCGCCGCGCGGCAGCCCAGCCGACGAAGAGTGCGCCGGCCGCCAGGGCCGCCCACGCGAGATCGAGCGGCGTGACGCCGAACACGATCGCGCGGTCGAGCGGCACGCCGAAGGCGGTCATGATCTGGAAGGTCGAGAAGGCCACCGCCAGCCAGAACAGGAGGCGGCCCGACCAGCCCGCGCCGAAATTCTCCGGCAGCCCATGCTCGGGATTCTGCAATTCGGCCTGGTCGACCCGCTCGTTCATGGAGTGCCTTCCATCAGCGGGCCGAGCCGATCCTCCGAGCCCGCCCAGACGCATCGTGATCTTGGATTCGTCGTCGCACGCATCACTGGGCGGGGACAGGAACACCCTTCTCCTTGAGGTAGCGGGCCGCTCCGGGATGGAGCGGCACCGGCATACCCTCGGCCGCCTTCTGGACATCGATGGCCTTCGCGGCCGAGTGCGCGGCCTGTAGTTCTGGCAGGCTCTCGTACATCGCCTTCGTCATCCTGTAGACGAGGTCGTCCGAGAGGTCCGACCGAGTCACGAGGTAGTTCACGACCGCCGCCGTCTCGACCGGCTCGCCCTGTCCCTCGTACGTGTTCGCCGGGATCGACTGCTTCACGAAGGGGGCGCCCGCCTTGTCGACGATGGCCGCCGGAATGGCCACGACCGTGATCGGCGTCGAGGTCGCGAGGTCGCGGATCGAGGAGACACCGAGTCCGGCCGACTGCAGCGTCGCGTCGAGTTGGCGATTCTTCATCAGTTCGACGGACTCGCCGAAAGGCAGATACTCGACCTTGCCGAGATCCTTGTAGCTCAGGCCGGCGGCGTCCAGGATCACGCGCGCGTTCAGCTCGGTGCCCGATTTGGGCGCGCCAACGGAGAGCCGCTTGCCCTTCAGGTCCGCCAGAGTCTTGATGCCGGACTCCTTGGACGCGACGATCTGAACATAGTTCGGGTAGATTGCCGTCACCCCGCGCACCTTGTCGAGCTTGCGCCGGAAACCCGCCTCCTCGTCACCCTTCCATCCGGCCGCCAAGCTGTCGCCGAGGGTGAAGGCGAGCTCGCCCTTGCCACCCTGGATCAAGTTGAGGTTCTCGACCGAGGCCTTGGTGGCCTGAACCGACGGGCGCGCGCCCGATACCTTCTCGGTGAAGATCTTCGAGAGCGCGACGCCCATCGGATAGTACACGCCTGAGGTTCCGCCGGTGAGGATGGCGACGAAATCGTCGGCACGCGTCGGATTGGCGAGGCTCATGAAGGCAGCGGTCGCGAGCGCGAGCCCAGCGAAGCGTTTCGGCAGACCTGACATAAGCCCTCCCATATTGTGTTGCTGCCTTGAAGCAGATCTGACCCTCTGCGTCGATGCTCAATCGATCAAGCCGATGTCCGCTTGCGGGTTACGATCGACAGCGTTTGAACGGCTGGGAAGGGCGCAAAGCGGCCATGAGAAGTTGATCGGGCGGCGGGGTGAGTGCATCAAGCCGCGATGCCTGTTCGCTCTGTATGTCTTTCTGCCGTTAAGGTCAGGAGCTTGCAGGATTGGGGGTGCCCGATGATTGCTTGCAGCAGCTTCTCAATCGCCGCGGTGGCGAGTGCCTGATAGTCCGGAGAGTAAGCGGCGTAGATCTCGGTGATCGCGAATCCCCGCACCCGATGGCCGAGCTGCCCGGAGAGCTCCTCGAACGGCACTCGCTCCTTCCGCATCCAACGCGCCACCGTGTGTCGCGGGCTGTACAAGTTCACCCGCCCGTCGAGCCCGGCCCGCCGTCTGCTCTCGCCTAGCGCGGTGTAGTACCGGTTGACCGGCTTGCGTTGGTAGCTGACCACAAAATCTGATTCCCGCGGAAGCTGACGCAGGTACGCGATGAGACTCGGCGGCATCTTTACCACCGGGCGGCGCTTCGATGTCTGCTCGCGCTCCTCGGGATTGAGGTGCAACAGGCCGTCGTCGAAATCGACCTGCGTCCATCGCAGCTGCTTAACTGCCTCTGGCCGACTACCCGTGGCGAGGCAAATGAACAGCAGGGCATGGAAGTGCGGAGCTGAAGCATCAAGCCACGCGGCGCATTCCTCGACCGACAGCGGCCGCCCTTTCGGCTGCACCTTCGTCACTTTGACACTCGGCACATGGACTTGGCGTGTAAGTTCGCCACGCCGCCACGATCGGCTGAGCGCCGCCTTGCCCGCCGTCAGCACATTGTTGATCGAGGAGGGCTTGAGCTCGCGCCGACGGAGATCGTCGATGAACCGCTCGATCCGCGCTGGGCGGGTCGCAGCCCATACGCTTTCCGACTCGCCGTAGAACCGCACCCAGTGATCAATGGCGTACTTCAGCCACTTCCGGGAGGTCAGGTGCTGACCATGCTGGAGGTAGTAGGCCTGAACGATGTCCGCGATCGGCACCCGGGTGACGTCCTGAACGTCGGGCGTATCCCCGGCGAGATAGTGTGCCTTGAGCTCCCGGATGGCCGCGTCGAGGTCATCGGTTCCGGTCGACTTGCGCCGCAGCTGTCGACCTTCCATCCAGCAGATGCACCAAGCAGGGCTATTCGGGCGTTTGTCGAGCCAGAACTTGCCCGCTGCGTGCTCACGCTTGGTGTACCGGCCCATCGGACGCTCCCGTCATAGCTACCTGCTCCCGCCCTCCCCCATTTCGATGTTGAGGAGCAGGGCCACCCTCCGGACCAGGAGCAATGATGCCGGGATCCTCGCCACCCCAAAGCAGGACGGAGCGCTCGCCGAATACGAGGAAGTCGCAGAGCATCATCCCGAGGTAGGCGACCGAGCCATCCCCGAGGGGAACATGGGGGATCTTGGCAGCACGCCGCTTGCGCTTGAGGGTCGAGACGTCAGCGCTGCCCTCTCGGCGTTGATCAGGCGGGATGAGCAGGCCGGCGGCAGCGCGCTCGCCGTACTGCCGGTGGAGATCGATGTCATACGCTCGGGCGACGCTGTGCCGGATCTCGCGAAGGTGCTCCTTGTCGATGCGTGTCGGGTCTATGGTCATGGCAGCCTCCGGTTGAGGACGCGATGACCCGATCATCCGAGGCAAGGCTCGGCCGTTCTCGCTGCTTGGGCAGCGAGGTCTGGATCATCGCGATGGGTTGGTTGGTCGCCCTAATATTCTGGGCGATCGGGGGGAGCGAATTAGACAGTAGGCCGTATGGAGCGGCTCTGCCGGAGATCTGGAACGGGAGCTAACGCCCTGTCCTACCTAGCTTATGGTCGGGCCTGCCGCCGCCTTGATCGTTCTGAATGAAGGAAGCAGTATCGTATTACTCCCTTCTGGCCTCACCCCGATTGCCTGGATCCGACGTAGGCCCATCAGGTGGATCCTGATCGTCCGTAGCCCCTGAGGCATCCCCCTCACCCGCAGCCGATGTGCTCGCCTCGGGGAAATGAGTGGCCCGAGGGCCCTCCCCTGCCTCTTCGAACAAGAAGCCGATGTCGGTCTCGCCGGCCGGCGGCCTGGGCAAGCTCGACCCGCGTGCAGCAAGCGCCTCGTCCAGCTCGTCCTCGGTCATTTTTAAGATTGGCATGTACTTGGGCTTGGGGCCGCGCTTCTCCTGCTCTGCCCCGGGCCAGTTGATCGCGATCCTCAGCCTCTCGTGCCCGATCCCCTGTTGCAGCCACGCAAGTATGGCGAGCGCTTCATCGGAGAAGTGTCGGGGGTCCGTCTCCGGCAGATCCTCGTCGCGCTTCGGTGCGGTGTTCTCGTAATTGAACGTGAGAGGTGCCTTGATCGCATAGAAGCTGATGTCTCGAATGCTGTCGTCAACCGGCTTATTCTCGTACACACCCTTGACCATCACCTGATGTGGTAACTTCCATTGACCATTGAATTTCCTCTTACTGTTTCCATTGCCGTCAAGCCACCGTTCGAGATCCTCGCGCGGCGTCCCATTGAGGTCGATGAGGACGTGCATGTGAAGGAGGACGGCGTACCGAAGCCCGGGGAAGTCGACCTCCGGCAGATCCTTGTTGGCGGCGATCCGTGCACGCGCCTCATCGAGCAGACGCATCCTTGCGCTGAGCTTCATCCGGCGCCGCTCCGTTTCGGATGATATCTTCTCGTCCTTCTTGCGCTTCTTCGGCGGCTTACGCTCCTGTGTGGCGAGGACGCGCAGAGTCTTCGCCTTGATGCTGTGCTGGTGGTCTCCACCGATCGCGTGGCGGAGGTCGACGAGCTCCAACTCGAACATGCCGGTCACGGCGATGCCAGGAAGCTGATCCTCCTTGATGATGCGGTAGAGCTTCTTCCGCTCGCGCTTCATCACCTTCTCGATGGAACTCTTGAACTTAAGTCGCTCGGGGTAATTGGTTTTCGTGATCCCGGTGAACTCACGGTAGATGCACTGGAAGCCCTGGGCGAGCGTAATGATGTCCTCTCGGTCGAGTGGATTTGCCCGGCGCAACTGCCACAAATATGCCTCGTACCTGTCGTCATCGCGGCAGGAGATGAGGTCGGTCACTTCGAGGTCCGGTCGCTTGCGCCGAGATTTAAAACGGTGCCGCGCCTCCTCGATGACCTCGTTCCACCCAATGAGTCGGTCGGCATCAGTCGTGACGTTGTCGGGGTGGTAGAAGCGTCTGTCCCGGTCGTGGAGCCCAATCCAATCCTCTGCCAGCGCCAGACACAGTCCACGTTTAACCAACGCAGCCGACATCGCGCTACGGCGGTCCTCCTGCCAACGACGCAGGTAGCCGAGCATCTCGCGAGCATCGCGCCGGACGATGGACGCGGCGAAGTCCGCGATGTGCTCTCGATCGAGGTCGGGGTCTGGAAGAACGATCTCATTGAGGATCGTGACGTGTAGAAGGTTGGTCCTAGCCTGCTCGAGGTCGGAGCCGTAGCGCTGCTCCAATTGCGGCCGGGTGTCCTCGATCAGGCGCGCGGCGTACCGGTTGCGGCAATGGGCGCACCAGTACGACCCGCAAGCAAACGCTCCGTAGGCGCCGCACCTGTCGATCCGGTCCGCGACTGACGCGAGATGAGAGAGATGAAAATCGATCTCGAGCTCGATGCTCTCGGCGTAGGCCCTTTGAGCGGCCTCGACCTTGTGCTGATTCGAAGCAGCAGTAGTCAGGATCTCATCGTAGCGGCGGCGCGTCTCCGCGACGGTATCCCTAGCCCCTTGGTAACGGGGATCTTCATCGATGAAGCGTCGCAGTGCGGTGACGACGCGCGTCTTGCGGCCTTTGCCCCGGCGGCGGGATGTGGCCTTCGCGTCCATCTCAGCAGATTCTTCGGCGTCTCGGACGCTGCGGGCGGCTTCAGCAAGCGCACGTAGGCCACTCGTCACCCGAATCGGCGGGAGGACTGTCGGCTTGGTAGGTGCGGTCGCGCTCGGAGGCGTCGGCTTAGTGATGGCTTTTCTGAAGAACGCCTCAATGTCCTCATCCGTCCATGGCTCCTCGGCATCGTCGCCCCCCGATACCGACTGGGAAGCCCCTAACCGGGGGTGTTGTGTGGCTGCTTCTCGACCTCTGCCTAGGGAATGGTCGATTGCCCCCGCCGGATGTGTCGAGGAAGCAGCGTGGGTCGAAGGCAAGAAACCGAAGGCGTCCATGAGGAGCGCCTCCCAATCCGCATCCGCCGGGGGCTCATCCTCCCTTTTTGCGGGCTCGGTCACGACACCGCTGTCGGCAGGTCGCCGGCCGTTCAGTGCCGCCTCGTAAGCGACCAGTGGGAGGTAAGACGACCGGGGGGCAGAATGACTTCGATCGTCTCGACCCTGGGCGGCGTGCGTGACCGCGTTCGTGCCGGCGGGGCGCGCGCTGGTAGCGCTCGCCGCAGCACTCCCAGGGTCTACCGCCGCTTCGATATCGTCAGAGGTGGTCGAGGTTTCGCTCACGTGCGAAACCTCGTACCACTCTTCTTCGGTGTAGGCCCTTGCGGGGCTGATAGATTGTTTGGTCATTATCGAAGCTGTTGCTGTTGGAGAGAATGTCTATTCAGCGCAATTTCTTTGACCTGCGCATAATCATGGCTCCGCTGAGACACATTTTCAGCGCGGCTAAAGTTAAATTGCCAGTCGAATAACCGGTATCGCTCGCCGAAAACTTTAGGTTTTATCGCCGCCGGAGTCGCTACATTTGTACGGCTACGTGCGGCCCATCTCTCGTCGGGCGAGATGTCGTACCAAATTCAAATCAGCACTTCAAGAGAAGGCGTTTAGTGTCAATAGTTTATAGAACATGTACTAACAATAGGGACTAATTTGTGCGGCGCAGTATAGAACGCGCATCGCTGCTGCAACAGCACTTGGTATCGGTTATCTGATGACGCTGAAGTAAATCCGAAGTTGTCTCGAAGAGCTGGATGGCGGGGACACCGCCATCCTACCCATCAGGACTTTGCGCGGGTCCTTTTGCGTTTCGGCTTAGAAAACTGTGTCTCGGGCCCATCCCCTTCCGTTGCCGCCTCGGCCGTAAGTTCTTCCGCGGCCCGCTCGACTGCCGTTGATGCCTCTCCCTGGGCCACGGTCGCATCTATGGGTTGGCCGCTCTGACCCTTAGGCGCCTCGCTTGCATCCGGGTTCGGCGCGGTAGGGGTATCTACCGGCTCCGCAACCTTCGCCCCCTCCCCTGCCATGAGCCGATCGAACGCACCCGCCTCGTCGATCGCCCCGGCGATGATCTCCCCCGACACTGACCGCAGACCTACGCAGAACGCCAATATCCGCTCGGCCCGCTCGGAGATGGCCACGGCTGCCACGCCGATCTCCTCGCCGTTGCCTTCTCCCACCATCTCAATCAGCGCGCGGATCTCGCCGATCTCCATGCCTAGTCCCCGGCCGAGCCGGACAAACCGCAGACGGGCGACGTCGAGCGATCCGTACCGCCGCTGCCCCGTTACCGTCCGCTCGGGCTCCGGCAGCAGCCCCTGCCGCTCGTAGTACCGGATCGTCGGGATCTTCACCCCTGCCCGTTCCGATAGCTCCTTGATCGTGATGCCCATTTCCTTCCTCCGCGCTTCGTGACGCGGCGGACCCTCCTCCATCCTCCCCAGAGCTCAACGGGGCGACCTCGTAAAACTGTCTCCGGAAAGCAGCTCAAAAACCAAGCTTGGCATTGTCGAAACGAGCAGCTTCGTGCAAACCCTCGTTTTCAGGACATGCTTAACTGCGCTGACGACTTCGCATCATCAATGACGGCGCATGACACCCCGGCACGCGAACCACCAGAGGTTGTTCTCGTCGAAGTCAGACCGGGCAGGTTCGACGCCGGAACCCTGCTTGTCCTCGATGCGGGTTGAGTACCCTGGGGGATCGCCGGTCAGTCGGATCACCTCCGAGCGCCCCGGGCGGCAGTCGACGAGCTGCGACGTGACGGTCACCTCGTTCGGTACGTCGCCCGTCTTGGACTGGCTGATGACTGTCTGCGTGAGAACCTTCCAGCGCCCGTCGCCCGCCGCCGTCTTCTCGATCGCTGTGGAGGTGGCGACGAAGCCCTCGGGACCCATTGGGGCGTCGGAGACGCTGTATGGCTTCAGCACCTCGGCGTCCTCGCGCAGGAACCGTGCGGACGCCCAGCCGACGAAGCTGCCGATGCGGACCCTGCACCAGAGCTGATTGCGGGCTGGCCCGATGTCTGCCGGCGCTTGCCCGGTCTTCCCGTCCACGCAGCCGAGGTTCTCCAGGCTACGGGTCTGCGGCGGCAGCCCGGTGATCTTCCGCGCGCTCGCGTTTGGCTGCGCTCGCAAAGCCAAAGTATCGTCCGCCCGCACGTCCCGGACCGCGAACCGATCCGGGCCGTCCGCCGTCGCTTGGGCGGGGCCGCCGGCGAGAGCGCACGCTACTGCCAGCGACAACAAGCCTACTCGTGTCGCGCTGTGGTTCATGCCGTCCTCATCGCCGGGGGAGAAGGGATGTCGTACCGCTCGCGATCTGTTCGGCCATCGTCGGCATCACCCCACCGGGCACGGCGTTCACCGTGACGTTGAACACCGGGGCGACCGTGCTCGACGGGGCGAACTGCCGGCCACCACCGCCACGACCGCCCTCGCTGTTGGCCACCCGGACCATATCGCCGAGGCGGAACAGATCGATCAGCTGCCCGATCCCGCACAGGCCGAGCGTGAATAACCATAGCACCCCGGTCTTCGTCCGCCCGGTATAGAACCGGTGCAGGCCGCACAGCAGGAACAACCCACACCCCCAGAGAACCAACGCCACGAACCCGCTTTTGCGTCCCATCGCTATTCTCCCGTCGAACGCCGCCGCCAGACCCGTGTGATGCTCGGTCTCAGGCAAACCAGCGTTTTTCGGCGACCGGCGTCCGGGCGGATCGCGGCAGGGTCAACGCAGGCTCCGTTGGCTCCTGAAACTGTCTCCGAGAAAACGGGCGCGGAAGCGGGGACGGCCCGCGTGTGAGACACGGAGATGGACGTGCTGATCGGCTACGCGCGGGTGTCAACGCAGGACCAGAACCCGGAGCTTCAGGTCGACGCGTTAGAACGCGCCGGGTGCGATCGGCTGTACGTCGAGAAGGCGTCGGGGGCGCAGCGTGACAGGCCGGAGTTGAAGGCGGCGTTGGCCTCGGTGTCGACGGGGGATACGCTCGTCGTGTGGAAGCTCGACCGGGTGGCGCGCTCGCTGAGCCAACTGATCGCGACGTTCGACGACCTGGAGTGCCGGGGGATCGGGCTCCGCTCTCTGACCGAGGCGATCGATACGACGACCTCCGGGGGCAAGCTCGTATTTCACATCTTTGGGGCGCTTGCGGAGTTCGAGCGCTCGATCATCCGCGAACGGACGATGGCCGGGCTGCTGGCGGCACGAGCACGGGGCAGGCTCGGTGGGCGGCCAAAGGTGTTAAGCGCGGCGGACATCGACGTGGCGAAGGTACTGCTGCGGGACGGGACGCTGACAGTCAGCGCGGTTGCCGGGCGGCTCGGGGTGACGGCCTCGACCCTGTACCGATACCTTCCGGCGGCCCGGTCGGCCCACCTGGAGAGTGGAGCCGAGCCGGCACCGACACCCTAGCTTCGCGCGATAGAGGACAAATTAGATAGTTGGGTCGATCCTTGATCGAGCGCCAAATGGGCTAACCCGTTGTTCGACTTGGGGTTCGATGGATGCGGGCTCAGGTTGGATGATCGAGGAGAGGAATAGCAGTGTCGCTATTAGACCGGCATCCGATCAGATTGCATCGTATCCTGCAGCGGCAAGGTAGACTCGACATTCAGCTGGCGCAAAGCGAGATAGGCTGCGCTGTATGGCGTCCCAGAGGTCTGGGATGGTTCGCGCCACCGCACTGCGCAACAGCGCCTTCAGCTTTGCGAAGGCCTGTTCAATCGGGTTGGAGTCAGGGCTGTAGGACGGAAGGTAGAGCAGCCGAGCCCCTACAGCCTCGATCGCATCCTGCACACCCGCAACCTGGTGGGTTGGCAGGTTGTCCATGACGACGATATCGCCAGGGTGCAGCACCGGGACCAAGGTCTCGGTGACATAGCTGCAAAAGCGCCTTCCGTTCGAGGGGCCGTCCAACAGCGCGGTCGCGCACAGCCCGCTCGTGCGCAGGGCGGCCGTGATGGTCGTGGTTTCGCGACCAGATCGATCGCGGCGTTGTCGTTCTCGCTCATGGCGAAGGGCTCCGGCGCAGGTGGCGGTGAGGTGCCCGTGCATTCACGGGCCGGGTGTGCATGATCGGCGTCGACGCGCTCGCGCCGCAGGGCGGGCGCCGCACACAGCGAGGATCCGATGTTCGATTTCGATGCCGCCTTCGAGAAGCTGAAGGCGGAGAAGACGGCCGCCAATGACGCGGCGCGCAAGCAGCGCGGGGCGGACCACGAGCTGCTTCACACCCTCTACCGAAAGCTCGACGCCTTCCGGGACAAGTGGTCGATCCCGCTCGATACCCGCCTTGAGGATGGCGTTCTGCACGCCTCGAAGAACCAACACGATGGCCGTCAAATCACCGTCAGCGGCGGCCAGACGTTCGATGTCAAGCGTGTCCGCGCGGGTGTCGTGTCGACTGGTAGCGACCTCGATCTCGTCGGCCTGGACGAACAGGCGGTGACCGATCACCTAGTTAGCTGGGCGGTCGGCGACTAAGTCTCGGCGCGCGCCTCATGGACCCGGCGCTGGCGCTGCCTCTCGCCAGTGCGTCGCCGTCCAACCCCGCGGCAGCGCTCGCCAGCACGGCGCGGGGTTCCGGGCCGTGCCGCCCTCGCACCACTTGCACTGGGTGAAGATATAGACCCGCAGGCGCTCGCGTCCGGCGACCCAGCGCTTGGCGCGGAGGTCAATGCGTCGGTCTCTCGGCGCAACGGATATCGGCAGCCATAGCAGTTCGAATACCGCATCGCTCGGGCCAAGCCGCTCCCCTAGCAGTTCAGCGGTCCGCCCGGCGCCGTCCGCGCGACGAGGAAGGGCAGAAGCGGTCATCATTTCGGTCGCGAGCGCGGTCACCACCAACTCGTCGCCGTGGCGACGGCGCAGCGCATCAATCTCGGCCAGCACGACCGAAAGGCTCACGTTCGGTCCGGCCACAAGCCCGTGTATCGTGTCCGCTACGGCGACAGCGTCGGTCATCAGGAACTCAGGAAATGTTTCAGAAGCGGGGACGGTGCGGTCGGTGTCAGCAGGTAGTAGATTTCGGGTTTGTTCACGTGGCCGAGTACGAGGCTCGCGACATCCTACCGCCGCTGAGGCAACCCGGTTTGTCCGTTCGGGCAGTGGTCTATACCGATGATGGGGATGGCCCCGACGTGACTGGCTACGGGACCGCTTTGTGCCCGCTGTGCGGGCGGCCCTCGTTTTTCCTGTTCACGGCCAAGCAGCGGCATCTCCACAATATTCGGGAAAGTCTGCAGGCGTCCTCGGGGTTGTTTGGTGGCGGCAGCCTCATAACGCTGGTCGAAGCGCTACCGCTTCCGGCGAGGCCCGAGATCGACCCGCACTGGCCAGCCGAAATTCACGAGTACTTCCGCGACGCTCAGGCACTTCTGGCGGAAGGGCGTTCGCCAGCCATCATCATCACGACCTGCCGATCCGTTCTGGAAATGAGCGTGAAGCGCCTGGGCGCTACGGGAAGAGATCTGCGCGGCCGGATCGACGACCTACGCACCAAAGGCCTCATCACCCAGGGCATCGCCGACTGGGCGCATGCGACGCGCACGGCGGGCAACGAGGCTGTGCACGAGCTCGGGGGCACGGCCGCCGAAGCGCGCGAGATGGTCGAGTTCGTCCGTCAGTTCCTCGACGTGGCCTTCACCTTGCCGGCCACGATCGAGGCAAGGAAGCGCGAAGCAGCGCAGGCGTGAGGACTGACGGGCATGCCGATCCTCACGCGTCAGGAAGCTGCGGCCGAGATGGTCGATGCCGCGATCGGCCATTGGCTCGACGGGCGGCTCGCTTGCGCGATCACGCTGGCCGGCGCCGCCGAAGACGGCATGCCGCGGATGAAGCCGGGTGCGTCGATGTTCGAGATGCACCGTCAGATCCTCGCGAAAGTCGGGAAATGCTCTCCGGACGAAGCTGGGAGACTGCTGCGGACTGACAAGAATTGGCTGAAGCATTTCAGCGAAGACAAGCCAGAGACGATCAGCACGGATGAAGCTTGGTCGCAGGTCTTTCGGGCATATCTGCACTTCCGCTCGGTCTATCCAACCGCGGATCGCACCGAAAATATGAAGAAGCTGGACGCCAAGATCTTCGAGCACGTCGCCCCCTTCTTAAGTCTAGCCCAAGGGATCGGCACGCTCGTTCAAGGTCTCATGAAGGGGCTCGCCCAGATGTTCTCGCCGAAGGGGTGATCATCCAGGCCGCGTATCATGCCGTTGCTACGACCTCGGCACCGCGTCGGCCGGCACGTGCCACTGGCCGGCGATCTTGCGGACCAGACCGCGGCGGGCCTGTTTTAACCCGGCATCCTTGCTCACGCCCCCTGCGCGGCAGGCCTGAGTCAGGGGGATCATGGCTGCGCCGGGACGGGCGTCGACCGCCAGAACCGCACGAAGCGCTTCGGCGGCCCGCGCAGCGGCTTCCTCGGCTAGCTCAGCGGCTTCCAGGGCCGCGAGGCAGGGGGGCACGTCAGGCGTCATCGGCCGCTGGCGCCGCCCCTATCGCACTGTAGGCGGTCCCGGCGAGCCGGCAGAGCTGGGCGTGGTCCTCGTCCCGAAGCAATCGGACCGACGCGCCCCGTCCTTGAGCCGGGGCATTAATGCGTCCACTCTTCTGCATCACGTCCTGGGCGTTGATGCAGAGGCTCAGCAGCGCGTTCTCCATATGCGACGGGTCCACGAGCGCGGGCAAAGTCGAGCGACCCCGACCACCTCGACCTCGTAGATGGGATAATTCGATGGGTAGAGCCGTCCTGCGAATGACTGAAGCCACGATTGCTTATGCGGCCGAGTCCGAATCGGGTTTCATACTCGCGCGTAGGCGGGCAGTCTCCGCCGGGCCGAGCGCGAGGACAAACCTGATGCAATCCTCGAGGAAAGCTGCTTCACCGGTGCCAGACTGTTTGGCTGCGCGCAGAATTTCATGCGCTAGCAGCGTGTCAGCCAGAAAGGACATTTGTCGAAATGCCGCCATCGCTTGCCTGCTAATTGCCGGAGGCATAATTGCATTAGGAATTTTCGCGGCAGGACTTGGGGACGAAGAAGGATGATCTGAGCGGCTGCGTATCTCGTGCCTGCCTTGCGTCACGAGACGATCTGCCCGTTCGTTGAGTGGGTCTCCGGCGTGGCCCTGAACCCACGTCCACTGCACATCACGCTGGCTAGCAAGTTCGTCCAGGCGCTGCATCAAGTCGAGATTCATCACCGCGCCCTTCGAGTTGCGCCAGCCCTTGGCCTTCCAGCCGCTCATCCACTCGGTGACGGATTTGACCACGTACTGGCTGTCGCAGCGCATCTCGATTTGCGCGCCTTCAGGGAAATGCTTCAGTGCCTCGATAGCTGCAGTCAGCTCCATGCGGTTGTTCGTACTGTTAGGCTCGCCGCCGCATAGATCCACTGGGCCCTGCGGCGTTGAGATGACGACCCCCCATCCACCCGGGCCAGGATTGGGCGAGCAGCCGCCATCGGCGTAGACAACGATTCGCATCAGGGCGTGATCCTTCGGGTAGGGAGGCGTGTCCGCGGCCTGAACTGCAGCGGAAGCAACCTCGTCCCGGCTTGTAACCTCCTCTCCCGCCGACCTCTACAGGGGGTAAGTCAATAGCAAGCAAGTAGTAAGCAATCTCGTGCACCCAAATGACCTCAGGTGCGCCCGCGTGATCTAAGATGCCGCGAAGTAAGATCAAATGCACGGCAAATAAAATCATCACAATATTGTGTGCAGAAATTCCATCGGATCCTGTCCTGTTCTCTTCGAAGACGGGCCACCGGCCCGCTCCGGCTGACTCGCCCCGCTAGCTAGCGGCCGCTCCGGCGGTGAGAAGGCCGTCCGATACAGACTCGGGACAATCGGGCCCGGGCGTTCGCGCGGTCGGACCCCGTCGAGCCGACCGGGCGGGCGTTTCGGCAGCCCCCGGCATCGTCGGCCCGGCGGCGGGCCTCGCGCCGCGTGCGTCCCGTCGGTCCCGCCGCGAACTCCCGATCCGCCGGAGGAGAGACCCTTCGGCCGAAAGTATGGGCGCGGCTTACCCAGCAAGATGTAGCCCGGTCGCGACGGATTCGTCTTATCCCGCGGGATGAAGAGAGCGGTTTCGAACGTCGGGGGCCGTGATGAGGACGCAGGGATCCGAGGGCGGCAGGCATGATGCACAGATGATCGGTCTCGATGCGGCGCGATTCCTCGCCGCAATGCTGGTCATGGTCTTTCATCTGGGCGCCTACGCGTGGCAGGCGCCGCTCTCGACGGCCGGGCGCGCCTTCGACTCCGCCGCAGCTTACCCCGGCCTGTTCGCCTGGACGTGGTTCGGATGGATCGGGGTCGAGCTGTTCTTCGTCATCTCGGGCTTCGTGATCGCCTACTCGGCCGAGCACGCGACCCCGCGCGCCTTCCTGCGCAGCCGCATCCTGCGCCTCGTGCCGGCGGTCTGGATCTGCGCCACGCTCACCGCCCTGGTCTCGCTCGCCATCGGCCGCATGGGGTCCGGTCGGCACGTGCTGCGGGCCTATCTCGACTGCGTCCTGTTCGTTCCAGTCGAGCCGTGGCTGGACGGCGTCTACTGGACCCTCGGCGTGGAGATCGCCTTCTACGCACTCGTCTTCGCGCTGCTGCGGCTCGGGCGATTCCGGAGCATCGGCCCGGTCTGCGCCGCGGTCGGCGGTGTGAGCACCCTCTTCTGGGTCGCGACCTTGGCCGTGCCGAACCTCCCCGCCCTGGCGGCGAACCGCGTGGCCGAGCTGACGCTCCTGCGCCACGGCTGCTTCTTCGCGCTCGGCGTCTTCCTGTGGTTGTCGCTCGTCAAGGGGCCGACGGCCGGTCGGCTCTGCGTGATCGCCGTCTGCGCCGTCGGGGCGCTCGTCGAGATCGGTGACGCGGCCGGGTCGTTCCTGTTCCAGATGGGCCGCAGCGAGGATCCGCTCCTCCCGCGCCTCGTCTTCGCGGGCTGCGTCCTGATGATCGTGGCCAGCGTGCGCGGCAACGCGTGGCTCCGCGTGCGGCTCGGCGAGCGGGGCTGCGCGCTGGCCCGACGGCTCGGACTGATGACCTACCCGCTCTACCTCCTGCACAACGTCAACGGTGCCGCCCTGATCCACCGCCTCGTCGGCGGCGGGGTTCCGCCCTACGCGGCGCTCGTGGCCGCGTGCTGCGCCATGCTCCTGCTGAGCTACGCCGTGATGCGCTGGGCCGAGCCGTTCGTCCGCGCCCGCCTGTCCGCCACGCTCGACAGGGTCGGCCTCGAGCGGCCGCTCCGCGCGGAGGGCCGCCCCGCCCCGGGGCTCTGAGCCGGGCGAGGACCGCGCCACGCCGGCCGTTTCGACGGCTCCGATCGTTGCGCCGCGCGCTCCGAGGGACCAGAACGGGCCCGCCCCGCACCCGGAGTGAGCCGAATGCGCACCGAGACGCCGCCGCTGATCCGCCTCGAGGAATACCGGCCCAGCGACTACCTGATCGATCGCGTCGACCTCGACATCCGTCTCGACCCGCACGCGACCCGCATCGACGCGACGCTGACGCTGCGGCCGAACCCGGCCGGCGTGCCGGCGGCACCGCTCACCCTCGACGGCGACGATCTCCGGCTGGTCTCGGTCGCGCTCGACGGCGCGCCGCTGGCGCCCGACTCCTACGCGGCGACGCCGTCCGGCCTCATCCTCCGCGATCCGCCGCAGCGGCCCTTCGCGCTGCGCCTCGTCACGGAGGTGGATCCGACCGTCAACACGAAGCTGATGGGCCTCTACCGGTCGAACGGCGTCTACTGCACCCAGTGCGAGGCGGACGGCTTCCGCCGGATCACCTACTTCCTCGATCGGCCGGACGTACTGTCGGTCTACACCACGCGCATCGAGGCCGACCGGGCCGAGGCGCCGGTCCTGCTCGGCAACGGCAATCCCGTCGAGACCGGCGCGGCCGGGCCGGACCGCCACTTCGCGATCTGGCACGATCCCCACCCGAAGCCCGCCTACCTGTTCGCCCTCGTGGGCGGCCGGCTCGGGAAGGTCGAGACGCGCTTCACCACGATGGAGGGCCGCCCCGTCACCTGCGCGGTCTACGTCGAGCCCGGCAAGGAAGACCGGGCGGGCTACGCCCTCGACGCCGTCATCCGCTCCATGGCCTGGGACGAGACCGCCTTCGGCCGCGCCTACGACCTCGACGTGTTCAACGTCGTCGCGGTGTCCGACTTCAACATGGGCGCCATGGAGAACAAGGGCCTCAACATCTTCAACGACAAATACGTCCTGGCGAGTCCCGAGACCGCGACCGACGGCGACTACGCGGCGATCGAGGCGATCATCGCGCACGAGTACTTCCACAACTGGTCTGGCAACCGCGTCACGTGCCGGGACTGGTTCCAGCTCTGCCTGAAGGAGGGTCTCACGGTCTTCCGAGACCAGGAATTCTCCTCCGACATGCGCTCCCGGCCGGTGCACCGCATCGCCGAGGTGCGCTCCCTGCGGGCGCGCCAGTTCCCCGAGGATGCCGGGCCGCTGCGGCACCCGGTGCGGCCGCGGGCCTACGCGGAGATCAACAACTTCTACACGGCGACCGTCTACGACAAGGGCGCCGAGATCGTCCGGATGCTGCGGACGCTGATCGGTCCCGAGGCCTTCCGGGCCGGCATGGACCGGTACTACGCCGACAATGACGGCCGCGCCGCCACCGTCGAGGACTTCCTGGCGGCCTTCGCGGCGGTGACCGGGCGCGATCTCGGCGCCTTCGCCCGCTGGTACGAGCGTCCCGGCACGCCCCGCCTCGCCGTCGCGGCCGCGTACGATCCGGCCGCCGCCCGCTACACCCTCCGGTTCGCCCAGAGCCTGCCCGGCGGCGGCGGGGAGTCCGACGGGCCGCCCCTGGTGATCCCCGTGGCCCTCGGGCTGGTCGGGGCGTCCGGGCCGCTGGCGGGCGCGACCTGCCCGGACGTGCGGGACGGCGTCTACGTGCTCGACCGCCCCGAGGCCGAGATCGTGTTCGACGCGGTCGCCGAGGAGCCGGTCCCCTCGCTCCTGCGCGACTTCTCCGCCCCGGTGCGGCTCGACCTCGCCCTGACCGACGCGCAGCGGATGCGGCTCCTCGCGCAGGACAGCGACCCGTTCAACCGCTGGCAGGCCGCGCAGGACGTCGCTTTGCGGCTGATCCTCGAGCCAGACGCCGATCGGACGGAGGCGTTCGCCGCGGCACTCGGCCAGTTCCTCGAAGACGAGGCCCTGGCCGACCCGGCCTTCGCGGCCCTGGTCCTGGCGCTGCCGAGCGAGGGCGAGGCCGCCGACGCGGTGCCGGCCGACGTGGATCCCGACGCGATCCACCGGGCGCGATTCAACCTGCGGGCGCGTCTGGGCCAGGCCCTGCGGCCGCGGCTCGAATCGATCGACGCGGCGCTCGCGACGGTGGCCGGTGCGCCCTACAGCCCCGACGCCGCCTCGGCGGGGCGCCGGTCGCTCCGCAACGCGGCCCTCGACCTGGTCGCCGCCGGCGATCCCCGGGAGGGCGCCGCCCGCGCCGCCGCGCGGCTGGCCGAGGCCACCAACATGACCGACCGGCTCGCGGCCCTCGGCACGCTGGCGCTGATCCCGGGGGAGACCCGCGAGGCCGCCTTCGCGGAGTTCGCGGCCCGCTACGCCGACGAGCCCCTGGTCCTCGACAAGTGGTTCGCCCTCCAGGCCCAGATCCCCGAGCCCGGCACCCTCGACCGGATCGCGCGGCTGCAGGAACACCCGGCCTTCACCATGACCAACCCGAACCGCGTGCGGGCGCTGATCGGGAGCTTCGCGTTCGGCAACCCGACCCAGTTCGCCCGGCGCGACGGGGCGGGATTCGCCCGCGTGACCGAGACGGTCGCGGCACTCGATTCGACCAACCCACAGGTGGCCGCACGGCTCCTCACGGCCTTCGGATCCTGGCGCCGGCTGGAAAAATCACGCGGCGCCAAAGCGGTCGAAATGCTGAATGGGATCAAGGCGATCCCGGGGCTTTCCCGGGACACCGCCGACATCCTCGCGCGCACCCTCGGAGGCGGCTAACCGTCTGAACCTGCGGTAGAAATCGATTCTCGGGCTCCCAGGCAACACCTGGGTTCCGTCAAGCCATTATGGTAAAAAATCCGTGGACAAACTGCCCCCCGAAGTGATTGTATTCAGTCAGATTCGGGGGGCCTTCGGGGGCCGGGTGCCCACACCGGATCACAGTTCCCACGGGCGAGGTTCGGCCATGCCGGAGGCGGCTTCCGCTTCCTTCTCCGCGCGTGCGGATTCGAGTCTCACGATCTCGTGGCCCATGCGGAGCCGGGATCCGCGGCTCGGCCAGGCCGAGCGCTGGCTGCGCTACGCCGTGCCGGGAACGCTGGCGGTGTTCCTGGCCTGCCTCGTCGGGCTCGCCACCCTCCATATCCAGGGCCAGCGTGCCGAGATCCTGGCGGGCGCGAAGGCCGAGGTCGAAGGCTTCGCCCGTCTGGCCGCGCGGGCGGTGGATCCGGCCGGCACCGTGGCGGAGGACCTGCGCGCCCTGATGCCCGAGAGCGAGCGGCATCCCGGCCGCCGCCTGCTGGTGGTCCGCCCCGACACCCGCATCGTCGCCGCCCATCCGCCGCTGCCGGCCGACCGCACGACCCTCTCGGCGGTGCTCGGCGAGAGCGAGCCGCTCTCCGGCCTCGGCGAGCGCGCCGGCGCGATGGCCCTCGAGCTTCCCGGCGGCGAGAGCGTGCTCGCCGCGGTGCACAGCCTGCCCGGCGGCGCGGGACAGGTGGCGGTGCTCCAGCCCATCGAGCCGCTGCTGCGCGGCTGGAGCGCCCGGACCCGCGACCAGATCGTCCTGATCGCCGCCGCCGCGATCGTGATCGTCGGAGTCGGACTGGCCTACGGCCTGCAGACCCGCCAGGCCGCCCGCGCCGACCGGGCCCGCGAGCAGATCCGCGGCCGCTTGGAGACCGCCCTGCGCCGGGGCGCTTGCGGGTTGTGGGACTGGGACATCGCGCGCGGCCGGATCTACTGGTCCGATTCGATGTACACGCTGCTCGGCTACAGGCGGCAGCACGAGTACCTCTCGTTCGGGGACGTCAACGGCCTGGTCCATCCCGACGACGGCGACCTGTACAGCCTCGCCCGGGGGCTCGCGGCCAACCAGACGCATATCGACCACGCCTTCCGCATGCGCGGCGCCGACGGGGCCTACGTCTGGCTGCGCGCCCGCGCCGAGGTCGTGGCGGACGCCGCCGACGGCGGCCGCCACCTCGTCGGCATCGCCAACGACATCAGCGAGCAGCGGGCCCTGGAGGAGACCAACGCCGCGGCCGACATGCGCCTGCGCGACGCCGTCGAGGCGATCTCGGAAGCCTTCGTGCTCTGGGATACCGGCAACCGCCTGGTCCTGTGCAATTCGAAATTCCGCCACCTCCACGCCCTGAGTCCCGAGGATGCGCAGGCGGGCCGGAGCTACACGGACGTGATGGGCCGCGGCGTGCTGCCCCAGGTCCGGCGGGAATCGCCCGAGGCCGGGATGGCGCTGACCGGCATGGCCGCCCGCACCTTCGAGGCGGAACTCGCCGACGGCCGCTGGCTGCAGATCAGCGAGCGGCGCACGAAGGACGGGGGCTACGTGTCGGTCGGGACCGACATCACCAGCCTGAAGCGCAATCAGGAGCAGCTCCTCGCCTCCGAGCGCGAGCTGATCGAGACCGTCAAGGACCTCAAACGGTCCCGCCGCACCCTCGAACTCCAGACCCAGCAGCTCGCGGATCTCGCCGAGCGCTACCTCGACCAGAAGGCGGCCGCCGAGGCGGCCAACCAGGCCAAGGCCGAGTTCCTGGCCAATATGAGCCACGAGCTGCGCACCCCGCTCAACGCCATCATCGGCTTCGCCGACGTGATGGAGAACGCGGTTCTCGGGCCGCTCGGCACCCCGCGCTACACCGAGTATTGCCGCGACATCCGCGAGAGCGGTTCGCACCTGCTGTCCATGATCGACGACATCCTCGACATGGCCCGGCTCGAGGCCCGGCGCGTGCGCCTGAGCCCCAGGGCGATCTCCGCCGAGACCGCGATCAGCGCGGCCCTCGCGCCCGTCGAGGCGGCCGCCCGCGAGAAGGCGATCACCGTCAGCGTCGACGTCGTGCCCGGCCTCGAGCTGCTGGCCGATCCGCAGGCGATCCGGCAGATCCTCGCCAACCTCGTGCAGAACGCCGTGAAGTTCACGCCCGCCGGCGGCCGCGTCGCCGTCCGGGGCCGCCGCGCCGGCGCGTGCACCCACCTCTATATCGAGGACAACGGCATCGGCATCCCGACTTCCGACCTCGCCCGCCTCGGCCGGCCCTTCACGCAGGTCGAGCGGCAGATGACCCGGTGCCACAAGGGTTCGGGCCTGGGCCTCGCCATCACCCGCTCGATGGTCGAGCTCCACGGCGGCTCGCTCCGGATCCGCTCCGAGGAGACGGTGGGCACCATCGTGCTCGTCCGCCTGCCGGCCACGCCGGCCGAGCGCGAGGCCAACTTTCCGGCCGGCTCGGCCCCTTCCGCGACGGCCGATTCCACGATTGTCAGGCGCGAGGCGCCGCGGGCGGGCCGTTCCGCCGCCTGAGCGGGACCGTTCACGGACGCGGATCGAGCCCGCCGCGGCGTGCGAGGCGGCCCTGTTCCGCGTGCCAGCGCGCGTCCGCGACGGCGCGTGCCAGGCGCCGGATGCGCCAGCGCCGGTACAGCGACAGGACCGGGTTGCCGCCGAGACCGGCCTGATGCCGGCTCAGGCGTCGCAGCAGGTCCGGCAGCTGCGCCGAGGCCGCCTCGCCCGTGGCGATGTCGATGGCCCGCATTTCCGCCCGGAGCCCCGCCTTCCAGTCGTCCATGACGCCCGCCTCCGCGATCATCGCCCGCCCCCGCGGCCGGCCGGAATTCCCAACAGCCCGCCCGCCGTCTCGCCCGCGGCATGAGTACACGCCGGAAAACCCTCCGTTCCGGATCCGGGTTTGCCCCGCAGGTGGTCCGCCCGGCGGACCGGACTGGAGGATACGGCCGATGCGATCCAGGACAACGTACCGCTGCACGCTGGCGCTCCTGCTCGGGCTCGCCGCCGGGCCCGCGCTCGCCCAGAGCACGGGCTACGTCACGGGTTTCCCGGGCAAGGATCCCGCGGGCGACGAGGAGATCGGCTGGGGGCCGGCCTACCGGCCCGAGACGAGCTTCGCGCAGCCCGGCACGCCGCCGACCCCCGGCGCGATCGCCGGCCGCGCCTATCGTGCCCGGACCGGGCACGGCGTCTACGATCGGGTGCAGGGCGACGGTCTGTACCGGGGCCGGTAGTCCCGCTCACGCCCGATGCGCGACGGCGGCGATGATCGGGCCAGAGCCGAGCGAGGCGCGATACCCCTCTCCCGTGCTGGAGAGGGGCACGGCGCGGATGTCTCGACCGGGATCAGCGGCTCCGTCCACGCTCTCGAACCCGACCGGGACCGGCCCTAGCGCCGCCGCAGGGCCCGCTTCGCGGCCGCGCGCGCGTCCCGCTCGAACCGGGCGAGCCGGAGGCGCCGCTCCAGCGAGATGACCTGTCGACCGGGCGGGACCGCGATGATCTCGGCGACCGGAACCCGGTCGCGGTAGAGACCTTCCAGCGCCGATCCTTCCAGCGTCGCCGAGTCGAGCCGGTCGGCGAAGCCGGTCTCGTGGCAGGCCCGCACGATCTCGGCCTCGAGCAGCAGGCCCGGGGCGTGGCCGCGCAGATCCTCGTCGTAGGCGGTCTTCAGCAGGGTCGCGGTGCCGCCGCTGACCAGGGCGAGGCTGACGGCGACAGGCCGGCCGTCGAGGGTCAGCGCGTCGGCCCGGACGGCGACCGGGCCCGGAACCGCGGTGAACAGCGCCTCGGCCAGCGCGGCGCTCTCGGGCCGGCAGGCCATGGCGGTGCCGGCCTGCCCCTTCCAGCCGGCGCGCTCCAGGTCGAGGAAGGCCGCGACGAGGCGGGCGAGGTCCGATCCGCCCGTGGCGCACGCGTGGGCGACGGTTCCGGTCTCCGACAGGCGGCGCGCCCGGCGGCGCAGATCCTTGAAGCGCGCCCGGCCGGGATGGTCGGCGAGGAACGCCGCGTGGTCGGCGCGCCGGTCCATGACCGGGCGGTCGAAGCCCGCCACCGTGCCGATGGCCCAGCCGCGCGCGCGCATCGCCGCGAGCATCTCCGGCACGGCGCCCTCCCCGGTCGGCAGCAGCGGCCAGCGCCAGGGGCATCCGCCGGAGGCGGCCTCGAGGCCGGCCACCAGGGCCAGCGCGTGCGCGGCCCGGTCCGGACCGTCGGCGACCAGGGGAGCCGTGGCGGTCACGTAAGGCGAGAGGAAGGGCCGCAGGACCCGGCCGCCGAGGCCCGTCAGGTCCCGGGCCTCACGGTACGGGAGCAGCCCGACGAGACGGTCGCCCGCGCGGACCGTGACGTAGCGGAGGGCCGCCGGCAGCAGCCCGGCGGTCCGATGGGCCTCGATGACGTGCCGGGAGAAGTGCGGGTGCGCCGCGGCGCCCGCCGCGACCAGCGCGTCCCAGGCCTCCGGCTCCGGCGCGTCGCCGAGGGTGACGACGGCTCCGGACGGCGCGCGGAGGGGGCTCGCCGGGATCATCGGACCGCTCCGGCGGCCCAGACCGGGGTCGGCAACCCGTGGATCCGCCCCGCGGCGCGCGCGAGCAGGGCGGCCCGGCCCACGCTCGCCACCGCGACCGCCACGGCCGCGCCGAGCGTCCCGAGCGCCGGGACCAGGGCGAGGCACAGGCCGGCGGCGGCGAGGAGACTCCCTGCCGTGATGCCGGCGCAGAGCCGCTCCCCGCCCAGCATGGTCAGCAGATCCTCGCCCGGGCCGAACAGGCTCGCCCCGACGCTGCCGGCGATCAGGATGCACAGGATCGGCACGCTGTCGCCGAGACCCGGCCCGAACATGGCCAGCAGCAGGGGGCTGACGGCCAGGATCGCGCCGCCGACCACGAGCGTCGCGGCCGCCGTCAGGCGGCCCTGGCGCCGGACCAGCTCTGCGAGGAGGAAGCGGTTGGCCTGCGCCTGGGCGGCGCTGTAGCGCTGGAGCGTCGCCGCGCTGACCGCGTAGTGCACGAACACCACGAATTGCTGGATGCGGGTCGCCGCGAAGTAGATCCCGACCTCGGCCGGGCTCACCAGGGCGCCGAGCACGATCACGTCGACGAAGGTGAAGCCGGCATTGGCGAGGTCGATCGCGGCGATCGGCAGGCCCGTGCCGAGCCACGTGCGCCACCGGTAGCGGTGCGGCCCGGCCGGCAGCTCTCGCCGGAGCCGCGCGGCGAGGAGGGCGGCCTGCAGGGCGGTCGCGACCGCGGCGGCGACCAGCATGCAGGCCATCGCGACCTCGGCCCGGGGCGGCGCGCCGAGCAGGATCGCCGCGATCATGCAGGCCATCATCAGGGTCTGGCGCAGCAGGTAGGGCGGCGCGATGGCGAGCCCGACCCAGTTCTGGCTGCGCGCCACGCCCTCGAGGTAGTCCTGGAGCGCGAAGAGCGGCATCACGCAGAGCGCGACCAGGATCGGTGCCCAGTAGGCGGGGGCGAACAGGTCCGGCTCGAGCACGAGCAGCGCCGCGCCGAGGCAGGCGACGGCGAGCGCCGCTCCGCCGGTCACGAGGGCGCCGGCCCGGATGTAGCCGCGCGCGAGGTCGAGGTCGCCCTGCGCCTGATCGCCCGGCACGAACCGGCAGGCGCCCTGCGACAGGCCGAGGGTCAGGGTGTGGCCCAGCATCGCGGTCCAGACCCAGACCGACGCGAAGATCCCGTAGGCGTCCCAGCCCATCAGCCGCGCCGCGAGCACCTGGGCGCCGTAGGCGAAGCCGGCCGACCCCACGCGGATCGCGAAGACCGTCAGGGCCGCCCGCTGCGGGCCGCTGCGCAGCGCCCGGAGGTGCCGGAGCGCGAGGACAGGGAGGGCCGTGGCTGACACTACGCGCTCCGCGCCGGTCCCGAACTCGGCGGGAGGCCGATCTCTGGCCGTCCGGTCTAGCCCGGGGCGCGTTGCGGCTCGGTTAAGGGCGGCTGGGCCGGGGCCGCCTTGGGCTCCTTGGGCGCCTCGGTCCGCATCAGCGAGGTGGCGATCGTCAGCGCCACGTGCTCGGCCATGCAGCGCAGGCCGAGGTCGTTGAGCCGGAACTGGCGGCCGAGCATGTGACCCTCGCCCTTGTCGCTGCGGCGCGACAGGTACTGCAGGGCCTCGTAGCGCCGGACCAGCGGCACGCCCTGCTGGGTCGCGACGCTCCGGACGGCCTCGACGATCCGGTTGTAGTCGACGTCGGCCGCCATGCTGGCCGTGTAGATCGGGTCGACCAGCACCACGTCGATCCCGTGCGACCGCATCCAGCCCACGGCCTCGGCCAGCGCGCTCGCGAAGGCGTCCACGTCGACGCGGGCGATGGCGTCGTGGGTGCCGACCTGCCAGACGACGAGGTCGGGCTCGGCCTCGGCCACCATGGTGCGCAGGCGCTCGGCGGCCCCGGAGGCGATCTCGCCCGGCAGGCCGCGGTGGTCGATCACGACGTCGACCTTCGGCAGGGCGTGTTCCAGGGCGGCCTCGAGCTTGGCCGGATAGGAGGCCGAGGCGCCCGGCGCCGCGCTGCCGCCGATCGCCAGGATCTTGAGCGGTCGGTTCTCCGCCAGCGCCGCCTTGACGGCGCCGAGCTGGGCGACGCTGTAGAGCTGCGCCCCCGGGACCCGGCATTCCTGCGACAGGGCCGGATCGTCCGCCACGGGGCCGGCGGCCTGCTCGGCCGCGGCCGCGCCGCCGGCGGGGCCCGACAGCAGGAGCGCGGCCAGCGCCGCGGCGAGCCGGGCCCGCGTCATGCGCGGGGTCGCGACGATCTGCTGCGGCTGCGCCATTCGACGAACCATGCCGTAAACCCCAGCCCGACCAGGCCCGAGCCGGCGACCAGCATATCGATCAGCGCGCCGCCGCCCGTCTGGAAACGCACGAGCTGTCCGATCAGGCTCAGGATCGAGCCCATCGAGAAGACAGCCAGTGAATTCCGGCCCATCTGACTCAGATAACCGACGACGCGGCCGATTCGGGGGGCGAGCACCGCGTAAAGCGGTGCAAACGCTAACAATACCCCCAGGAAATGAACCAGTCGCGCCGGGGTCAGGTAAGTCTTCTCGAACGTGAACAGCAGGCGCGGCTCCGGAACGAGCATCGGATCCGGGCGGATCTCCGTCACGGCGAGCACGATCCCGAGGAGAACGATCACGACGCCCGCCGGGATCAGGCGCCGCGACCAGCGGCGCAGGGCGTCGGAGCGGAGGTTCCAGCCCTGCAGGACGAAGCCCAGCACCAGCAGGAGCTGCCAGCAGAGCGGATCGAAGAACCAGTCGCCCTCGCCCGGCCAGGACGGGACGTTCCACCCGAAGACGAGGCTCGCGAGATAGACGCTCACGGACAGGCCCAGGGCCCCGAGCAGGCTGAACCGGCCGACCAGGACGAAGACGGGCGCGATGCCGATCAGCAGTACGTAGAGCGGCAGGATGTTGAAGTAGCCGAGCTGGTAGGTCAGCAGCGCCATCCCGCAGACCGACTGGATCGGGTCCGCGAAGAAGCCGCCGGCATTGTGCCACTCGAGGATCAGCGGGTTGTCGAGCAGCAGCGCCGCCCCCGCGATGATCGCGAGCGCCAGCAGCATCACGGTGAGCTGCGCCCGGTAGACCTCGACGGTGCGGGCGAGGAGCCGCACCACGCTCCGGCCCGGCGGCTCCGGGTTGCCGTCGCGCCCGCGGGTGGCGATCCCGATCGACCAGCCGGCCAGGAACACGAACAGCTCGGCCGCGTCCGAGATGCCGTACTGCGAGAAGGTGTAGCGCTCGAAGGTGTTGCCCGGGATGTGGTTGATGAAGATCGTGATCAGGGCGAAGCCGCGCCAGAAGTCGATCGCGTTGGGGTCCCGCATCGTCGCGGCGGCTCCGAGTTTCGACGCATCAGGATGGCGGCGGCGGGAACGCGGCCCCTGATACGGCGCCGCATCGCTTCTGCAAAGGCGAACAAAGGTGGGGATCGCGCGGCCCGATCGAACCGGACGGTCACACCCGCGTTATGGCCCGGCACGGAGTTCCGCACCCATGACCCGCCCCCTCACCGCCCTCGGCCTCGCGCTCCTCCTGCCGGTCCTGGCGACCGGCCCCGCGCTGGCTCAGGCCCAGACCGGCACCGGCGGCGGCCCCGCCTCCACGGCGACCGCCCCCAACACCTCGTCGGTCGGCCGCGTCATGCCGCCGAGCCGCGGCGCCGGTGCCGAGACGCCGGACGACCGGCGCGTGCGGACGCCGCGCGAGGCGAAGAACGACAAGCTCATGCGCGGCATCTGCATCGGCTGCGCCCCCCGATAAGGGGGGCGGCGACGGGGCGGCGTCCCCGCGCCGCCGGCGGCGCTACTTGCCGCGGCGCAGGCGCAGGTCGTCCTCGCTCTCGCGGGAGAGGCGCAGCAGGTTCTGCCCGTAGGCGGTCTTGGCGAACATCTCGCCGCGGGCCACGAGCTGGTCGCGGGTGATGAACTTCTGCAGGTAGGCGATCTCCTCCAGACACGCCACCTGCAGGCCCTGCCGGTTCTGCAGGGTGCGGACGAACTCGCTCGCCTCCAGCAGGCTGTCGTGGGTCCCGGTATCGAGCCACGCGTAGCCGCGCGACATGCGCTCCACGTGCAGCTGGCCGCGCTGCAGGTAGGCCTCGTTGACGCTGGTGATCTCCAGCTCGCCCCGGGCCGAGGGCTTCACGTCGGCGGCGATGTCGAGCACTTGGTTGTCGTAGAAGTACAGGCCGGTCACCGCCCAGGTCGATTCCGGGTTCTGCGGCTTCTCGACGATCTTCGTCGGCCGCCCCGACTTGTCGAGGTTGACGACGCCGTAGGCCTGGGGGTTGTCGACGTGGTAGGCGAAGACGGTCGCGCCCTGCTTGCGGCTCGACGCGCGCTCCAGGAGCTCGCCCATGCCGGCGCCGAAGAACAGGTTGTCGCCGAGGATCAGCGCCACGTCGTCGTCGCCGACGAAGTCGCGCCCGATCACGAAGGCCTGGGCGAGGCCCTCCGGCCGCGGCTGCAGGGCGTAGGAGAACTTCAGGCCGAACTGCTCGCCGGTGCCGAACAGGCGCTTGTAGTTGTCGAGGTGCTCCGGCGACGAGATGATCAGGATCTCGCGGATGCCGGCCAGCATCAGTACCGAGACCGGGTAGTAGATCATCGGCTTGTCGTAGACCGGCAGGAGCTGCTTGTTGATCGACAGCGTGGCCGGGTGCAGGCGCGTGCCGGATCCGCCGGCCAGAACGATGCCCTTCATGGCTTGGAAACTCCCTCTGAGACCGGCCCGACGAGCCGGTCCAGGATGTCGTCGAGCGCCGCCTGCCAGGGCCGCGGCGCGATGCCGTAGGCGGCCGTGAGGCTGTCGGTGGACAGGCGCGAATTGGCCGGCCGCCGGGCCGGTGTCGGGTAGGCGGAGGTCGGGATGCCCTTGACCGGCACGGAGCGCCCGCCGCGCCGGGCCGAGCCCGCCACGATCGCCTCGGCGAAGCCGCACCACGTGGTGTCGCCCCGGTTCACGCAGTGGAACGTGCCGGTCGGCGCCTCCGGATCCGCGGCCATGGCCTGCGCGATCGTCGCGAGGGCCGCGGCGAGGTCGGCGGCCGAGGTCGGGCACCCGTGCTGGTCGTTCACCACGGTCAGCGCGTCGCGCTCCGCCGCGAGCCGCAGCATCGTCTTGACGAAGTTGCCCCGGTGCGGGCTCACCACCCAGGCGGTCCGCACGATGGCGTGGCGCGGGTTGCCGGTGCGCACCGCCAGCTCGCCGGCGGCCTTGCTGGCACCGTAGACGCTCTGCGGGTCGATCGGCGCGTCGGGCGCGTAGGCCCCGTCGGGCTTCGTTCCGGCGAAGACGTAGTCGGTCGAGACGTGCACCAGCGGGATTCGCTTGGCGGCGGTCGCGGCCGCCAGGATCGCCGGGGCCAGCGCGTTGAGGCGCCACGCCGCGACGACGTCGGACTCGGCCTTGTCGACCGCCGTGTAGGCGGCGGTGTTGATCACCGCCCGGTAGTCGCGGGCGGCGAGCGCCGCCGCGACGGCGTCCGCGTCGGTGATGTCGAGATCCGCGCGGCCCGGCGCGTGGACGGTGACGCCGTCCGGCCAAGTCAGGGCCTGCAACTCGGTGCCGACCTGGCCGGCGCCGCCGAGGACGAGGACGTCCATCAGCCGTTGAGCCCCAGGCGCTCGCCCTTGTAGCGGCCCTCGCGGATCGGGCGCCACCAGCCCTCGTTGCCGAGGTACCACGCCACGGTCTCCTCCAGCGCCTGCTCGAAGGTCTTCTGCGGGCGCCAGCCGAGCTCGGTCTCGGCCTTGGTGCAGTCGATCGCGTAGCGCCGGTCATGGCCCGGGCGGTCGGCCACGAAGCTGATCAGCTGCTCGTGCGGCGCGCCCTGCGGGCGCAGCCGGTCGAAGGCGGCGCACAGCGCCTTGACCACCGCGAGGTTGTTGCGCACCGCGCGGCCGCCGAGCAGGTAGGTCTCGCCGATCCGGCCGCGCTCCAGCACGGCCACGAGGCCCTTGGCGTGGTCCTCCACGTGGATCCAGTCGCGCTCGTTCAGGCCGTCGCCGTAGACGGGCAGCTTCTTGCCCTCGAGGGCGTTGAGGATCATCAGCGGGATCAGCTTCTCGGGGAAGTGACGCGGCCCGTAATTGTTCGAGCAGTTGGTCACCAGGACCGGCAGCCCGTAGGTCTCGTGCCACGCGCGGGCGAGGTGGTCGGAGGCCGCCTTCGAGGCCGAGTAGGGCGAGCGCGGATCGTAGCGGCTCTCCTCCGTGAAGAACGCGTCCGGCGGCAGCGAGCCGTAGACCTCGTCGGTGGAGACGTGGAGGAAGCGGAAGGTCTTCCTCTCGGCCTCCGGCAGCGTCTCGTAATGGCCGCGGGCGCCGTCCAGCATGGTCTGCGTGCCGATCACGTTGGTGCGCACGAAGGCGCCCGGGTCGGTGATCGAGCGGTCGACGTGGCTCTCGGCGGCCAGGTGCATCACCGCCTCGGGCCTGAAGTCCGCGTAGGCCTTCTGCACGGCGGCGCGGTCGCAGATGTCGGCCTCGACCAGGCGATGGCGCGGGTTGTCGGCGAGCGGCGCCAGCGAGACCGGGTTGGCCGCGTAGGTCATCGCGTCGAGGGTGCAGACGTCGTGGCCGAGATCGTTGACGAGGTGCAGCACCAGCGCCGAGCCGATGAAGCCGCAGCCTCCGGTCACCAGGATGCGCATGGTGGATTACCTCTTCGGATCGATCGAGAACTGAGAAAGCCGTGGCAGCCTAAGACCGGCCGTCGTGACAAAATTGCGGCCGGGCCGCGCTCTTCAGAAGACGCGGCCGAGATCGGCGAGCTTCGGCGCCCGGCGATCCTTGTCGGACAGGATCGCCGCCTCGCCGGAAACCGGCCACGGGATCCCGATCGCCGGATCGTTCCAGAACAGCGCCCGGTCGTGCTCGGGGCTGTAGTAGTCGTCGACCTTGTAGGCGACCATGACGTCGGGCGTCAGGGTGCAGAAGCCGTGCGCGAAGCCGTGCGGGATGTAGAGCTGCTCGCCGTTCTCGGCGTCGAGCGTGACGGCGACGTACTTCCCGTAGGTCGGCGAGTCGCTGCGGATGTCGACCGCGACGTCGAGGATCGCGCCCTGCAGCACGCGGATCAGCTTGGCCTGCGCGCGGGGGGCGATCTGGAAGTGCAGGCCGCGGACCGTCCCCTGCGGGGCCGAGAAGGACTGGTTGTCCTGCACGAAGGGCGTGGTGATGCCGGCCCGCGCCAGGGTGTCGGCCCGGAAGGTCTCCGAGAACCAGCCCCGCGCGTCGCCGAAGCGCTTCAGGACGATGCGCTTCACGTCCGGGATCTCGGTCTCGATGACGTCCATGCCAGCGCCCTTCTTGCGGATCCCGTCGCGAGGTCCAGCGGACGTCTCCGCGTCGGTCGTTCCGGATCGCGCGCCCGCCTCGCCGACCACAACCTCGGTGATGCACCGCGACTTCCGGTCATTCGCCGTCCGTGTCAAGGCGTGCGGGCTGCGGTGGCGTGCACGAGGGGAGCCGATGACGGGCGGAGCCGGACCCGCGGTGGGCGGCCTGCTGCGTGCCCAGCTGGCCGATCCGGCCTGCACGTGGAGCCTCGGCGGCTACGGAGCCGCCGCCGTGTTCGCGCGGGAACCCGACGAGCCGGCACGGCCCCTCGAGGACGACGCGATCGGGCTCCGCACGGCCCGCGGCGCGCTCGCGGTCCGGGCGCATCCGGATCTCAGGCCGTTCGCCTACGAGACCGGCTTCGCCGACGGCTGGAGCCAGACGGTCGCGCTCTGCCTTCCCGAGGCCGCCTGCGCGATGGGCCGGCGCACCGTTCTGACCGAACTGGGTCCCGACGAGGCGGCAATCCGGCCGGAGGACCGCGCCGCGCGCCTGTTCGATCTCGGCCTCGGTCTGCGCGCCGCGGATGCCTGCATCCGGACCGCCGACCCCGCGCGGATCGCCCGCTTGCGGGCGCTGGCGGGCCGTCCGCTCCTCGCCGCCGGCGCCGCGGCGATGCCGTCCGCTGTCATCTCGGGCCTGGACCAGATCGTCATCACCCGCATCGGTCGTGTCGAGGTCTTCGCGTCGGAGGCCGATCGGGCGGCCGCGGGGCCCGGGCCGCGGTGCCACCTGCTGCCGCAACTCCTGCGACTCGCACGCACGCACGCGGCCACCGCGCCGATCCCGCCGGGTTGGATCCCCTGCGGGACGCTGCATCCGGCCCATCCCGCGCGGGACGGGGCCGGGCGACCGGTCCCGTTCGATGCCGGGCGCCACGCCGCGTTCGGACGCGTCCTCGACCGATGGGGCGATCCCGCGCTGGTGGCCCTGCGCCGCGCCGTGCTGGACGGCCAGGATCCCGATCCGCCGCGCGCGGGCGGACGGTTCGCGCGCTCGGCGATCCGCGCGGCGCGCGCCCAGCGGAGGGCTATCGTCAGGTAGTGCCGTCCCCGATCGCGTCCTGACGGTTCGGAGAGACGGCGATCCCGGTCGAGACAACCGCGCCGTAACCCCCTCTCCCGCACGGGAGAGGGGACCGGCGCCTCGTGCGGCACCGGCTTGGCGATCACTTCGTCCGAACCCAATCCCGGGACCAAATCCAGGCCTCTCAGGGAATGCCGATCATCTTGTGGGTCTGCAGAGAGAGCCGCCAGCGGGCGTCCCGGCGGCAATAGGCGATCGCCGCCTCGGTGCTGGCGACCCGGTCGGGGCCGTCCATGGGCTGGAGGAAGCGGTGCTGGAAGGCGAGATCCACGAAGGCCGCGGGATCGTTGTCCGCCTGCGGGTAGACGAGCTTCAGCTCGTGGCCTGAGACCTGTGCGAGAGCGTTGCTCCCCTTGGGGCTGACACAGATCCAATCGATCCCCGGGGGCGCCGGCAGCGTGCCGTTGGTCTCGATGGCGATCTCGAACCCGGCCGCGTGGACGGCCTCGATCAGCGGCGTGTCGAGCTGGAGCAGCGGCTCGCCGCCGGTGAAGACAACGTAGCGGTTCGCGGTGCCGCCCGCCCAGGTGGCGGCGATCGCGTCGGCGAGGGAGGCCGCGTCCGCGAAGCGCCCGCCGCCCTCCCCGTCCATCCCGACGAAATCGGTGTCGCAGAACCGGCAGGCCGCGGCGGCGCGATCGGCCTCGCGCCCGGACCAGAGGTTGCATCCGGCGAACCGGCAGAACACGGCGGCACGGCCCGCCTGCGCGCCCTCGCCCTGGAGCGTGTGGAAGATCTCCTTGACCGCGTAAGCCACAACCGTCCCAGTCACCGTCGCGCGCGATCCGGCTTGCGCGCCCGTCTTGCACATAAGCCGTGCCGCCCGCGCGGGCCACCGACAACCGCGCCGTGCAGACCCGCGATGTGATCTCGCCTTGCTCTTGCCACGGTAGGCTCGTTCATGCCGAGATGCAGTCCGGCGATCGCCTTTCGGCCGACCGGGCTGCGCCGCTCTCCGGCTGGCCGGCCGGAAATCCGACGCCCCCAGGGCGTCGATCCAGGCGATCCTCTGACGAGTCGGGCTCGAATGTCCTCTTCTCTCTACCGACGCCTCACCGTCGGGCTTGCGGCGCTGACGGGTCTGCTCGGGGCGGGCCTGGTCGGGATCGGCGCCGCGAACGCCGTGACGGTGCCGATCCTCGTGGCCGACGTGGATTCCGGCAAGGTCATCTACGCGCAGGCGCCGACCGACCCCTGGTACCCGGCCTCGATCACGAAGCTGATGACGACCTACGTCGCCCTGGACCTCGTCCGGCAGGGCAAGGTCTCGCTCGACTCGATGATCACCATCTCGGCCGCCGCCGCCGCGGAACCGCCGTCGAAGATGGGCTTCAAACCGGGCACGCAGCTCACCCTCGACAACGCCCTGAAGATCATCATGGTCAAGTCGGCGAACGACGTCGCCTACGCGATCGGCGAGTCGCTCGGGGGATCCGTCGAGAACTTCGCCGCGCTGATGAACGAGACCGGGCAGCGGATCGGCATGCACGACAGCCGCTGGTTCAACCCGAACGGCCTGCCCGACCCGCGCCAGTGGACCTCCGCCCGCGACATGGCGGTCCTCGCCCGGGCGCTGATCCGCGACTTCCCGGATTCCCACGACCTGTTCTCGATCTCGGCGATCCAGTTCGGCCGCGCCGTGATGGCGAACCACAACGGCCTGCTCGGGCGCTATCCCGGCACGGACGGGATGAAGACGGGTTTCATCTGCTCGGGCGGCTTCAACGTCGTGGCGACCGCCACGCGCAACGGCCGGCGGATCGTCACCATCGTGATGGGGCAGCCGACCCCGCGCGAGCGCGACGTGAAGACCGCCGACCTGTTCGACTACGCCTTCGGCCAGAGCGCCGGCTGGACCAGCCCGACCCTCGACGCGCTGCCGGCCTCCGCGATCCCGGCGCCGCCGGACATGCGTCCCTTCGTGTGCGGCGGCAAGAAGCCCCCGGCCATCGAGGACGGTCCCGGCGCGCTGAGCGCCCCCGGTTCGGCCGCGCAGCTGATCGGCGGCTCGGCGGCGAACTCGCCGGCGCTGGCGCTCGCCGCGTTCTCCAACCCGGCCCTGCGGGCGCGGTCCCTGCCGCCGCGGGCGCCGCTCCAGCCGATCGCCGTCTGGGTCGGTCGCAACCCGGCCGAGGGCCAGCAGATCCTCGAGGCGCAGGAGGCCGAGCAGAAGGCGGCCGCCGCCAACACTCGCGCCGCCAAGCTCGAGGCCGCCAAGGCCAAGCGCGCGGCCGCCCTGGAGGCGGCCAAGCAGGCGCGCGCGGCGCGCCTGGAGCGGGCCGAGGCCGCGAAGGCGGCCGCCAAATCCGCTCCCAAGGTCGCCGCGAAGCCGGGCCACGGCGTGCCGCGGAACGCCAGCGCCTACACGTCGGACGTCACGCCCGGGATGCCGGAGGCCAAGCCCGGGAAGGGCCTGACCAAGCCGGCTCCGAAGGCGGCCGCCCACAAGCCGTCGCCCGCCAAGGCCGATACGACGTCCCACAAGGCGGCGGCCAAGGCCCCGGCCAGGAAGCCGGCCGCCAAGAAGGCGGCGGCCGACGAGTAGGTCCGCGCGGGTGTCCGTGCGGCCGCCGCGTTGCCGCGGAGGCCGCCACACCCCACTTCGTCGCCCATGTCGCCGCCTCTGTCAGAGTCTTCCGCCCCCGCTCCGGACCCGCGCCGCCCGGAGCCCATCCCGCTGACCGTGCTCACCGGCTTCCTCGGAGCCGGGAAGACCACCCTGCTGAACCGGCTGCTGCGCGATCCCGCGCTCGCCGACACGGTGGTGATCGTCAACGAGTTCGGCGAGATCGGCCTGGACCACCTGCTGATCGAGACCGTCGACGAGGACATGATCCTGCTCGGCGCCGGCTGCCTGTGCTGCACGGTGCGGGGCGACCTGATCGCCACCCTCGAGGATCTGCTGCGCAAGCGCGACAACGGCCGGATCCGGCCGTTCCGCCGGGTCGTGATCGAGACGACGGGCCTCGCCGATCCGGCGCCGATCCTGCACGCGCTGATCTACCATCCCTATCTGGTGCTGCGGTACCGTCTCCAGGCCGTGGTGACGGTGGTGGACGCGGCCGCGGGCGCCGCGACCCTCGACGCCCATCCGGAAGCCCTGCGGCAGGCCGCGGTCGCCGACCGGATCGTGCTGACCAAAGCCGACCTCGCGGGCGACCTCTCGGGGATCCGCGCGCGCCTCGCGGCGCTCAACCCGGCCGCCCCGATCGTCGCGCCGGACGCCCCCGCGGACACGCTCCTCGGCGGCCTGTTCGGCCTCGACGGCAAGACCGCCGACGTGCGCGCGTGGCTCGGCGACGCGGCCCTGGAGCAGGCGCATCACCACCACGCCGACGTGAACCGCCACGACGCGTCGATCCGGGCGATCTGCCTGACCAGCGCGGCGCCCGTGCCGCGCCCCGCCTTCGAGATGTTCATGGATCTCCTGCGCTCCGGCCACGGGCCGAAGCTGCTCCGGCTCAAGGGCCTCGTCGCCCTCGCCGACGATCCCGAGCGTCCCCTCGTCGTCCACGGCGTCCAGCACGTGTTCCACGCGCCGGTCACCCTCCCGGCCTGGCCGGATCCCGACCACACCTCGCGGCTCGTGCTGATCCTGCGCGACCTCGATCCGGCCTTCGTGCGCCAGCTCTGGGACGCATTCCTCGGCCGCCCCCGGGTCGACGCGCCGGATGCCGCCGCCCTCACCGACAATCCCCTGGCGATCCCCGGCCCCTGACGCCGGCGGTCGGCACCGTCCTTGAAGCCCTCGACGCGAAGGGCGCCCCGGAGGCGCCGGATCGTCCCGGATCGGGACGGGTCGTCGAGAGGCAGGACACGCGGATGGCGCGACGCTTCACCGTGATACAGGGCGGGCTCACCGAGCGGCCGGACCGCGCGTCGGATCCGGAAGCCGGAGCCGGTGCCGAGGACGGCGCCGAGGATCGCGCCGAGACCGGGACCTGGCGGGTCGATCTGCGGCGACCCGGTGCCGTCGACGCGGCTTCCGTCGCCGCGTGGCGGGCCATGCTGGTGCGCAACGCGGTGACCGACCCGCTGCGCGACCCGGATCACCTCCTCCCGCTCGCCCAGCACCGCCCGGCGGGTCGTCCCGTCGCCGTCGCCCTCGCCTGGAGCCGCGACGCGCGCGACGGCCACGAGACCCTGCGCGGCGTGGTCCCGCTGGCGATGCCGCATCCGGTCTGGGGCCGCCGCGCCCGGCCCTGGGAGCCCGCCGAGCCCGACGCGGCCTCCCTCGTGGAGCGCGCGGCCGCGGAGGCCGTCGACCGGGCGCTGCGGGAGCGGCTCGGGGCGCTGCGCCGCCCGCTCCGTCTCGTCGGCCAGTCCGCGCCCGCCCCGGATCCGGAGCCGCGGCGCCCCGTCCTGGCGGCCAGCCGCCCGGCGCGTTCCCGGCCGATCCCGGCCGGGAACCTGCTCGGCGTGCGTCCCGAGGGCTGGGAGCCCGCGGAGACCGAGATGCTCGCCGTCACCGAGCCGGAAGCGGTCCGCGACGCCGTCGAGACTTTCCTCGCCCTCGACGCCCGCACGGCCGCGCGGCCGATCATCGCCGACCCGGCCGAGGCGTCGCTGGTGCGTGTGGTCACCCGGCTGTTCGCCCGCCGCGGCGCGCTGCGGGTCGAGTTCCGCCGGCGGGCCGGCGCGGTGGTCGCCGGGACGCTCCACCTGTGCGCCGGCGCCAACGCGGTGCCCTGGCGCTGCGCCCGGGCCTGAGTGGTCGGTGAGCGGTCAATCCGCCGCGTCCGGGGCGCCTGTCGACGGGGGCGGCGAACCCTAGCTGGCCGACATGACCCGCGACCTGCCCCACGGCGTTCGACCCGCTCCGCGCCGGAAGGCGGCCGCACGGACTGTGCCGCGCTCGCGCGGGGCGGGCGAGGCCGACCGGGTGGCCGCCATCCTCGCGCGCCTCGCCGAGCGGGACCCGGATCCGAAGGCCGGATTCGACCGCACCGACCCGTTCCGCCTGCTCGTGACCGTGCTGCTCTCGGCCCAGTCCACCGGCCCGACCGTCTCGCGGATCGCGGACGCGCTGTTCGCCGAGGCCCGCGATCCCGCCGCCATGGCGGCCCTGGGGGAGGCCCGGATCACCGAGATCGTCCGGCCGGTCGGGCTCGGGCCCTCCAAGGCGCGCAACATCGTCAGGCTGTCGGCGGTCCTGCTCGCGGAGCACGGCGGCGCCGTCCCGCGCAGCGCCGCGGAGATGCGCCGCCTGCCGGGGATCGGCCGCAAGAGCGCCGAGGTCACGGCGAACTTCGCCTTCCACGAGCCGGTGATCGCGGTCGACACCCACATCTTCCGGATCGCGAACCGGATCCCCCTCGCCCCGGGCGCGACGGTCGACGCGGTGGCCGACGGCCTCGCCCGAATCGTGCCGGACGCGTTCAAGGACAACGCCCATGTCTGGCTGTTCCGGCACGGGCGCGACATCTGCACGGCCCGGAAGCCCGCCTGCCCCCGGTGCCCGGTCTCCGACCTCTGCGCGTGGCCGGGTAAGGCGACGGCCTAGACGCTACTCGTCCTCGCCGAAGCGGTTGGCCAGCAGGGCCTCGATGGCGTCGAGGCAGCTCTCCGCGTCCGGGCCGACGGCGGTGACGGCGATGCGTGTGCCCATGGCGGCGCCGAGCGTCAGCAGGCCCATGATCGAGCGCCCGCCGACCGTCTCGCCGGCCCGGGTGACCGTCACGGCGGCGTCGTAGCGCTCCACGGTCTGCACGAACTTCGCGGAGGCGCGGGCGTGGAGGCCCCGCCTGTTGATGATCGGGAGCTTGCGGAGCAGGCCGCCCTCCGGAACCGGCGGATCGTCATCGGTCTCGAAAAGCTCGTCCATCGCCCGTGGTGTTTCCCGCCCGATCGGCGGCCCTGGCGGCCGCTCGTCCCGAACCTAAACCATTGACCGGGCGTGTCGATCCCGCAGCCCCGCGGGCGCGGTGGAACGGGCGGCTGTGTGACCGTGCCGGCTACCACTCGTACTCGGCGCCGACGCCGAGGCTGGTGCGGCCGTCGGTCCCGGCCTCGCCCTTCAGCTTGATCCGGCGGGTGACGTCGAAGTCGACCCCGACGGCGGTGTCGGCGGGCTTCGCCCCGGCCTTCACGCCGACGCTGACCCGATCCGAGATGTAGCGCGAGGCGCCGATCGCCGGCCCGCCGCTCGCGCCGGTGGAGACGTCGAGGCTGTCGAGGCCGAGGCTCTTGCGCGCCTGCTCGAACACGTCCGGACCGGCGGCGCCCCCCGAGAGCTGGGCGACCGCCTGGGCGAGCTGCAGCGCCTGGAACGGCGACAGGCCGGCCGAGGCCTTCTTGAACAGGATCCGCGACAGGATCTCGTCCTGCGGCAGGACCGGATCCGAGGTCAAGGAGAATTGCGGCGCGTCCGCGAAGCCCGAGACCGCGATGCGGGCGGTCACGTCGGTGGCCTTGGTCTCGGCGACGAAATCGAGCTCCGGCGTGGTCAGGCTGCCGGCGAAGGTCAGCCGGCCGCGGCTGAAATCCAGGCGCTGGCCCACGAGCTCGAACTGTCCGCGCCGCAGCGAGAACGCGCCGTTGGCGTTGGGCGACGCCGAGGTGCCGGTCACGCGCAGCGCACCGCCGAGTTCCGCGTCGATGCCGCGCCCGCGCACGAAGATGCGGCTCGGCGCGTCGATCGTCACGTCGAGGGTGGCGTCGAACGGGACGGCCGGCTTCCCGCCCCGTCGCCCGGACCGGGTCGCGGCCTTCCGCTCCGCCCGCTGCGCCAGGCGCGCCTTCAGGGCCGGCGGCGTGTTGACGTGGCGGACGCCCGGCAGCGGCCTGATGGTGGCCGGCAGCCGGTCCGGAACCGCGACGTCGATCGACACGACGTTCACCCGGCCGGCGATCCGCGGCGTCCGCGCCAGCGGCCCCGCCAGCGTGATGTCGACGCTCGACACGGCCGTCATCAGCGGGCTCGAGACGAGTTCGGCCTTGTCGGCGACGACGTGGAAATTGCCCGGAAAGTCGGGCGCGAGGGAGACGCGGCCGGTGACGGAGACCTGACCGCCGTTGCGGGCGGTCGCGGTCAGGCGCTCGACCACGACGCTGTCGCCGCGGCCGGTGACGCGACCCTCGATCCCGGTGAAGCGGAGCCCGTTCAGCGGATCGGTGAAGCTCCCGCCGCTCAGCACCGCCGCGCCCTGGGCCCGCGGCGCCGCGAGCGTGCCGGTGACGCCGCCGTCGATGGCGATCTTGCCGGTGACGCTCTGGCCGCCGACGCTCAGGAGGGAATTGGCGAGGGCGGCGTCGAGTGTCCCGCGCGCGCGCAGGTCCAGCGGACCCCCGGCCTCCACGGGCAGCGACCCGGAGACCGTCAGGGCGACGCCGCGCCCGGCCGTGACCCGCCCGTCCAGGCTCGCCTGCCCGTCCGACAGCGTGCCCTTGGCGGTCGCGTCGATCGCCGGCAAGCCGGCCTGCCGCGTCTGCGGGGCGACGAGCTTGGCGACGCTGACCGCGTAGCGCCCCTCCGGCCGCGTCGCGGGGCCGCGGAGATCCGCCTCCCCGTCCAGGGTCCCCGAGAGGGCGAGGCTCGGTGCGGCGATCCGGGCGAGCGACAGGGGCAGCGACCGGATCGCCACCTTGAGGTCGAGATCCCGCCCGGCGCGGCCCACGACCGTGATGCGGCCGGAGCCCGCCGCGATCGACAGGCCGTCGATCACCGCGCCGCCGTCCCGGAGGGTGATCGCCGCCGGCCCGGTGAGGGCGAAGCGGTCGTTGCCGCGGGCCGCCGACAGGCGCTGGATCTCGATCCGCGTGTCCGCGGCCGGGACGACCCGCGCGGCACCGTCGAGCGTGAAGCCGCGCGCCCGGGCGGTGAGGTTCACGTCGCTGAAGGCGGGCGTGCCGTTCGCGAGGAGCCGGATCGTGTCGACCTGCTGGCCGGCGGCCAGGAGCCGGTCGGCCTCGACGCGCCCGTCGAGGACCGGGTGGGCGCGCAGGTCGCGTCCCGAGAGGTCCGCGTCGAGCCGCGCGAGGGCGGTCTCGCCGTAGCGGAGACCGGCCCCGGTGGCGCGGACGGTCACGTCCTGGCGCCCGCCGTCGCGGGCGAGGGTCAGCGCGGCGTCGAGACGGCCCGCGACCGGTTCCGGGACCAGGGGCGCGATGTCCGTCAGGTCGCCGGCCCGCACGGTGAGCGCGCCGGCCGACAGCCACGTGTCGGCCGCGACCGTCGCCTCGCCGGCGACGGAGACCGAGCCGAGATCGAGGCCGAGCCGGTCGAGGACCCAGTCCCCGCCGACGCGCGCGAGGTGCGCGCCGCCGGTCAGCGGCTTGCCGCCGACATCGCCGCCGAGCCGGACCGTGCCGTCCGGCGCGAGGAGCGCGTCCCGCAGGACCGCCTCGACGCGCAGGTCCCGGATCGGCTTGCCGGCCGCCGTGGCGGAGGGCGCCGTCAGGGTCGCGGTCACGTCCGGATGCTCGAGGGATCCGGTCAGGCGCGCGTCGACGCCCGCCCTGCCGGTGAGGCGCCCGTCGAGATCCGCGAGGCTCTTGAGGTCGATCCTGCCGGTGACGTCCGCGCGGGTCGCCGTCGCCTCGCCCTGCAGGGTCGCGGTGACGCCGGAGCCTTCGAGGCGCAGATGGTCGAAGCCGTACCCGTCGAAGGTCTGGGAGACGCGCCCCTGGAGGCTCGGCGCGCGGCCGAGGGTGCGGTCGGCCGCGCGGATCCCGGTGACGACGCCGCTCGTCGTCACGGCGAGTTCGGCGGCGACGGCCTTGCGCGCCGGATCGCCGCTGAGCCGCGCCTTGGCGTCGAGGCTGCCCGCGAGACCCTGGCCCGCGAGGCCCGAGAAGACGGAGAGGTCCGGCAGCGCCGCGTCCACGGTGCCGGTCAGGGTGTTCTGGCCGACCCGGCCGGCATAGGCGGCCCGCGCCGTGTCGGAATCGAGCTTGAGCGCCGCGATATCGAGAACGCCGTCGGCGCCGGCCGAGGCCCGGAGCGTCACGGTGGCCCGGCTGCCGATCGCCCGGCGCAGGGCCGGGTCGGCGAGCTTCAGGCCGTCGACCCGGCCGTCCGCCGCGATGGCGAAACGCTGCGCCGACGGCTCGCCCTGCGGGTCGATGCCGAGGCTGGCCTCGATCCGGTCGAGGCTGGAATCGCGGCTGCGCAGTGCGGCCGCGTCGAGACGGCCCCGGACGGTGGGCGCCGCCAGCGGTCCCTTGAGGCTGCCGTCGAAGACGAGCTTGCCGATCTCGGCCTCGCCGGCCCGGGTGACGTCGCCCTCCGTCGGCAGGGCGCGCGCCTGCAGCGTCAGGTCGGCGATCCGGTCGCGGGTGAGGCTGCCGCCGGCCGTCAGGCGCGCCGTGCGGGAGGTCAGCTCCAGCCGGTCGATCCGGAAGGCGCCGCTATCCGCGAAGGCGAGGCCGCCGTCGAGCTTGGTGGTGCCGGCGAAGACCGCCGCCGCCGGACCGGGCATCAGCCCCTCGATCCGGGCCGCGAGGTCGAGGGCGAGGCGCCGCTCGGCCCCGATGCGGGAGATCTTCGCCCCGCCCCTGGCGCCGATGTCGGGACCGGCCGTGAAGTCGAGCTTGGCCCCCCAGGCATCCAGTGTCCCGGTCCCGTCGAGCGCGAAGTCGATCGGCGGGGTGCCGGGCAGGTTGGCGGCCTTCGAGAGCAGGCCGCCCGCCGGCTCGACCAGGTTCGCCTTGAGTTCCAGCCGCTCGCCGTTCGGCACGAACAGCAGCGACAGCAGGAAGCGGCCCGGCGCGTCGAGGCGCTGCGCCCTCGCCTGCAGGTCGAGCCCCTCGCTGGCGGCGCCGAGCTTCGCCCGGCCCTCCGCCGACAGCCGCGCCGGCTGCCCGGCCACCGCCTCGCCCAGCGTCAGCTCGGCCAGCTTGAACCCCTTGATCTCGACCTTGACCGGCAGGTCCGGGAGGAGCCGCCCGTCGGGCTTGGCCTCGGGCGGCGGCGGTCCGGGGATCGGGCGGCGCAGGACGTCGAGATGCCCGATCTCGAGGCTGTCGACCTCCAGCCGTCCCGACAGGAGGGCGAGCCGCCGCCAGACGATGCGGGCCCGGTCGAGCTTCAGCCAGACGCCGTCGCGGTCGCTGATCGCCACGTCCCGGATGGTCGCGTCCGAGGACAGGGCGCCGTCGATGGCGCCGATCGCCACCCGCGACGAGGGCGTCGACAGGGCGCGGGACAGGAGGCCGCCGAGGACGGACTTGTCGCCCTCGTCGGCGCGCGTCGCCGCGAGGGTCCAGGGCAGCAGGGCGAGGCAGACCAGGACGAGCGCCAGGCTCCACCGGCCGGGACGGGCGGTCGGACGCGCGGTGCGCGGCGTGAGTCCGGTTCGGAACACCATTCAGAACGCCTGCCCCAGGCTGAGATACAGGACGGCGGGACGCACGTGTCCGCCCTTGTAGGGATCGAGCGGGAAGGCGACGTCCGCGCGGATCGGCCCGATGCCGGTGTAGTAGCGCAGGCCGATGCCCACGGATTTGCGGATCTTCTCGTCGAAATCCGGCGTCGCCGAGGCGAAGGCGGTGCCCGCGTCGAAGAACGGCACCACGCCGATCGTGTCGGTGACCTTGATGCGCGCCTCGAGCGAGGCCTCCAGCAGGCTGCGGCCGCCGATCGGCAGGTTGAAGGGACCGATCGGCCCGAGGGTCCGGTACGGGTAGCCCCGCACCGAGCCGCCGCCGCCCGCGAAGAACCTGAAATTGTCGGGGATCTCCCCCAGCGGCGCGCCCGAGACCGAGCCGAAGCCGACGCGGCCGGCCAGGATCACGCGGGCCTCGTCGTCGAGGGCGTAGTAGGTGGAGCCCTGCGCCTTGGCCACGACGATGCCGGGCGAGGAGATCGCGCCGGGATAGACCGCCAGCGACGCGATGGCCCGGACGCCCCGGGTCGGGTCGAGGAGGCTGTCGGTGGAATCGTAGGTGACCGAGGCGGGCACGCCGATCAGCCGGTAATTGACCGTGCCGAGGGCGTCCTTCGACCGGCCCGCCTGCGCGTCGAGCCCGATCTGCGCCGAGAACGTGTCCGAGAACCGGTGGCGGATCGCCCCCGAGACGCCCCCGCCATCCACGAGGTAGCTCTGCTGCACCTCTCGGGTGACGAAGGCGTTGGCGAGAAAGTCGTTGCGCGTCCCCCACAGGGCGGGCTGGACGTAGGTCGCCGAGAGGCGGCCGCCGAGGCCGTTCGTGCCGATCCCCGCGAGCTTGCGCTGGTTGGCGAACGGGTCGTTGCCGAGGCCCAGGTAGTAGATGTCGGCGTCCACCCTGAAGGACTCGCCGCCACCGAACAGGTTGCGGTTGGCGTAGTAGGCCCGCACGCCCGGCCCGTCGACGGTGGAGTAGCGCGCCGAGACGCCCACGAGGTTGCGCTCGCGCTCGGTGACCGCGACGAACAGCGGCAGGTTCCCGTCGGCGTCGAGGGTCGTGCCCTCGCGGACCCGCACGCCGCCGATCCCCTCGATCCGCGCCACCGACCGGCGGATCGCCGCCACCGCCTGGGGCGAGTACGGGTCGCCCGGCTCGGCGTAGATGAAGGAGCGGATGGTGGCCGGGTCGATGCCCGGCGCACCGCTGACCGTGACCGGGCCGAGTCCGGCCACCGGGCCCGGCGCCACCGTGAAGGTCACGTCCATCACGTGGGCGGCATCGTCCACCACGGGGTCGCGCGCGATCACCTTGGCGAAGGGATGGCCCTGCGCGCGGAACTGGTCGACGATCTGCGCTTCCCGCGCCAGCACCGTGGCGGAGCGCGCGGGCACATCCTCGTCGATGCGGGTGACCCGCGCGGGCAGCTCGGAGTCCGGGAACGGGTTGCCCGCCGGATCGCGCACGGTGATCCGGCGCAGCTGGTAGAGGGGCCCGAGATCCACCGCGATCCGTACCGGGACGAGGCCGCGGTTGCGCCACGCCTCCGCAGCACCCACCGCCGACGCCGCCTGGCCCGGCACCGGCGCGCCGTCGATCCGGATCGTGACCGTTCCCTGATAGTAGCCGTAGCCCGACAGGACGTCGGCGAGCTTGGCGCGGTCGGTCTCGGCCCGGCGCAGCAGGCCCTCGCCGTCGGGTGGCGGCTCCTGCCGCAGGCGATAGAGGGTCGACGTGTCCTGCAGGGCCCGCAGAACGTCGGAATCGTCCGTGCCGGTGATCCGCAGCGTGTACGGAAGCGCCGTGGCGCTCGGTGGCGGCGGCTCCGGCTCGCTGCCGAACAGGCCGAACAGGTCGAAGGCGCGCGCGGGTTGAGTCCCCGCGGCGACCAGCAGGGCCAGGGCCAGGGCGACCAGCCTCGGCGGCGATGCGCGATGCATCACCGGTCGGCCTGGACGATGAGAGGGAGCGGAGACGCGCAAACCGCGCTCTTCAGCTCCGATCGAGGTCAGCCGTGCCGCCTGCCTGTGAGATCATTGCCGCTCCCCCCTTACGCCGTATCACGACGTACCCCACCGCATCTTAAGGCCAGGTGCCTGCGAGGCCAACACCGCCAAGGTCGCGGCCCGGGGACCGCGCCCGGGAACCGGTTCGGCCGCTCGCGATGAGGCTGGTCGACGACGGGCTTCGACGTACGCCTCCGGTGAGAGCCGCCTTGTGAGACGGGGCCTCGTGCCCGACGTCTGACCTTAATGCTGGCGTTAAAGTCATCGGATCAAGGCGATGCGGGTCGAGGTTCTTGCCGGGGTCGAGCGCCGG
>NZ_JBKFAP010000220.1:0-281 GCF_053345715.1 Methylobacterium sp. D48H
ACCCGCGCCCCCGCCGAGACCGCGCGGGAGGCCGCATGGAGCCCGCCGCCTTCGCCTGGGAGCGCCCCGACAGCCTGCCCGCGCTGCTGGCGCGCCTTGCCGAGGCCCACGCGGGCGTGAAGCTGATCGCGGGGGGCCAGTCCCTCGGACCGATGCTGACCCTGCGCCTCGTCGAGCCCACCCTCATCCTCGACATCACCGGCGTGCCCGAGCTCCGGACCGCGCGGGCCGAGAGCGACACGCTCGTGCTCGGGGCCTGCGTGACCCATGCGGACATCGAG
>NZ_JBKFAP010000221.1:0-280 GCF_053345715.1 Methylobacterium sp. D48H
CTCGCCACTACTGACGGAGTCTCGTTGATGTCCTTTCCTCCGGGTACTGAGATGTTTCAGTTCCCCGGGTTCGCTTCAAACCCCTATGAATTCAGGATTTGATACCTTCACATGACCAACCGTATTGAGGAACCAGGCTGACGCCTGGTCCCGCAATACGGAAGGTCGAAGGTGGGTTTCCCCATTCGGAAATCCCTGGATCAAAGCTCGTTCGCAGCTCCCCAAGGCTTATCGCAGCGTACCACGTCCTTCATCGCCTCTCAGCGCCAAGGCATCCACC
>NZ_JBKFAP010000222.1:0-280 GCF_053345715.1 Methylobacterium sp. D48H
CGTGCCCGACTTCGTCTCGGCGGCGCTGCAGCCCTACCGCGCGGTGGTGCCGCCGTGCTGACCGGGATCCAGGTTGCGGAGACTCGGGTGGTCGCCCGGTTCGACCGGATGCCCGACGCCGTCCGCGCCGAGATGGTGAAGGCGGTCCAGGTCGAGCGGCTGGTGTTGGAGGCGCTGATCAAGCGCAAGCCCTCCGGCGAGGTGCTGAACGTGGTCACCGGCCGCCTGCGCCGCTCGATTGTCTCGGATGTCGGGCAGAGCGGCGATGCCGTGACCGGCT
>NZ_JBKFAP010000223.1:0-280 GCF_053345715.1 Methylobacterium sp. D48H
CGCGACCGGGTGCCCCTGGAGCGACAGGCCGGTGGCGGCGTAATCCTCGGCCACGGCCTCGGACGGGGCCAGGGGCTGAAGGTCCACCGCCGGCTCGTGCCGGGACAGGCCGTCATCGGCGTGCCACGCGAAGAGCGGCAGGGGTGCGTCGAGAAGATGGGCGCGGCGCTCGCTCGCATCGGCCTTGGCGGCCTTGCGGGATGACGTCCCTTCCAGGGTGCGGACCATCCACAGGGCGGCGCGCCGGCCGAGGCCGAGCGAGCGGAACGCGTCCGCCTCC
>NZ_JBKFAP010000224.1:0-278 GCF_053345715.1 Methylobacterium sp. D48H
GGGCGCGCCTGTCCTGGCAGGCGCTCCTCTCGGGGGGTGGGACCAGCGTCACCGACAAGATGAAGTTCGTGGTGATCCAGCCGGTCCTCGACTTCAACGCCCTGGAGCCCGGCTACCAGGCGACCAAGCTGATCCGCAACGTCGCCAAGGATCTCGGGACCGATGCCCAGAACGGCCTGCGGATGCGCCTGACCGGCACGGTGGCCGTGGCGGACGAGGAGTTCGCGACGCTGTCGGAGGATGCCGGCCTCAACAACAGCATCATCGTCGGCGCGATC
>NZ_JBKFAP010000225.1:0-278 GCF_053345715.1 Methylobacterium sp. D48H
TGATGACCGCCGCGGCGACCGGGATGGGGCTCTACCTGATCACCATCCGCCGCGCGCTGATCACGATCCTCGGGGGGCTCGTCCTGGTCATCGCGCCGCACGTCGTCGGTGCCCCGCAGGCGCCCGAGGCCGCGTCCGAACTTCCGGCCGCGCTCGCCGCGCAATCCGCCGCGCGGTCGCTCGCGACCAGCTTCGTGTTCTGGATCCTGATCGGGCTGGGGCTCGGCTGGGCGTGGCAGGCCTTCGCCCGCGGCGCGGATCGGGGAGCGGCCCGTGCC
>NZ_JBKFAP010000226.1:0-273 GCF_053345715.1 Methylobacterium sp. D48H
CCTCGTGGTCGCGCGCGAGCTCCAGGATCAGCGCCTCGTCCAGCGGCTTGGCGAACCGCGCGTCCGCAACCGTCACCGCCACGCCCTGCTCGGCCAGCGTGTCGGCCGCCTTCAAGGCCTCCGACAGCCGCGTGCCGAGCGACAGGAGCGCCACACGCGCCTCCGCGTCGCGCCGCACCACCCGGCCCTTGCCGATCGCCAGCGCCTCGCCCCGCTCCGGAAGCTCGACGCCCACACCCTCGCCGCGCGGGTAGCGCAGCGCGATCGGGCCCG
>NZ_JBKFAP010000227.1:0-268 GCF_053345715.1 Methylobacterium sp. D48H
CGCCGGCCGAGCCCGCTCCTGGCGCACCACCAAGAGCCGCTGATCCAGAACTACGCTGGCCGGCGTTTCCGCCTGGAGCCCCGCTCGTACCGGGAGATCCAGCCCCGCCCGTACCGGGAGATCCAGCCCCGCCCGTACTGAGAGATCCAGCTCCGCCGGCCGAGCCCGCTCCTGGCGCACCACCAAGAGCCGCTGATCCAGAACTACGCTGGCCGGCGTTTCCGCCTGGAGCCCCGCTCGTACCGGGAGATCCAGCCCCGCCCGTACC
>NZ_JBKFAP010000228.1:0-258 GCF_053345715.1 Methylobacterium sp. D48H
CCGCTGGTGCGCAGACCGGCAGTGACCGTGATGGTTTTCCAGTGGCCGAACGGCACCGCGACCCGGCAACGTTCGCCGCGCGGGGCTCGTCCATAGCGGCGGACCATCTTCGTGTTGGTGGCGGTCTGGTCGGTATCCATCCGGCGAAGGACGCGGGAGCTACGGTTTCCTCGGGAGCAGATCACTTTCTGCCGTATGGGCGGCGATCCGCTCCTTCAGCTCGTCGATCCCATCGTTGGTAAACGCTGGGTACGCCTC
>NZ_JBKFAP010000229.1:0-255 GCF_053345715.1 Methylobacterium sp. D48H
CCGTGAAGATGCGGGGTTCCTGCGGTCAGACGGAAAGACCCCGTGCACCTTTACTGTAGCTTTGCGCTGGCCTTCGTGTCGGCATGTGTAGGATAGGTGGTAGGCTTTGAAGCCGGGGCGTCAGCCCGGGTGGAGCCGTCCTTGAAATACCACCCTTGGCGATATGGTGGTCTAACCGCGACCCTTGATCGGGGTCCGGGACCGCGCATGGCAGGCAGTTTGACTGGGGCGGTCGCCTCCCAAAGCGTAACGGAG
>NZ_JBKFAP010000023.1:0-74549 GCF_053345715.1 Methylobacterium sp. D48H
CGCCCAGTTCCGTCGCCTCGCCATCCGCTACGAGCGGCGACACGACATCCATCTTGCCTTCTCCACCCTGGCCGCAGCCCTCATCGTCTGGCGCTTCATCGAACGATGGTTTTGTTAGGCGCTCTAAAGCAGATGCAGGGATACCTGTTCAGCAGGCCGATTCCTATCGAGCAAATCTCCGAGCTGATGTCGATAAATATCAGCGCATCCAATCATGAGAGCGATATTTATTCAGCTAATAATAATTATAATTCTACTTCCTTATCAAAATTATAATGTCGATCTCCGTGTTTCAGACGGCGTACAGCCATACTGCATGCGATAACGTCTGGAGAAATCACTCATGTAAACAAAACCCCACGCACGAGCTATTTCAGATATAGACAAGTCTCGGTTTTTGTCGGATAGAATGTCCTCGTGCGCGCGTGCCAATCTTCGGCTAATTATGTATTTTATCGGCGTCTGGCCGATTTCGATTTTGAACTTATTTTGAAGCGACCGAACGCCAGTGCCCGCTGCAGTTGCGACATCGACTAGCGTTAGCGGAGAGGAAAGATGCGTTTCGATGTAATCGATTGCTAACCTAAGCTGCCGTGGCACTGCAAGCTCATTTAAAACTGGCGCAGTTTTTGCTGCTTTTTTCGGCCAGAAAGACAATATTTGGTAGCTAATTACTTCCCTTATCAAAGGTACTATTAAATCAGATTGCCCATCAAGATTGTCAAGTCTATCCTGCAAGATGCGAATGGTGCATAACAGGGCTGTCATGCCGGGAAACGACATACTAGCAACCCGTTCCAACAGCGGAAGACCAGTATATTCATTACCCGCAAGGGCCTTTTGCGCGGCTGCGAGAGTTTCAACCGCGATCGTCGCGCTCAAAGCGCAGACCGCACCGGGCGCACGAACTTCACGAAGGCTATCAAAGCCCGTCAAGACGGCAATCATTCTTGACGCGATCTTGTCGCCGGTTTGATCCGCATAAACAATATGGCCGTCCGTGACGAACCGAAACGTCAGAAGGCCTGCTGCAAATTTAGGCTTTGAAATGAATCCACTCGAAGAGGTGGTTTTCCAGAAGCTAAATGTTTCGGCTTGGCTGCCGCAAACACTTATATTTGGCCTACCAGCTGTATTTACATCGAGATACACGGCAATGCCGCCCGTATCGTTGAACAAATCAATCTGCTTTTTCGATTTCAAATTTGCCGAAAAACTCGCTTGAGGCCGCCAAATACTGGGGTCGCGCCGCAACTGAGCCAACTTCACACCCATAAAACAAGATTTAGAGTCACGGATTCATGCCACAGCCAAACGGACGTTGGGCGCCCTTACAGAAAAAAACTCTCCAGATCAAGCCCAACCAACAGAGTGGATAGTTCAAATGCGCGAAAAGTATAATATTTGCGAAAACATGCAAATATAGCGCAACACGAGTCCTGTTGGTTTGCTAAATAATTATTGCTCAACCACAGGCGAAGATGTATATGGTATAATCTCTCGTTGATCAGGCGCTCCTGAGATAGCGAGCATCCAATGGATGGGACCGCACAATGAGCATTGCAACCTCGGGATCGAAGTCGGCATCAATGATGACGCTGACCGCTGCCCTAGCCGCGGCCTATGTTTCGCGAAACGCTGTCACTTCGGCAGACATGCCGATGATGATCAAGTGCATCTACTCGGCGTTGATGTCGTTGCAGACCAAGACACTGCCCGATCGAACACACGCGCCTCGCAGCAAGTCGGAGATCGCTGATTCGATCCGTTACGATCGCCTCGTCAGTTTCATTGATGGCAAGGAGTACAAGTCGATCAAACGCCATTTGTCCGCCCACGGGATAACGCCTGATGAGTACCGCAGCCGATACGGCCTTCCGCGGGATTACCCGCTAGTTTCTCCTGGGTATGCCGCAGCTCGATCACATATTGCCAAGAAAATTTATTGCCGTCACCAAGTCCATTAAACGATGCCATTCCGTAATATCATTATCCTTACCGATCGACAGGACCGCTGTCGTACCTTCTTCGAAGCAGCACGCCCTGTCTGCCGTCAGCACTCCTGAGACAGATTGAGGGTCTTCACGAACAGAGGGTGTCTGGTTCATCGTAGCCCCCAGGAGCGAAGATGAAACAGACGTCCAGGCCGGCACAAAAGCCGGCAGAAGCCGTAATCAAGGACATCCGCCGCGCGACACGGCGGCAGTTCTCGGCCGAGGAGAAGATGCGCATCGTGCTGGAAGGTGTTGTTGCCCCCTAAAGACCGGACAGGGTCTCCTGGGTTGATCGGGCGATGAACTCGCGCGGCGAACGGTAGCCGAGCGCACGATGAGGATGAAGGTCGTTATAGTGCGCCAGCCAGACAGGAAGCTGGCGCAGCACGCTCTCGGCGTCCGGTAGCACCGAGACACGTACGTAATCGCGTTTCAAGGTTCGCACGAACGCCTCGGCCATGCCGTTGCTCTGCGGGCTCTCCTGACCTGACCGGCTGGCTTTGGACCGGACTGATTGAGAGGATCAGCCAGGACCGAAGGAGTCGGACATGCGGCGAGGTCAGAAGACGAGCGCGGAGCAGGTCGTGCTGAAGCTGCGCCAGATCGAGGTGCAGACAGCCTAAGGCAATAGTTTAGTGCTGGCGTGCAAGTAAAAGGAAATATACGAGCAAAATTGCTATCGCTAGCGCAAGTAGTACTGCGACCTACAAGTGGACCAGACCAGGAAGATGAAGGACCTCGAGCGCGAGAACGCGCGGCTGCGGCGGCTGGTAGCCGATCTATCCTTGGTGGGTCAGGTGCTGGCGGACGTCGCCTCGGGAAACTCGTTCTCTATTCGGGGTTCATCGGTCAACGCCCTTTCGTGCGCATCCTGGTTCGACGCGTGATCGGTCCTTTGGAGCTCTTGCTTCTCTCGGAGGTCAGCGAGCGCCGCCTCATGATGGGGTTAGAGGGAGTGGGCGGATCCATCTAAGAGCCTCTAACAAAACTGGGTTTCGCGCGTTGAGGGGAGATGGCGAGACCGCTCCTTCCCGATGGCCTGTGGGCCGAGATCGCACCGCTGCTTCCGCCTGAACGGGCCAAGCCGAAGGGCGGTCGGCCTCGAACCTCCGACCGCGCGGCACTGACGGGGATCCTGTTCGTGCTGCGCTCGGGCACGCCGTGGGAGCTGCTGCCCCGGGAGATGGGCTGCGGTTCGGGGATGACCTGCTGGCGGCGCTTGCGGGATTGGCAGAAGGCCGGAGTGTGGGACCGTCTGCAGCACGCGCTGCTCGACCGGCTCGGTCGCCAGAACGGCATCGACTTCAGTCGAGCTTCCCTCGACAGCGCCTCGATCGCCGCCAAAAGGGGGGCCCGGCGACGGGCCCGAACCCGACCGATCGGGGCAAGCCGGGCACGAAGCGCCACATCGTCACCGATGCGAAGGGCATCCCCCTCGCTCTGAAGCTGACGGGGGCGAACGTCCATGACAGCCGGATGCTGGAGGCGGTCGTGGATGCCATCCCGCCGATCCGCTCATGCTGGGGACCGCCGCGCACGCGTCCCTCGAAGCTGCACGCCGACAAGGCCTACGACCATCGCCGCTGTCGTCAGGCGCTGACCCGCCGTCGCATCCAGCCCCGCATCGCCCGGCGCGGGATCGAGAGCAGCCAGCGGCTGGGACGTCACAGGTGGGTCGTCGAGCGCACGCTGGCTTGGTTCGCTCAGTTCCGTCGCCTCGCCATCCGCTACGAGCGACGGGCCGACATCCATCTCGCATTCTCGACGCTGGCGACCGCCCTCGTCGTCTGGCGCTTCATCGAACGATGGTTTTGTTAGGTGCCCTAAGCCGCGCGCTCGGCAGAACCGACGCTCGAGTTTCCTCGGTCTCACCCGCTCCCGTCGTCCCCACAGGGACCTCCTCCACGCCGGAGGAGCTCGGTGTTACGTGATGCTGATCCGTAAGCTTCAGGCCGCCGTCGCGGCTTCGGTCGACCAGCGGAAGTCCATCTCGTCGCGCCACATGCGATGCAGCACAATCGCCAGCTTGCGAGCGACGACCACGAGGACCTTCTGCATGCCTCTGCGCTTGGCCACAGCCAGCCCCCAGAACTTCAGCGAGGACCATCGAACCCGAGGGCCAGTCAGCAGCACGAGCGCGGCCTCATACAGTGCGGCGCGCATCATCGTGTCGCCGCACTTCGAGACCCGGCCGACCCGCAGCGTCTCGCCGGACAGGTAGAGCCGCGGCGTCAGACCATAATGCGCCCCGACGCATTGCGATCGTCCGAAGCGGGCTGGGTTGTCGACGCAGGAGCTATGCGGGAGATTGGGTGACGACGGTGAGTTGAAGGCGGCGTATCGAGGCGGGTGTCGAGCCTGCCAGAACCTCTCAGCGAGAGCGATACGCCATGGAGACACCTACCAACGTCGTCCGACTTCGTCATCCCGAAGACCTCGACGATCCCCTGACCGAGGTGCTGCGGGCCGGCGCCCGCCGGCTGCTCGCCCAGGCTGTCGAGATTGAGGCGGACGCCTTCTTGAGCGCAATGCAGGATCTGCGGCTGCCGGACGGACGCGCGCGGCTGGTGCGGCACGGTTACGGGCCGGAGCGGGCGATCCAGACCGGCATCGGCCCGGTGCCGGTCGCGCGCGTTCGCCTGCCGAACTCGGACGAACGCTTCCTCCCCGGCCAGTTCGTGGGGGCCCGAGTGAAGACCGGGACAGAGGAGATGGTTCTCATCCCGACGATCGCCCTCTCAGCGCAACTCGCTCAGCAGATCGTCTACGTGGTCGACGACAAAGGCGTGGTGCATCAGAAGCCGGTGACGACCGGCGACAGCTTCGGAGAGTGCACCGCCATCGTCGCGGGTCTCAAGCCCGGCGAGAAGGTGGTTACGGACCACATCCAGGACATGCGCCAAGATCTCAAGGTCGAGACAAAGGCGGTGGAAGCCAGTTCGTCGGACGAGCCGCCGGTGAACGGGCCCCCCTCCGGCCAGCCGGGGTGAGACGCCGATGCGCAAGAAGATCCTCGTCCCAATCTCGCTCGCCCTGATGCTCGCCGCATCGGCCGCCGACGCAGCTCGGTCCCCAGCGCGAGGCCCTGCCGCGTCGACCGCGCCCAATACACCGCTCTCAAGCACGGCATGCGTTACAGCCATGTCCGCGACCTGCGTCGGCTGCGGGGGACGGCGCGTCTCGCATCTCACCATCGGCCGCGAGAAGCGCGCGACCTATTCCTGGCGCGGTCGCGGAACCTACGGCGCCAATCTCACGCTGACGTTTCGCAACGACCGGCTGACGGACAAGTTGCAACTTGGGCTGAGCGCGGACTGAGCCGTCCGCAGTGCGCGGGCGTCGAACGTCGGACTGATCGTGAGATCGAAACAGCGATGCGTGGACGCGCTTCCCTGTGCCGACGAACCGATCTGATTCTTACGCGTTGCGGCAGGCCTTTTTCGGAGACCATCATGCTTGCACGGGTTCTCACTGCTGCAGCCCTGGTCGTCGTCGCGACGGACCTCGCGCGTGCGGAGACCGCTGCGCCGAACGCCGCCGGAACGGCAACCATGACGACCCGGAAGGCTCCGTCCTCCGGCGCCGGAGCGCCCACCGGAAACCCGCCGGCCTCCTCCGTGGGCGGCGGAATCATCGGTAGCGATGCCGTGCACGGCACGGGCGCCCATGAGGCGAAAGGCCTGTCCCCCCAAGCCGTCGCGCGCCTCGCCTGAGAAAGAGTGACGGGCGACCCTGCTCAGGCGGATGTAGGCACGCGCGTCCCGCGTGAGTTGAGCGTGCCGATGCTCTCGGCGAGCGTTTCGGCCGCCACCCGAATGGCCTCGGCGGCATCCGGCTCGCCTCTGTTCTTCAGGCTCTGACGGCAGCGGCACAGCTCCTCGCCGAGATCACGGGTCAGGACGTGATCCCCGAGGCTGGATAGGAGCCGTCGCACCGTGTCGGTCAGCGCCGGCAACCGTTCGCCCGGTGCATCATCGATCAACGTCGCGAGGGTCCGCCAGACCTCGGCAGCCAGCGTGCTCTGCATGCTCTCAGAAGCGACGACGCCGATCGAGGCGATTGCCAGGATCGCATCGTCCACCCCCCGATCGGCATAGACGACGCGGGACGCACTGTTCTCCGGGATCGTATCGGTGCGGCTCCAACGGGCGATGATGTCCCGCAGGCAGTGGCACACGAGGATCGCGGGTTGCGGGTTCTGCTTCGACGTCGAGGCGGTCGTCCAGGCGATCGAATAAAGCTGCTCGATCCCGAAGCCGGCATCGCTGTCGATGGTGCGACGCGGTTCGATCGTGATGGCGGCTGTCACCGCCTTCTCCAACGCCAACAGCGCGTCGGCCGATGGCGGCCGTGCGGCATGGATACGGAAGAGCGGGTCGCGGAAGGCGAGATTGGTGCCGACGCGGCCAATAATCTCGATATCGGCGCCATGCTCCTCTGCGGACCGTTCGATCGTCGACAGATCGATGCCGCAAACCACACCGTACGCGTCCGTTCGGACCGTCTGCGACCATGAAAGACCGGCACGGAGAGATCGGCGAGTGCCCTTGATCATGCGCCCGTCCACCGCGCGGGCCTTGATCGTATGATCGTGGATCGCGGTGATGACCGAGTGCGGCCGCATCTGATCGATGGTGCTGTAGATCAGGATCACCACCATGCACAGCGCCGCGCCCGTCATCAGGAGCGATAGCAGCGCTCCGATAATCGGTTTGTGGTCGGGGTTGGCGCTGCCGAGCGTCAGCAGCACGAAAACGCTGAGTCCGACGAAGAAACCAAAACTGAGTTTATTCGAGCGTCGCTGGATGAACTGGTCGTAGACGTGCGTCGAGAGCGTCGAGGCCGTCTGCTGCACGGCGATCAGGAGAAGTGAAAAGGTGATCGAGGTCACCGTGATCATGCCGGACGCAACGGTGCTCAGCAGGCTGGCGATCGCAGCCGTGTCACCGAGCAGATGGGCCAACCAGGCAATCGGCGCGGGCCCGGGACCACCCCACAGCGTATCGTCGAGCAGATAAGTGAGTGCGAACAGGCCAAGAAATGCACCGACCACCAAAAGTGGAAGACCGATGAATTCCTGCAATGATCGCCGGATGAGCACGAGAAAACGGTCGCGATCCTGATTTACGATGTTCATCCGGCGATATCGAATACGGTTGCCGCTGCTGTGTCACGCTCAAGTCTTTCAGCAGCGCGATATGTGGCCAGCAGGAAACCGTTCTCCCGCCGGCCGCTGATCATTCAGCTTGGTCCGGCCGATTACCGCTTCATGTTCTCGGGCAGATGCTGGATCGGATTGACCGTGCCGCTGCTCCCGCCCCCCTGGACGGGGCCTCCCTGCATGACATCCGTGGACGAGCTAATCGCGCTCGGCGGCGCGACACGCCCGGTCGGCTGGTTTGCTGGCGCTGTGGAGCTGTCCGTGTTGTGAGTCCCGGCGGGCAAGGTTCCTGGGGTCGGCTGATCGATCCGGCTGCCAACCGACTGCGCCTGTGCTGCGCACGGAATCGCCAGGATCAACAGGCCCAGTCCGCTCGTGACGGCAAAGCGGATCGAAGAGCTACGTGCGTGTCGCATCGACAAGGGACTACCTTTCGTCGCGTGGCGGGATGACCGGCCATGCGCAAGCGCGTGCATGGCCGAGGTGATGACGTTGGAACCGCCGCAGGCACCGCCAACCTATCGGCGACGAAGCCGGTCGCGACGTCTTACTTGACGCCGCTCGGCTGGCCGGTCGGACCCATCCCGTACCCGCGACCATTCGGTGCCGACGCCGAAGCCGTTCCCGCTCCCCTATTCCGGTATACCCGACGACCCATCTTCGAGCGGTGGCCGGTCATCCTGGCCCAGCTTGTCGGCGTGTCTTTCAAACCTGCTGCTCGATCGACACCGTTTGCCGAAGCCGGGGTTGTGAAACTGAACGCTGCGAGCGTGAGACCCGCTGCTATACCCAGGAACCGAACCGTCATACCACCACCCTCAAAGTCCTAGAAACACTCCGGAAACAATCGCCTAACCCAAGGTGTAGCGGTAGGTTCCGAGAAGTCTGGATCATCACTGATGAATGCGATGCATCTGAGCGGACGTTGTCGCCAGATCCTCACGCGCCTCAACAGGCCCCTCGTGATTCCGTCTGTTGGTTCGCTTTGGCCGAGCGAAAGTCGCTGACGGTTAGTTTGCTCGAAGGGTTCGCCGCGCCACGAGACCAAGGGTCGAGCCCTGCACGATGGTGGTGAACAGCACGACAGCGTAGGTTGCCGCCAGGATGGCCGGCTTGGCATCGCTTTCCGGGATCGAGAGTGCCAGCGCCACCGAGATGCCGCCGCGCACCCCCGCCCAGGTCAGGAACGGCACGTTGCCGAGCGAGAGGTTGCCGCCCCAGCGGAACAGCAGGACCGGTGTCGAGACCGCGACGAGGCGGGCGAACAGCACGATGGGGGCGGCGCAGGCGGCCAGGGCCAGGCCGGCCACCTGGAAGCGCAGGACGAGTACCTCCAGGCCGATGAGGAGGAACAGGACCGAGTTCAGCACCTCGTCGATCAGGGTCCACAGGGCGGAGACGTACCTCTGGGTTGTGTCGCTCATCGCGTAGCGCGGCGCGCGCTCGCCGATCAGCAGCCCGGCGGCCACCACCGCGAGCGGCCCGCTCGCCCCGAGCTTCTGCGCGATGGCGTAGGTGCCGGTCACGAGGGCCAGGGTGATCAAGACCTCCACGGGGAAGTCGTCGAGGGCCTTCATCGCGCGGTAGGCGACGTAGCCGGTCACGATGCCCAGCAGCACGCCGCCCCCGGCCTCGTGGAGGAGCAGCGTCGCCACACCGCCCGCGCTCGTCGCCTCGCCACCTCGGCCGGACGCGAAGGCGACGAGCACGGTGAACAGCACGATGCCGATGCCGTCGTTGAACAGCGCCTCGCCTTGCATCTCGACTTCGAGGGCTTCCGGCACCTCCACGTTCTTCAGGGTGGCCAGCACCGCGACGGGGTCGGTCGGGCTGATCAGCGCGCCGAACACCAACGCCCAGGCCAGCGGCACCGGGGTTCCGAGCGCCTGTCCCGCCGCCCAGAACGCCCCGCCGACCAGTGCGGTCGAGATGACGGTCCCAAGCAGCGCGAGCGTCGCCACCGCCATGGCCCGCTCACGGAGCGCCCGGAGGTCGAGGTTCATCGCCCCGGCGAACAGCAGGAAGGCCAGCATGCCGTTCATGACAACGCCGGTGAAGTCGACCTGGTCGAGGACGCGGGTGAGGTCCTGGTAGAGGTGTTGCGCCGGGAAGGCGACGTCGACGAGCACAAGCGCGAGCGAGGCGAGGAGCCCCATCACGAGCAGGCCGATGCTGTGCGGCATGCGCAGGAAGCGGCGGTTCAGCCAGCCGAACAGCGCCGACAGCGTCAGCAGCATCGCCGCGAGGTCGAAGATCGAGATCAAGGGCCGTCCTTCTCGCCAGCGGTCATCCGGAACGCCCCATCGTGCCGGTCGTTGCCGGGCTCGGAAGGGGTCGGTCCGTAACGATGAACGCGCGCGTCAAAGCTTGGCTGGAAATCCTCGGCGACATGTTCTGGCTCCGGCCGGCCCTCGTCGTCCTCGGCTGCATCCTGTTGGCTCAGTTCGGGGTCTGGCTGGAGACGGCCCACGTCGCCGGCTTCGACCCCTCCTCGCCGGACACGAACTGGGGCTACTCCGGCGGGGCCGAGGGTGCGCGGGCGCTGCTGAGCGCCATCGCCTCATCGAACATCGGGGTCGCCGGCACGACCTTCTCCATCACCATCGCTGCCCTGACCCTGGCCTCCGGCCAGATGGGTCCCCGACTCTTGCGTAACTTCATCCGCGATGGCCGCAATCAAACGGTGCTCGGCATCTTCCTCGGGACCTTCGCCTACGCGCTGATGGTCCTGCGCACGGTGCGCACCGTGGAGGAGGACCCCTTCGTCCCGCACCTCGCCATCACCGGTGCCCTCGTCCTGGCGCTGGTCGCGGTCGGCACGCTGGTCTGGTTCGTCCACCACATCGCCACGAGCATCAACATCGAGACCGTGGTCGACGCCGTCCAGCAGGACCTGTGCAAGGCCATCGCGACCCATACCCGGGACGAGCCGGGGATCGCCCGCCCCGGTGATGCCCCGACAGGAAGGGCCCCTGCCGCAACCGGCGGCGGCTACGTCCAGGCCATCGACGAGGATGCCCTGGCGGACTGCGCCCACGAGCGCGGGATCAAGGTCACCCTGCGGGTGCGACCCGGCGACTACGTGCCGAGCGGTTTCCCCATCGCGTTCCTGTCGGGCGAGACCGAGGGCGCCGAGGCCGCCGTCCTCGACGCGGTGACGCTCGGACGCCGCCCCGCCGCGCTCCAGGACCCGGAATACTCGGCGCGGCAGTTGGTCGAGATCGCGATCCGCGCGCTCTCACCCGGCATCAACGATCCGTTCACCGCCGGCAGCGTGGTCGACCATCTCGGCGACGCCCTGTGCCGAATCGCGCCGAGGCACCTGCCGACCGGCGTGACGGTCCGCGACGGTCGCACCGTGCTTGTCCACCCAGTCACGGATTACGATGGTCTATGCGATGCCATGTTCCACATGATCCGGCAGAACGCCGCCGGTTCGGTTCACGTGCTCGGCCGGATGCTCGTAGTGCTCGCCCGCGTCGCCGAGGTCGAGAGGCGGCCCGATCGGGCGGCGGAACTCTCCCGTCATGCCGGCCTCGTCATCGCCGCGGCCCGCCGCGACGTGGCGGACCCGTCCGACCTCGTCGACCTGGAAGACCGCTACGGACGGTTCGGCGGTGTTGACACAGTCGGCACCTAGTATGCCCCCACATCGGGATGTTCAGAAGATTGCCGCAGCTCGTCTGCTTTGAGGGATGTCCGCGGGGCCGCCCAATGACTGAATTGGGTCGACACCGGAATGGCGGCTCGGGGTGATTTCTCGACAGTCTACAATCGGCCAGTTACTTGGCCGAAGCAGACGTAGCGGGATCAGGCATCTAAGCGACCATGGCTCGCGATGCTTCGCGCACAAGCCGCGTGGAAGCATCGATTTCTTGGGTCGAGCCGGCGATCATGCTGACGTTACGGCTGATCTCTCCCACGGCCTGGGTCATGGCCTGCATGTTCGCCGACATTTCCTGGGCGACGGCAGCCTGCTGTTCCACGGCTGTCGAGATAGCCGAGGAAATCTCGTTGACCTCGCCGATCGTCTGCCCGATGCCGGAGATGGCAGTGGCAGCTTGGTTCGCCGCGGCCTGAGTCTGCGCGATCTGACTGCTGATGCTCTCGGTCGCCTTGGCGGTCTGCGTTGCGAGGGACTTCACCTCGGAGGCCACCACCGCGAAACCCTTGCCCGCTTCGCCGGCCCGGGCCGCCTCGATGGTCGCGTTAAGCGCCAGCAGGTTGGTCTGGCCCGCGATCGTCTTGATCATCTCGACCACCTCCCCGATGCGCTGCGCGGTGGAGGCTAGTCCAGCAACGACTGTCGAGGTTGCAACCGCCTGCTCGACCGCCCGACCAGTTACCTGCAACGCACGGTTCACCTGGGCGCTGATCTCGCCAACCGACGCGGCCAGCTCCTCTGATCCGGCAGCCACGCTCTGCGTATTACCAGAGGCCTCTTCAGCGGCGCTTGCTGCGCCGACCGCCTGTTGCGATGCCTGAGATAGCGCTATGGCAATGCCGTCCAGGTCGCGGTCGACGCCCCGATGCAGTTCTGCCCGCCGCAGTCGGTCGGCAACTGCCTCAGTGATGTCGGTAGCGAATTTCACCACCTTTACGAGGCGGCCCGCAGCATCACGAACCGGATTGTAGGTGGCCTGGATCCAGGCCTCTCTACCGCCCTTTCCGATGCGCTTGTACTCGGCTTGTTGGAACTCGCCGCGCCTCAACGTTTCCCAGAAAGTGCGATAGGCTGCACTGTCGCGCTCTGCTGCATCGACGAACATCGCGTGGTGCTTACCCTTCACCTCGTCAAGGCTGTAGCCAACCACCGCAAGGAAGCTGGCGTTGGCGGTGATGACCATTCCGTCGAGGTTGAATTCGATAATGCCCTGCGAGCGGTCGAGGGCATTCATCTTGCCCTCGAAATCAGCGTTTCGCAGCGTCTGCGCAGTGACGTCGGTGGCACATTTGAACACGCCGTACGGCTTGCCGTTACGGCCGATCAGCGGACTGTAGCTTCCTTGGATCCACACCTCGCGACCGCCTTTGCCGACTCGCTTGTACTCGGCGACCTGATGATCACCTCGGCGTAACGCCGCCCAGAACTCCTTGTAGGCTGGGCTTTCGCGCTCGGTGGGATCGACGAATAGGGAGTGATGCTTCCCGCGGATCTCATCTAGTTCATAGCCGAGAAGCGCCAGAAAGTTTCTATTGGCGGAGATGACTTTGCCCGCGAGGTCGAACTCGATCAGAGCATGCGCGCTGTCCAACGCAGTCAACTTGGTCTGGCTATCAGAGCGGTTCAGCAGCATCACGGCCTACAACTGTCAATTGCACAGGGTGCCTTAATAAATCATAGATCATTTAATATAATTTTAACTCAGGCTCGTGACTGCAATAGCGAGGCGCAAATTAAGTCTTCTCTTTTTTTGAGATCCAAGCTCACCTCATTGTCATGAGCGTGACTTGATTCTCGGTCGCAACCTATTGCGATGGCAAGCGCTTCGACGAACCAAGCCGCTCCTCCTAATTCTGATTTGTGATAGGGGTTGGCCAGCATCCGCGCGCACGTCCGGCCTAGGATCGCCGAAAGCCGCTGCCAGCGGGAGTTCGATTGGATTGATAGGGGGCTGTCTGCTTTTTCGGCAGACAATCTCCGAAATAGAGTAGTCGCTAACGCAAATTCCACCCCTGCAGACGGCGCGAGCAAACGTCTGGTTAGATGAAAAGCTGCATTCCCGATTGCGGATTGAATATAGTGCGAGGCTGATCAGTCGGCTGTGGCTTAGACGTGACCGCGACGAACTGAGTCAGCTCGATCTTCCGGCAGCCCGCGTCGGCGAATTGATTTCATTCTGTAGGATTCTGCATCTGCTCGAATAAGCAACTTGTCGAGATCTGTCGGCTTGAAGGATGACGCGGCGCAACCGACGCTGGCGCCGATCGTGACCTCTTGGTCGCCGAGAGGGAATGGTTTGTGCAGGCATTCCATGATCTGCTCGACGTGGGCCGCGAGATCGCTTCGTCGGTGCAGGCCCGGCTTCAGGATGACGAACTCGTCGCCGCCCATGCGGACCACGGTCGCGTCGGGGGCAGAGACAGCGACGAGGCGGGCGGCAACCATCCGCAGCAGGGCGTCGCCGGCCGCGTGACCGTATCGGTCGTTGACCGTCTTGAACCCGTCCAGATCCAGGCAGAACACGGCGACCGAATCGTCGGCATTGATGGCCCGGAAGGCCGCGCGCAGACCGATGCGGTTGGCCAAGCCCGTCAGGGGATCCTTGTGCGCGAGGGCTGCCATCGCCAGCTTCATCCCGACATGCTTCACCGCGGTGCGATGAACGTGGCGCACGCTCTCGAAGCTTCCGAGCAGGAAGATCGAGAACACGACCACGATGATGTGGTGGGGGACATCGCTCCACGTCGCCGCCGCGACGATCGGCGGAACCGCCGCCAGCACGATGGCCATGAGGGCGATCTTGGGCCTGATCCCGACACGGCTGACGATGCCGGAGCAGTAGCCGAAGATCAGGCCCGTCGCGAGCATCTGCAGGCTCAGGTCGGGCTGCAGGAAGATCGCCGTCGCCGTGAGGCCGACGGAGGCTGCGACGAGGCTGGTGATCGCGGCATGTGCCGCCTTCCACGCGTTCGTCTCGGCGCGCGCGGGAAGCTCCAGGCCCGGACGCCGCCTCTGAAGCTGCATCAGTGCGACCTTAGCCACCGACGCCAACCCGCCGCCGATGGCGGCGGCAAGGAGGGCACTCATCCCGGTCGACGCGTAGGCAAAGCTCGCGACACCGACCAGGGTGCAACCCATGATGCTGGTTGGCACTGTGGAATGAGCCAGCTCGGCGACGAGAGCGGAGCGAACGGCACTGGTCTCCTCCTTCTCACGTCCGTCGACGGCCACGTAGCGCCCCCTGACCCGGTTGGTCATGCACGGGACCTAATGCATATTAGTTGACACTGGTTTTCCCGGCAGCTCCGCGAACCTCGAACTGGGCCTCACGCCTTTCCGCTTTCGGGCAAGCACCTGGGGGCGTTTACCGACCGAGTTGGGTCGTGTGCAGGCTGTCCGATTTTCCGGCGGGTCTGCTCCGAAGCAGCCATTCTGCTTACGGCCAGATCCGGACATAGCAAGTGATCAGTTCTTCTCCATTCCCGTTGCGGTGGAAGCCCAAAAATTGGTCGCATACGTGCCCGCTTACCTCACCAGTTTGCGACCTTGACACTAATATTATATTCCTATATACGTGTTGTCATGACTTTTTGCTGACGAGCCCCAACATGTCGCGACGACCACAACACTGAAGGCGCTCGACCTCGTCACAACAGGCCCGGCGATCAAGCCACCGCAGTCCGAGCACTACCAGCAAGGGGTCCCACACGGGGCCCCTTCTTCTTTGCGAGGTCGACCATGAGCAGCGCTGAACTTCCGACGCCACCCGACCGTTCTGCCGCGTTCGGCAGTTCGCAGAAGCCGAGCAAGCCAGTGGTCGCTGTCACCACCGATTTGGCCGCTCGCGTGCGCGCGCTGAACGATGCCTTTCGGCGAAGCTTCGCCGGCGGGCGGGTGGTCGAGACGCCCGGCGTGGTGGGTCTACCCGAGGTCGACCGCATCGCCCTTCTGCTGGCTGTGCGCCGCTTCAGCTGCTTCGACCCTGACAACGACCCGTACGGTGAGCACGACTTCGGCGCGGTCGAGATCGGCGGCCAGCGCTTCTTCTGGAAGATCGATGCTTACAATCGGGCGCTGCTCGGTGGTTCACCGAATCCCGCCGATCCCGCGGTGACCACCCGTGTGCTCACGATCATGCGCGCCGACGAGTACTGACGTGGCGCCCCTCGCGCGGCATCGCGCCCATCCCGGACCGTTCCGTCCCACGGCGGCGAGGTCATACGTCTCCAGCCGCGCGGCGAGGCCGAGCTCGACGCCGATACTGAGTGGGACGAGGACTGGCTCTCTGATGACGATGGCGACTGGTCCGGTTGCACCCTCGATGGTGAGAGCGAGAAGGGCTGATCGTGAACTCCTCTCCCGACCCGACCAGACTGATAGCTTTGTGCTTCGGCAAAGCTGCTGAAGCGGCCGATGGCACGGTGTCCGCGGCAGCTTCCTTCCCGAACAGCCTGTACGCAATGCCCGCGACGACCCCTGTCGGCATCCTGCTGAAACTCGTGGTGCTGTCGAGCCTGGGGGAGCCGGGCGCGGCCGAGCGCGATGCATCACTCTGGCGCGAACTTCGCCTGATCCTCCTCGACCTCAGCGCGATCGACGATCGAGGCTGATGACGAATTTTCTTATGGCCCATCGCCGAGTTCGCGCAGCTTAACGACCTCGATGTCGGCGGTGTACTGCGTGAGGTCGAATACTGCCGCGTCGACGCCGATGAGCTGGCGCGTGCCCTCCCGGCGGAACACGAAGGTGCAGCCAATCCCGCTGATGCCACCCTGGTCGCAGAGGGCCTCGGGGAAAGCTTGGCACAGGCGCTCAAGGGTGGGCTCGCAACGCTTGGCCACCGGATCCGGCACCGGGAAGGCGCTGTAGCCGCGCTGCTGCAGCGAGTTGCGCACGATCGGGTACTTCTGCCCGAAATAGGCTGCCTGCAGGCCAGACAGCAGCGGTGACTCAGCGGGCCCGTTAGCATCTGAGACTGACACGGCCTTACCCTCCAGCCCGGCATCGAGCCACAGCTTATCGAGGAACTGCGGCTGGTCGAAGCCACAGACCACCTGCTTGGGTTCGTTGCAGGTGTAGACCCGGTACCGGTCCTCGCCCAGGGGTTCGATGAATACGCTCTCGAGATCGACGTACTGCACGGGTTGCAGGCGTTCGGCGTAAGCGTGGTCGACGAAGGCGGCAACCTTGTCCTTGCTCCTCACGGTCGTGATCGCCTTGCCTGCCGCGCGCAGAGCGTCAAAAGCTTGCATCGCCTCGGGCCACGCCTTGCAGTCCGGCGGCTTGGCGTAGGCGGCTTTGTCGCCGTTGAAGTAGAAGACGCGATTGAGTTCGAGCGTGTGCGGCGATGCTTCACCGAACTGAGCTGCGGCGGGGCCGGATCCCAAGAGAGCACAACCAAGGAAACCGGCTACCAATAGGCCAATCGAGGCCCGTGAGCGAGGTGGGTGGGCTGGCTGCTTCATGAGCTCAGCTCCGTCCCGCTGGCGGGCACTTTTCGTCGGCGCTGCTCGCGCACGCTGAGGTAGGCCATGGCGGCGAGCACGAGGGCGACGAAGCCCCAGATCCTTTGGTCGTGAAAGCCCGAGCTGCTGCCGACGCCGATGCCGAGCGGGGCGGCGATGAGGAACATGGCGACCGAGGCCCGGGGCAGGCCGAGAGCGAACGTTGAGCCGAGCAGGTAGAGCAGGGCGACGAGCACACCGACGGCACCGCCTGCGCTGATCGCCTGATCCTTGGCCATTCCGCCGCCGAGGCTGACCGCGCAAGATTGCAGGCCGACGGCAAGGGACAAGCACAGCCCAATGATGAGCACAGCGATGCGCATGGCGGGTCCTTGGCTGCGCTGATGATTCGTGGCTCAGGAAAAGGGACATGACGCCAGCGCGGCGCATCCCCGGGCGGGGGCGAAACTGACGTAGGTTTCATGTCGAATATATTCGGTGTTTTTGCGGCGAGCAAGGTGATGCCAGTGCCGGCATGGAAGGCCGAGCGCGCGTCGCCTGGAACCTGCGGCAGCTGCGGGTTGAGCGCGGCATCACCCAGGAAGGTCTGGCAGTCGATGCCGGCGTGGACCGCACCTACGTCAGCGGTATCGAGCGGCGCGAGTTCAACCCGACCGTAGATCTGCTCGACCGCTTGGCGGTGGCTCTAGCGGTCGACATCCTAGACCTGCTGGCGGTGCCAGCGAGCAACGAGGCCGCACCATCGCCCTTGCCGGCGGGACGGAAGCGACGTTGATCGTGAATGAAGAGGGATCGTGCAACCGGCTTCGCGGCACGATCGGCATGGTTTGCCGGCCGAACCGATGATGCCTTACACGGGATGTACGCGCTGCATAGGCTTTTGCGAGCGTGGGTAGGGGGTTCAGGCGTCGGCACCCAGGTGCAGTTGCCCAACTCACTCAACCAGCCCTCGATGCCCTCAAACCCGCCTCCGAGCGGCTCAACCTAGTCGAAGACTCTGCCGACGAGGGTTTAGGTGTTTGGCTGCCGCTGAGCCTCACCGCGATCGCTTTGAAGCATATGGCCGAGCTCAAACGGGGCGACGTGGTAAGTTGGGTTCTTGGGCCTGCTGAATCTCGGCCCCAACCCCGTGAATCATTCCTCCACGCCATCGAACCCGTCTGTTATGTCGGTACTCGCAGCGACGGGGTGGAGCTGGGTCGTGCGGTTCAACCATGTCGCCAACCGGGTGAACCCGGGTCATTTCCAGACCGTGGTGGACATGTTCGTCGGGCAGCTGGGACTCTTGGAGTTGCGACGGACCGAACGCGCCGTGTGGTCGCGACAGCCCGGGGCCAAGTGTGGACCTGCAGCTCAGCCGTAGCGACACCGGGCATCGGGATCATGACCGGCAGCGCTCACAGATTTCATTCCTCAGCGACATGCCGGAAGCCGATCTCAATCGGCTGGCCGCGTGGTTCAATGTGAGGGGATTGCCCGCTCAGGTCGATGCCTATTCGGATCGCGAGTTCTACCTGGACGTGCCGGCGGCCTTCGTCGAAATCATTGTCGAGGCGATGTTGCCCGAACTGGCCGCTTACGAACCTCCGTTCGGATGATCGTTAGTCGTCTGTGGTGAATACGATGTATCCCGCCAGCTTAAAGACATTACTGATCGGACTGGCAAGAGACGTTCGCGCTGTGCTGAAGTGACTTGATCCGTTGAGGAGGCACTCAGCTTAAGCAGCACTAGGCAAGACTGCCCCATAACTGACATTGAGGATGGCCCCATGTGGCTGTCAGGCGACGTGGCCTGCATCGTCTGAGACGCATCACACGCCTTGGCGACGACCCAACGTCATCGACTTTTGCCATTCATCGAAAGAGCAGGCTCGCGCCTATCGCATCGCTGGCATGCGTAAAATGCATCTTCAGACATGTGTCGGACGTCAACGTACAACATCGGATCTCCTTAGATTAAAACTGCAAAAATTGCCACCTTGTCCGAAATTTAATACGATCTTCAAGCCCGATTCCGGGCGCGAAAGTTGTATTTTGCAACATAATGAGACCATACATGAGAAAATATATCGCGCAGTTCGTTGGATCTCATCCAACAACAAAGGTCATTGCGCACGTCGACCGCACACCGAACCTAGCTTATCTAGATGTTTGCCGCAAATTGAGCACAGAGCTCGCAGCACTCTATGAAGAACACGTTAAAGATATTGAATGGATGAAAAACATCTCAGATAAATTGCAATACTCACAGTTCGAACGTGATGCATACGCTGTCTTATATGGATCATCTGATTTGAGGCCGCATATTACAGTACGAAGTCTACCGCAGGGCTCATGAAAAAATATTAGAACTAAGCCCCCTTGAGCAATCAAGGGGGTTTTGATCTGCGCGTCTAATTACGTTTTCTTCTGATAGTATTTCCTGTAATTACAAATCACAGTAAGACTGGATTATAATTATAATCTATTGTCTTTGGATTCTATGCGAATATAAATTTTTAAAGCTCGTACAGCTCGTTTATTGGGAAATAATTCCTATAGTATGTCGGACAGAAAAATCTCCGACTATTTATCTAGAAAGCAATCGCGATCGCCACCTCATGCTGGTGCCGCGGATGTGGTTTCGTCCCACGAGGTATCCAGAGCGAAAATTGAGCGGGCATAGCCGACGAAAATGCGCTCAGGATCGAGAGATCTTCATCGGCGTAGGCCCTGACATCAAGGCTTTCGCGCGCGCCCGTAAATCGGCAATCTCGGATCCCAGAACTCGTGTGATGACGTATCGGCGCTGTGCCTTTCGAGTGCCGTCCGGTCGGAGCGTCGTGATACTTAATTCGTGAATCAAAGCGCGCTGTTTCGCCTCAGCCTTCGCTTGACGGGCATTCGCGATTGCGTTCGGCGGGGATTGGGACACCCGTCTCGCCACTGCCCGCTGGCGCGCCCAGGCGTGCAGCCCCTGGCCCGGTGTCGCCGCCAATGCCTGAACCCGGCTCGGCAGCACCTTGGCTGCTTCGAGGTGCTGGATCGCCCGCACGTCCCGGCTGATCAGCTTGCGCGCCGCCAGCCGCTCGGTCTGCGTCTCACCGCCGTAGGAGACGAAACGCTCGACGATGAGGTGCAGGTCGTGGGTCATGCGAGAGCGTTTGCGCCCGCTCAACGTTTCAAGCTCGGTCATGATCGCAGCATGCAGTGGGCTCGCATTGATTCGGATGTAGGTCGCGTAGGCCAACGCGATGGCTTCAAGATGCTGCACATCCGACGCCTTGCGGATGTTCAAGCCGGCGCGCTGCAACCAACCCGCGCTGCCGAGCGGCTGCGACCCGGCACTCTTGGCGTGATGCAGGAAGCGTTCAGCGTCGGCGGCCACAGCGTCACGGCTGCTGGCCTGAGCACCGGTTCGATCTGCTTCGGCGACCTTGGTCGCAAGTTGAGCCGAATTTTGCCCATCAGGCGCTTTCGCCGGCTCGTTGCGACGCGGCGGCCGGGTTGAAGGGGAGGGGGGACGAGGTCGGTTAAACCGAAATGTCGGAACCGTGTCGTTGAACATGGCCTGGATCCATCCCGAGCAAACGGCCGTGCTTTGAGGCAGCGCGACACTTCGTCGATATGAATTGGCGACCTGCTGATGGCCGACTGAAGCCAGCATCGTCCAACGTTGTCCGGCCCGCTCGACGGGACACAAACTGGACACCGCTTGAAGCAACTTGGGCTAAGTGCTTGAAAACCCTGGCGCGCCCTACGGGAATCGAACCCGTGTTTTCGCCGTGAAAGGGCGACGTCCTGGACCGCTAGACGAAGGGCGCTCTGGCTGGGCCGGGGTTCTATAGTCGGACCGGAGACGCCCGGCAACCGTCCAGGCGCGGCACAGGTGCCACAGGTCCCGAGTTTGCAGGTCCTGAGGTCACAGACCCCGAGTCTGTCGGTCCTGGGTTTGACCGCGCACCGGGTTGGGGCGATGGAGAGCCATGCCCCAGCCCACCCCTCGCATGACCCTCGTCCTCGGCGGGGCGCGGTCCGGCAAGAGTGCCTACGCGGAGGGGCTGATCGAAGCCTGCCCCGGCCCGTGGCTCTATCTCGCCACCGCCCAGGCCTTCGACGACGAGATGGTCGACCGCATCGCCCAGCACCGCGCGCGGCGCGGCGGCACTTGGCGCACCCGCGACGTGCCGCTCGCGCTGCCGGAGGCGGTCGCCGAGGCCGAGGGACCGGTCCTGGTCGACTGCCTCACGCTCTGGCTCACCAACCTGATCCTGGCGGAGGCCGACGTGGCGGAGGCGACGGCGCGGCTCCTCGCCGCCTGCGCCGACGTCCCGGGCCCGCTCGTGCTGGTCGGCAACGAGGTCGGGCTCGGGATCGTCCCCGACAACGCCCTCGCCCGGCGATTCCGCGACGCCGCCGGCCGCCTCCACCAGCAGCTCGCCGCGCGGGCCGACCGGGTCGTCCTGACCGTGGCCGGCCTGCCGCTGGTCGTGAAGCCGCGAACCTCTGAGACAGGAGCCTCCGCATGAGCGACGACGCCGCGCGCCACCGCGAGAAGATGGAGAAGCGCAAGGCCGTCCAGGACGCCGAGGTCGCGGGCAAAACCCTCGAGAAGGGCCTGCTCCTCGTCCATACCGGCCCCGGCAAGGGCAAGAGCACGGCGGCCCTGGGGCTGATGCTGCGGGCGCTCGGCCGCGGCTGGCGGGTCGGCATGGTGCAGTTCATCAAGGGCGGCTGGGACACCGGCGAGCGCCACGCCGTGGCGGCCTTCGGTGAGAGGGTCGCGTGGCACACCCTCGGGGAGGGCTTCACCTGGGAGACCCAGGACAAGGCGCGCGACATCGCCGCCTGCCGCCACGCCTGGGCGGTCGCCGAGAGCCTGATGGCCGATCCCGCGATCCGCCTGCTCGTCCTCGACGAGCTCAACATCGCGCTGCGCTACGACTATCTCGACCTCGACGCGGTGCTGGCCGCCCTGCGCGCGCGCCGGCCGGACCTGCACGTCGTCGTCACCGGCCGCAACGCCAAGCCCGCCCTGATCGAGGCCGCCGACCTCGTCACCGAGATGGGCAGCGTCAAGCACCACTTCGCCGCCGGCGTGAAGGCGCAGGAAGGGATCGAGTTCTGAGCCCGCCGCGCGCGACAGCGCCCAGGAAGGCCCTGATGATCCAGGGCACCGGCTCCGATGTCGGCAAGTCCCTGATCGTGGCGGGGCTGGCGCGCGCCTTCACGGAGCGGGGCCTGAGGGTCCGGCCGTTCAAGCCGCAGAACATGTCGAACAACGCCGCCGTCACCGCCGACGGCGGCGAGATCGGCCGGGCGCAGGCGCTCCAGGCCCGCGCCGCCCGGGTGGCGCCCTCCGTGCACATGAACCCCGTGCTGCTGAAGCCGCAGAGCGAGGTCGGCTCCCAGGTGGTGGTGCAGGGCCGGATGGTCGCCACCGTGAAGGCGCGCGACTACCAGGCCTGGAAGCCCCGGCTGATGTCCGCCGTCCTCAACAGCTTCTCCCAGCTCGCGGACGAGGCCGACTTGGTTCTGGTCGAAGGCGCGGGCTCGGCGTCGGAAATAAACCTGCGCGCGGGCGACATCGCCAATATGGGCTTCGCCCGGGCCACCGACACGCCGGTGGTGCTGGTCGGCGACATCGACCGGGGCGGCGTGATCGCGAGCCTCGTCGGCACGAAGGCCGTGATCGACCCGGAGGACGCCGCGATGGTCGCCGGCTTCCTCGTCAACCGGTTCCGCGGCGATCCGAGCCTGTTCGCCGACGGGATGCGGCTGATCGCCGAGCGGACCGGCTGGCCGGCGCTCGGCCTCGTGCCGCACTTCCCCGACGCCGCGCGCCTGCCGGCCGAGGATGTGCTGGGCCTCGCCGGCTCGGACCCGCGCGGGCCCGGCTCCGTCACGGTGGCGGTGCCGGTGCTGCCGCGCATCGCCAATTTCGACGATCTCGACCCTCTGCGGGCGGAGCCGAACGTGTCGGTGGTGCTGGTCCGGCCCGGAACGCCGATCCCCGCCGGGGCCGCCCTCGTGCTGCTGCCGGGGTCGAAGACCACGATCGACGATCTGGACTTCTTCCGCGCCGAGGGCTGGGACGTCGACCTGCGCGCCCATGTCCGCCGGGGCGGCCGGGTGCTCGGCCTGTGCGGCGGCTACCAGATGCTGGGCAACAGCCTCGCCGATCCGCACGGGATCGAGGGGGCGCCGCGCACCGTGGAGGGCCTCGGGCTCCTCGCCGTCGACACCGTGATGTCGCCCGAGAAGCGCCTGGCCGCCGTCACCGGCACGAGCCTGCCCGACGGCGTGCCGTTCTCCGGCTACGAGATGCATATCGGCACGACCGCGGGGGCCGACGCGGACCGGCCGCTGCTGCGCCTCGCCGACGGGCGCCCGGACGGGGCGGTCTCGGCGGACGGGCGCGTGGCCGGGACCTACGTCCACGGCCTGTTCGCCGACGACGCCCAGCGGGCGGCGTGGCTCGCGCGCCTGGGCACCGTCTCGGCGGGCGCCGGCTACGAGGCCGGGGTCGAGGCGGCGCTGGACGGCCTCGCGCGACACATCGCGGCCCATGTCGACTGCGACCGCCTCCTGGCGCTTGCCCGGTAGGCGGGGCGCGGGCCAGGGATTACTCTGTGTTATGCCGGCCCCGCCACGAAGGGCCGCACGCCCCCGGAGGAACGCCCCATGCCGCCCACGCCGTCCCCCGCCGGGGAGGATCTCGCCGCGAGCACCGTCCGGACCGTGACCCTGCGGCTCATGCCGCTCCTCGGCCTGCTCTACCTGATCGCCTATATCGACCGGCAGAACGTCTCCTACGCCAAGCTGGAGATGGTCGGCAGCCTCGGCCTCTCCGAGACCGCCTACGGGCTCGGGGCCTCGCTGTTCTTTCTCGGCTACTTCCTGTTCGAGGTGCCGGCCAACGTCTTCCTGGAGCGGGTCGGCGCGCGGATCTGGTTCGCCCGGATCATGATCACCTGGGGGATCGTCACCGTCCTGCTGGGCTTCACCCAAGGCACGGCGATGTTCTACGTGCTGCGCTTCCTGCTCGGCGCCGCGGAGGCCGGCTTCTTCCCCGGCGTGCTGTTCGCCCTGACCCTGTGGTTCCCGCAAGCGCACCGGGCGCGGATGATCGGCTGGTTCATGATCGCCAGCGCCATCGCCAACGCGGTCGGTGCGGCGATCGGCGGCGCGCTGCTGGGCCTCGACGGGCTCCTCGGCCTCCAGGGCTGGCAGTGGGTGTTCCTGGCCACCGGCGCGCCGGCGATCCTCATGGCCGCGGTGGTGCTGTTCGTCCTGCCGGACGGCCCCGAGACCGCCCCCTGGCTGTCGCAGGCCCAGCGCGACTGGCTCGCCCGCACGCTCCGGGCCGAGCGCGAGGACGGCGGCCACGTCGACCACGGCAACCCGTTCGCGGCGCTCCTCGACCGGCGGGTGCTGATGCTCGCCGGGGTCTACGTCTCCCTGCCGCTCGCCGCCTACGGCCTGGGCTACTGGCTCCCCACCGTGGTCAAGGGCTTCGGCGTCTCGAACCTCACCAACGGCTTCCTCAACATCATCCCGTGGCTCGCCACAGCCTTCGCCCTGTGGTGGGTGCCGCGCCACGCCGCCCGCACGGGGGCGCAGGGCAACGCCCTGACCTGGCACGTGGTCGGGCCGGCGCTGGTCGGGGCGGCGGGCCTCGCGCTCTCCGTCGTCCTGCCGGGCAACGCCGTGAAGTTCGCCTGCCTGTGCGTGGCCGCGGCCGGGACCTTCGCCGCCCAGCCGGTCTTCTGGTCGATGCCCGGGACGTTCCTGCGCGGTGCCTCGGCCGCCGCCGGGATCGCGGCGATCAATTCGGTCGGCAATCTCGGCGGCTTCGTCGCCCAGAACGCCGTGCCGTTCATCCGCGACCAGACCCAGAGCGACCTCGTGCCGATGCTGTTCCTGGCCGCCTGCCTCGCCGTGGGGGCGGGCCTCATGTTCGTGGTGCTCTCCGCCCTGCGCCGCGACGCGGCGCGGCGGGCGGTGCCGACGGCCGCGAGACCGGCCTGAACACGGTCCGGATTCGTGCGTTATCCTTCCTCAGGCCGGCGTGACCGGCAGGATGATGCAGACCCGCAAGCCCGCGGGCCATCGTCGAGGAGGGCACCGCGATGAGTCAGGGATTTCCGCTCATGATCCTCGCCTTCGGGACGCTCGGCGGCATCTGGTTCCTGGCCGCCGCGGCTAGGAAGCAGGTCGCCGACGCGAAGGGGAGCCCGGAGCGCTCCAGCGTGATCCACCACCACGGCGGCGAGCCGCGCCCGAACATGCAGGGCACCGAGCACTAGGAGAGCCGAGCACCGGGGCGGCCGCTCCCGCGGCGCAGCTGTCAGCCGGCGGCGATCCGCCGGCAATGGTCGAGGGCAGCGCCGATCAAGTTGTCGCTCGCCTCGGGCGTGCGGAACGCCGAGTGCGCCGACAGGGTGACGCTGGGCAGGTGCGCCAGCGGGTGATCCGGCGGCAGGGGCTCGACGGTGAACACGTCGAGCCCGGCCCGCGCCACGTGGCCGGTGCGCAGGGCCGCGACCAGGGCGTCCTCGTCGAGCACCGCCCCGCGGGCGGTGTTGATCAGCATCGCGCCGGGCTTCATCGCGGCGATCCGCGCGGCCGACAGGAAGCCGCGCGTCGCGTCGGTCAGGAGCAGGTGGAGCGAGACCACGTCGCTCTCGGCGAGCAGGCGGTCGAGCGGGACGAAGTCGACGCCGGGATGGGTCTTCGGGGTCCGGTTCCAGGCGAGCACCCGCATGCCCACGCCCCGGCAGAGGCGCGCCATCTCGGCCGCGATCCCGCCGAACCCGACGAGGCCGACGGTCTTGCCGGTGAGCTGGATCCCCTCGGTGCGCAGCCAGGATCCGGCGCGCATCGCCCGGTCCATCTCGGGCAGGCCGCGGGCGGCGGCCCACATCAGCGCGAAGGCGCACTCGGCGACCGCCGTGTCGCCGTAGCCCTTGATGGTGTGGACGGTGACGCCGAGGGCGTCCCGGAGCGCCTCCGGGTCCATGTAGCTGCGGGCGCCGGTGCCGAGGAACACGACGTGCTTCAGGCCCGCGCAGGCCCGGGCCACGTCGAGGGGGAGGGCGGTGTGGTCGATCACCGCGGTCTCGGCGCCGTCGAGGATCGCGGGCAGGTCCTGCGGCGCGATTCCGGGATCCGCGTGGATCGCGAAAGGCGGATCGTCCGGCTGCAGCAGCCGCCGGGCCACCGCCGCCAGGGTCTCGCTGGCATCCACGAACACGGCACGCATCGGCGTCTCCCTCATCCAGCCCCGTCCGGCCACGATGCGTCCGGTGCGCGGGCCGTGCCAAGGCCCGATCGGGAATTGCCGCCGTCTCTGCGAGCGGAGCGAAGCGATCCCGTCGGCGCCACGATCTCAGAGGTCGCGCGGCCCTGGCGCGCTTCGCTCCCTCCGCGAGGACGGCTCAGCCGGTGAGCGACAGGCAGAGCGCGAGGAGCGCCAGCACGAGCCCGCCCTGCAGCCAGCAGGCGGTGCGGTAGAGGGCCAGCGCCCGGGCGATGTCGTCGGCCGTGGCGGCGTCCCGGCCGTCGCCCATATGGGCGTCCGGGACGAGGGTGCCGTCATAGACCCGCGGCCCCGCGAGCCGCAGGCCGAGCGCCCCCGCCATGGCGGATTCGGGCCAGCCGGCATTGGGCGAGCGGTGTCGGCGCGCGTCCCGGGCCATGGCCCGGAGCGCCCCGCGCGCGTCGGCGCCGCGCAGGGCCGCCGCCCCGGCGATCAGCAGGCCCGCGAGCCGGGAGGCCGGCAGGTTCACGCCGTCGTCGAGCCGGGCCGCCGCCCAGCCGAAGGCGGCGTAGCGCGGGCTGCGGTGGCCGATCATGCTGTCGGCGGTGTTGACCGCCTTGTAGAGGGCGCCCCCCGGCAGGCCGAGGCAGCCGGTCCAGAAGGCCGGCGCCACGATCCCGTCGGAGAAGTTCTCCGCCAGGCTCTCGATCGCGGCCCGGCAGACCGCCGCCTCGTCGAGGCGGTCGGGGTCGCGCCCCACGATCATCGCCACGGCCCGGCGCCCGGACTCGAGGCCGCCCGCGCGCAGGGCCGTCTCCACGGCGGCGACGTGCTGGTGCAGGCTGCGCTGCGCCGGCAGGCTCGCGCCGAGCAGGCCGAGGAGGAGCAGAGCGGGGAGGGGGCCGGCGAGCCCCGCCAGCGCCGTGACGGCGAGGGCGGCCGAGCCGACCGCAGCGAGGAGCAGCGCCAGCGCGGCGCAGCCGGCGACCCGCCGCCGGCGCGCCGAGCCGCGGTTGAGGCCGCGCTCCAGGGCGGTGATCAGCCGGCCGATCCAGGTGACAGGGTGACCGACCGCCCTGTAGAGCGCGTCGGGATAGCCGGCCGCCGCCTCGATCCCGAGGGCGACGGCGAGGACGGCGAGCGTGTCGGCGAACGTACCGGGCAGATGGACCATTCGGTGTGGAGCGTTCCCGCGCGTGAGGCCGCCCCGATCGCGCATGGCGGCGATCTCGGCGGGCTCCGACAAGCCTTTCCCGACGCGCCGGAGCCCTGGCTCGACCTCTCGACGGGGATCAACCCGGTCCCCTATCCCGTGCCCGCCCTGGAGGCCAGCGCCTGGGCGCGCCTGCCCGAGGCCGCCGAGGTCCGCGCGCTCCGGGAGGCCGCCGCCGCGGCCTACGGCGCGCCGGACGCCGACCATGTCGTGCCCGCGCCCGGCACGCAGGTCCTGATCGAGACCCTGCCCCGGCTCCTGGCCCCGACCCGGGTCGCGGTTCTCGGGCCGACCTACGCCGAGCACGCCGCCGCCTGGGCGCGGGCCGGGCACGCGGTGGCGGAGGTCTCGAGCGTCGACGCCCTCGGCGCGGCCCAGGTGGCGGTGATCGTCGATCCCAACAACCCGGACGGGCGGACCCATCCCCTGGCCGAGCGCCGGGCGCTCGCCGCGGCGCTCGGCCGGCGCGGCGGCCTGCTGGTCGCCGACGAGGCCTTCGCGGACCTGGAGCCTGTGGAGAGCCTGTGCCCGCACGTCACCGCACCGGACTCGGCGCCGGGCCTCGTGGTGCTGCGCTCCTTCGGCAAGACCTACGGGCTCGCCGGCCTGCGCCTCGGCTTCGCGGTCGCCGAGCCCGGCACGGCGGCCCGGATCGCCGCGGCGCTCGGACCCTGGGCGGTGTCGGGCCCGGCCCTGGCGATCGGGCGCGCGGCCCTGTCGGACGCGGGCTGGCGCGCGCAGGCCGCCCGGGACCGCGCGGCGGACGCGGCCCGCCTCGACCGGATGATCGCCCGGGCCGGCGGCCGGGTCGTCGGCGGCACCTGCCTGTTCCGGACCGCCGATTTCCCCGACGGGCCGGACCTCTACCGGCGGCTGGCGGCGGCCGGCATCGCGGTGCGGCGCTTCGCCGGGCGCCCGGAGCGCCTGCGCTTCGGACTTCCGCCCGACAGGGCGGCCTGGTGCCGGCTGTCGCGGGTGCTCAGGTAGCCCGGGCCCCCGGCGGGTGCGGGTCGCGGGCCGCCACGAGCACGGCCAGCGCCGAGAAGGCGAGGCCGACCGCGCAGACGCCCGGCCAGCCCACGAGCAGGAAGGCCTGCGAGCCGGCATAGGCGCCGAGCGCCCCGAACACGAACAGGGTCGTGAACAGCACGGTGTTGATGCGGCCCCGCGCGCCCGGGACCAGCGCGTAGGCGCGGGTCTGGTTGGCGATGAGCGCGCCGTTCATGCCGATGTCGATGAGCAGCACGCCGAGCGCCACCGCGGCGAGCGACCACGTGCCCCCGGCCCACAGGACCACGAAGGACAGCGCGACCAGCAGGCTGCCGCCGAGGACCACGGGCTTCGCGCCCCGGCGGTCGGTGAAGCGGCCCGAGATCGGCGCCACGAAGGCCCCGCAGACGCCGATCACGCCGAACAGCCCGGCCCCGGCGGCGGTGAGGCCGAAGGGCGGCGCCTCGACCAGCAGGGCCAGGGTCGCCCAGAAGGCGTTGAAGCCCGCGAACAGCAGCGCCTGCGACAGGCTCGCCGTGCGCAGCACCGGCTGCGTGCGGGCGAGGTGGAGGATCGACAGCATCAGGGCGCGGTAGCGCAGCGGGTGCGTCTGCACCGTGTGGGGGAGGGTGGCCCGCGCGATGCCCGCCATGGCGAGCGCCACCACGGACGCGACGAGGAAGACAGGCCGCCAGCCGAGATGCGCCCCGAGGAAGCCGCTCGCCGTGCGGGCGAGCAGGATGCCGGTGAGGAGCCCGGTCATGACCTGGCCGACGATCCGCCCGCGGCTCGCGTCCGGGGCGAGCTCGGCCGCGAACGGGACCGCCTGCTGGGCCGCGCAGGACAGCACGCCGACCACCAGATGGGCGAGCGCGAGGCAGGCGAGGTTCGGCGCGAGGCCCACGGCGAGCAGGGCCAGGGCGAGGCCGAGGCACTGCCCCACGATCAGGGCGCGGCGCGGCAGGGCGTCGCCGAGCGGCACGAGCCCGACGATGCCGAGCCCGTAGCCGACCAGGGCCGTGGTCGGCACCCACAGGGCGGCGCGGTCGCCGAATTCGGCCACGATCAGGCCGAGCAGCGGCTGGTTGTAGTAGATGTTGGCCACGGCCCCGCCGGCGATCAGCGTCAGGCCGAGCCGGGCCTTCGCGTCGAGGGGTGCGGTCACGGCCGGGTCGGGGGCAGGCGGGTGGGCCGCCGCGGGAGAGCCATGGTCGGGTCCGTGTGGGGAGGGCGATCGGAGCGGCGAGCGATACGGGCGGAGCGCGCCGCCGGGCAAGCTGCGGCGATGCATCCCTGCCGGGACGCCCCGGGCCCCTTCACCGGAGCCGGCGGCGCACCATATGCAACAGACGCAGCCGGCGCCGCCCGCATGCGGGCGGGCGCCGCGACCGATGCGCCGGGCGCCGAGCCTCGCGAGGTTTACGGACCGGACTACGAATGAGAGGGCGGTTTCGTTCCGTGCGAACGGCGCCGGGCCGCCGCAGCAGGGAGTACGGGATGCCGAACTACCGCGTCGACTTCGCCAAGGAGATCCTCGGGGTGCCGTTCACGATCGGCTCGGTCGCGATCGCGCGGGCCCGCGATCCCGAGCGCGCCCGCCGCGCCGCGGAGCTGCGCTTCGCCCGCCAGCACGGCGTCGGCGACTGGCGCGAGCGGGCGGACCTCGCCACCGTGGCCGAGCGGCTCTGACGATCGTCCGGATCCGTCGCACCACCCCCGTCACACGATGGTCGTGCCGCGCCCGCACACGGGGAGCCCCGTGGGGAGCCCCGCGTCGGCGACCGGTCAAGCTCTGGTCGCGGCGGCCGCGGCGCCGTAGAATGGCGGGCGGATCGGGACGCCCGCCGGCGTCCGGATCCCGTTCCGTCCGCGCCCGACCGACGAGCCGGCGTCGCGGGACCGGACACGTCTCGAATCCGGGTCATCGGGGGTCAGTGCGAAGGTCATGGCGGCGATCTCCTTCTTCGGCGACCTGCTTCAGACCATCAGCGAGCGCGGCCGCGACCTGATCGGGATCGGGCGCGGCGACCTGGGGCCCCGGGCGAGCGCCGGCGACCTCGTCAAGCTCTGCGAGGACCTGATCTCCCGGCGCGGCGAGGCCTCCGGGGTGGCGCTGGCCCGCCTGATCCTCGACCGCTACGCGAGCTTCGGCCAGGCGGAGCGCCACGCCTTCCTGCGGGCCATCGCCCTCGACTTCGACGCGGACCACGCCGCCGTCGACGAGGCCATCGCCGCCTACCGCGCCGCCCCCTCCCGCGCCCGCCTGGGCAGCCTGCACGAGGCCGCCGAGCCGCGCAGCCAGGAGCTGATTCGCCGCCTCAACCTCGCCCGCGGCGGCACGCTGAGCCTCGTGCGGATGCGCGAGGACCTGTTCGACCTGCGCCGGGCCCTGCGCGCCGGCGACGAGGCCGACCCCGCCCTGATGGACGCCGTCGACAGCCTCGACTGCGACTTCGAGCACCTGTTCGCGTCGTGGTTCAACCGCGGCTTCCTCGTGCTGCGCCACATCGACTGGACGACGCCGGCGCACATCCTGGAGAAGATCATCCGCTACGAGGCGGTCCACGCCATCTCCGGCTGGGACGACCTGCGCGCCCGCATCGAGCCGCCGGACCGGCGCTGCTTCGCGTTCTTCCACCCGGCGCTCGCCGACGAGCCGCTGATCTTCGTCGAGGTGGCGCTCACCGACCAGATCGCCCCGGCGATCGCCCCGATCCTGTCGCAGGAGCGCAAGCCGCTGCAGCCGCAGGCGGCCACCACGGCGGTGTTCTACTCGATCTCGAACTGCCAGAAGGGCCTCGCCGGCGTCACCTTCGGCAACTTCCTGATCAAGCAGGTGGTCGAGGACCTGACCCGCGAGGTCCCCACGCTCAAGACCTTCGTGACGCTCTCGCCGGTGCCGGGCTTCGCGGCGTGGCTGGCGCGGGAGCGCCGGGCCGACAGCCCGCAGGGCCTGCTGCCCGAGGATGTCGAGACCCTGCGGGCGCTGGACGACCCGGCCTGGCCGGCCGACAAGGCCCGGGCCGAGACGGTGCGCCGGGCGCTGATCCCGGCCGCGGCCGCCTATTTCCTGCGCGCCAAGAACGAGCGCGGGCGCCCCCTCGACCCGGTGGCCCGGTTCCATCTCGGCAACGGCGCGCGCCTCGACCGGATCAACTTCCTGGGCGACACCTCCAAGAAGGGGCTGGCCCAGTCCCACGGGCTGATGGTCAACTACCTCTACGACCTCGCCGCCATCGAGCGGAACCACGAGACCTACGCCAATCTCGGCACCGTGGTGGCGGCTCCGGCGGTGACTCGGGAGCTGCGCGCCAAGCTGCCGCCGCCCCGGGCCGTGGTGCTCGCCGAGGCGTAGGCGTCGCGACTCACCGGACCGCGCGGACGACGCGCCGCCGGAAAGGGCTCGCCGAGGGGGCCTCCGGGCGGCTATGGGTGCGCGCGACCCATAGCCCGTGATAGCCCAGCCTCACGATGACGAACCACCTCTTCTCCCTGGTGCGGGACGGCGCCGCCGATCCCGCCAAGACCGTGATCGAGACGCCGGACGGGCGCCGCTACGCGTACGCGGACCTGATCGCCCGCTCCGGCGCCTACGCAGCGGCCCTGCGGGCGGCGGGCGTCGCGCCCGGCGACCGGGTGGCCGTGCAGGTCGAGAAGAGCCCCGAGGTGATCTTCCTGTATCTCGGCGCGGTCCGGGCCGGCGCCGTGTTCCTGCCGCTCAACACCGCCTACACCCCGGCGGAGATCGGCTACTTCCTGGGCGACGCCGAGCCGACCGTGTTCGTCTGCGACCCGGGCCGGCGCGACGCGCTCGCCGAGGCCGCCGCCGGCGTCCGGCAGGTCTGGACCCTCGACGCCGCAGGGGGCGGCAGCGCCGCGGAGGCCGCTGACCGGGCCGCCGATGCGGGCGCCGCCTTCGCGGACGTGCCCCGGGGTCCGGAGGATCTCGCGGCGATCCTCTACACCTCGGGCACGACCGGGCGCTCCAAGGGCGCCATGCTGACCCACGACAACCTCGCGTCGAATGCCCGGACGCTGGTCGCGTACTGGCGCTTCACCGCCGACGACGTGCTGATCCACGCCCTGCCGGTGTTCCACACCCACGGCCTGTTCGTGGCGACCAACACGGTGCTGGCGAGCGGCGGGTCCATGCTGTTCCTGCCCCGGCTCGACCCGAAGCTGATCCTGAGCCTGATGCCGCGGGCGACCGCCCTGATGGGCGTCCCGACTTTCTACACCCGGCTCCTCAAGGAGCCGGGCCTGACGCCGGAGGCGGCCCGGGGCATGCGCCTGTTCGTGTCGGGCTCGGCGCCGCTGCTCGCCGAGACGCACCGGGAGTGGCAGGCCCGCACCGGCCACGCCATCCTCGAGCGCTACGGCATGACCGAGACCAACATGAGCACCTCGAACCCCTACGCGGGGGACCGGGTCGCCGGCACGGTGGGCTTCCCTCTGCCGGGCGTGTCCCTGCGGGTGGTCGATCCCGAGACCGGCGCGGCCCTCGGGCCCGACGCGGTCGGCATGATCGAGGTGAAGGGCCCGAACGTGTTCCAGGGCTACTGGCGCATGCCCGAGAAGACCGCGGCCGAGTTCCGGGCCGACGGGTTCTTCATCACGGGCGACCTCGGCAAGGTCGACGGCCGGGGCTACGTCCACATCGTCGGGCGCGGCAAGGACCTGATCATCTCGGGGGGCTTCAACGTCTACCCGAAGGAGGTCGAGACCGAGATCGACGCCCTGCCGGGCGTGGTCGAATCCGCCGTGATCGGCCTGTCGCACCCGGATTTCGGCGAGGCCGTCACCGCCGTGGTGGTGGGCGGCGCCGGCTGCCCGGACGAGGCCGGCGTGCAGGCCGCCCTGGAGGGGCGCCTCGCCCGGTTCAAGTGCCCCAAGCGCGTCCTGTTCGTGGACGAGCTGCCGCGCAACACGATGGGCAAGGTCCAGAAGAATCTGCTCCGCGAGGCGCATGCGGGGCTGTACCGGGACTGACGCGCCGTCCCGTCAGAAGGGTCGACGGAGCGAGGATCCGGCCACCGCGTCGCTGCGAGCGGAGCGAAGCAATCCGGGCGGCGCCACGCTGCTCGACGTCGCGCAACTCCGGGGCACGTCGCCTCGCCCGGGATGACGGCGCCGAGGCCCCAACGGAGGGGCCCCGGCCACCGAATCAGAGATTGTGCTGCGTGCGCTCGCCAGCGGGCGGCGTGTGGCTCTCCGGATCGACCACCTTGCGGGCGGCGGCGTTGAGGTTGTCCGGGTCGAGGGCGGTCTGGACGAACTCGCGGCCGATATTGGTCACCTCGCGGGCGTAGCGCAGGCCCTGGTCGCGGACCTCGTCGGCCCAGGGACCGATGCTCCGGTCCTCCTGGCGGGTGCGCGGCAGCAGCGCGCCGAGGAGCAGGCCCGCGGCCACGCCGACGACGCCGACGAGGAGCGGGTTGTCGTCCACGAAGCGCTCGACGGCGGTGCGCCCGCGGTTGATCCCCTCGATCCCCTGGTTGGTCAGGTCGTCCAGCGCCCGCATGTTGCGGCGATGGAGGGCGCCGGCCCGCTCCCGGGCCTCGTCGTAGGCCGCGGTGGCGCGGTCGCGCGCCTGATCGGCCGCCCCGCCGAGGCGGTCGTTGATGTCGTCGGCGAGGCCCGAGACGGTGCGGCGCGTCTGCCCGGCGAACTCGGTGGCCCGGTCGCCCGCCGCCCGGATGCCGTCCTTCGCGGCCGAAGCGGCGTCCTGGGCAGCGTCGTGAGCAGTGTCGCGGGCGGCGTCGTGCGCGGCCGCGTCGTGCGAGCCCGTCGCCGCGCCGGGCCGGAGCGGGTCGTGCAGGCCGCGCGGATCCGGCCGGAGGGTGAAGTCGCCCGCGGCGGTGCCGGGCGCGCCCGGGTCGCCGAGGCCGGCCGGATCCGGCCGTAGGCTCTTGTCGTCGGCGCCGTGCGGCATCCCCGCCGCGGCGGCGAGCTGCTCGGGGGTGCTGGAGGGGATACCCGGCTTGTCGGTCATGGCGCTGTCCTCAGATGTCGGTCTCGCCGGCCCGCCTTCGGCGCCGGTCTGCCCGGTCGTCCGGCCGGGCGGCACGGTGTCTCGTCCCGGACCCGGCCGGATCTGGCCGGACCTGGACGGGTCCGTCCTCAGATCTCGGTCGTGTCCAGCGGATCGCGGGCCGGGCGGACCGTCGGGCGGTCGGGGTCGTAGCCGCGGGCCGCGCCGGTGTTCAGGGTGGGCACGCGCTCGGCCGAGACCTCGGTGCGGCGGCGCTGAGCGTCGCGGGCCATCCGGTTGAACAGCAGGCCGACGCCCGCCGCGATCAGCAGCACCGGCACGGGATTGCGGCGCACCGCCTCCAGGGCCGAATCGTAGGTCGTGTTCAGCGCCGGCACCCGCCGGGCATTGCCCAGCATCTCGTCCACGAGATTCGGCACCGAGAGCCGGCCCTGGATGCGGTCGATCGTGTCGTCGAGCCGGGCGCGGCTCTCCTCGATCTCCTTCTCAAGGTCGTTCATCGTACTCATCCGGACACGCGCTCCGAGAGGGCCTGGGCATCCTGGCGGACCTGGCGCGTCGTGCGCTTCGGGGCCAGGGTCGAGAGGGAGAGGACGCTGCGCGCCCACAGGGCCATCCCGAGGGCGAGGAGCAGCAGAACGCCGCCGACGATCAGGGCCGAGAGCCACTCGGAGCCCACGATGGTGGCGAGCCACTTCACGAAGGCGCCGATCAGGACCAGCAGGGCGACCACGGCGAACACCGCCGAGCCGACCATGCAGGCGAGGCCGACGATGAGCTGGCGGACGTTGCCGGCCATCTCGGCCCGGAACAGCGCGATCTCCTTGCGGGCGAGCTCGTTGGTCTCCCGCAGGGCGTCGCCGATCAGGCTCTGGATGCTGGAGGGGCCCGTGGCTGGGCCCGTGGAGGAACCCGTGGAGGGGCCCGCCTGGCGCGGGTCGGAGCCGTAGGTCATGGCGTCAGGCCCGGAAGCTGTCGCGGGCGTCGCCGTCCGGCGCCTCCGGCGGCAGGCTGGACGACTTGATGAAGCGGGCGGCGATCAGGCCGGCCACGAAGGTCCCCACGGCCACCGCCACCGGCGCGCGCCGGGCGAAGGACTCGGCCTCGCTGTAGAACTCGCCGAGGCTGCGGCGCTCGATCGAGGAGCCGAGCTGCTCCAGCCCGTCGGCGGCGCTGTCGAAGAAGGCGCGGACGTTCGGCTTGTCGCCGAGATCGCGGCCGGAATTGCGGATCGTCTGCGCCAGGTCCTGGACCGACTGCGCGGCGTCGCTCTTGCGCTGCTCGACGTAGCTCTGCGCCTGCAGCCGGGCCGCATCGAGCAGGCCGCGCCCGCGTTCGGCCGCCACGTCGGCGAGCCCCTCGACGTCGCCCTGGAGGGCCCGCCACTGCGCGCGCTCCTCCGCGGCGGTGTGGGGCGCGTCGTGCGGCGCGGCGTGCGACCCCTCGCGGTGCGGATCCGCGATCGGATCCGCGGGGGTGCCTTGCGGTAACTCGTTGCCGGCCATCTCGAAAACACTCCTCGCGGCGCGGGGACGGTGCCGCTCGCGGCGACCGCGGGCCCCGCGATGGCTGAGTAACCGACTCGGCTGTCGCGGGTTCCGGTCCCTGTGCGCCCTTCCGATGCGTGCGCGGGGTCCGGCGCGACGGGCGGCACCGCTCACGCGCCGTTCAGGCAAGATCTGCCAGAACCGCCACGCTTGTACAACGCTCGCACGGGGCGCCCGACCGGGGCGCCCAACCGGGACGGAGCGGCCGCCCTGTCCCGGAACGGCAGGGCCTCGACTTGACCCGCGCCCGGCTTCACGCTTGGGTTGCGGGACGACCGACAAAGGATCGCGCAGGGCCTCCGCGCGTTCTGACATAGTAGTGACGTCCCGATGCAGGCGCGGCGAGATCCTCGACCCGACCCGCGCCCCTGATCCGGAGCCGACCCGCGTGGCACGCCTTGTGATCGTATCGAACCGCGTCGCCGTCCCGGAGGAGGGCGGCAAGGCGGTGGCGGCGGGCGGCCTCGCCGTCGCGGTCAAGGAGGCCTTCACGGCCTACGAAGGTCTGTGGTTCGGCTGGAGCGGCACCATCACGGACGAGCCGTCCGAGGAGCCGACGCTGATCGACCGGGGCCGGGTCCAGTACGCCGTCGTCGACCTCTCGCCGCAGGATCACCTGGAATACTACGCCGGCTTCGCGAATCGCGCCCTGTGGCCGATCATGCATTACCGGCTCGGGCTCGGCGCCTTCTCGCGCTCGGACTATGCCGGCTACAGCCGCGTGAACCGGACCTTCGCGCGGGCGCTGGCCAAGCTGGTCGAGCCCGACGACATCATCTGGGTCCACGATTACCACCTGCTGCCGCTCGCCGCCGAGCTGCGCGGACTCGGGCTCGACAACCCGATCGGCTACTTCCACCACATCCCCTGGCCCGCCGCCGACGTGTTCAACTCGCTGCCGGCGAGCGGCGAGCTCCTGCGCGCCATCGTCGACTACGACCTGATCGGCCTGCAGACCGAGGCGGACGTCCAGAACCTGCAGCGCAACCTCGTCGATACCCAGCGGGCGATCCCGCTCGGCGGCGGCTCGCTGATGGTCGACGGCCGCCGGACCCGGATCCGCGCCTTCCCGATCGGCATCGACGTCGCGGGCTTCAAGGAGGCCGCCGAGAAGGCCAATTCCAACAAGGTCGTGCGCGAGACCATCGCGGGCCTGCGCACCCGCAAGCTGCTGATCGGCGTCGACCGGCTCGACTATTCCAAGGGCGTGCCCGAGCGGATGGAGGCGGTGGAGAGCTTCTTCGCCTCGAATCCCGACCAGCGCGGCAACGTCACCTACATCCAGATCACGCCGAAATCCCGTAGCGAGGTGCCGGAATACGAGCAGCTCGCCCGCGAGGTGAACGAGAAGGTCGGCGAGATCAACGGCTCGCTCGGCGACCCGGCCTGGACGCCGATCCAGTACATCACCAAGGCCTATCCGCGGCCCGTGCTGGCCGGCCTCTACCGGGCCGCCCGGGTCGGGCTCGTCACGCCGATGCGCGACGGCATGAACCTCGTCGCCAAGGAGTACGTCGTCGCCCAGAGCGAGGACGATCCGGGGGTGCTGGTCCTGTCGAAATTCGCCGGCGCCGCCCGGCAGCTGCCCGAGGCGCTGCTGATCAACCCCTACGACCGGTTCGAGGTCGCCGAGGCGATCCGCGCGGCCCTCTACATGCCGAAGGCCGAGCGGCTGGCGCGCTGGAAGCCGATGGTCGAGCGCATGACCCGCGAGGACGTCGACTGGTGGGCGCGCAACTTCCTGGCGGAACTCGAGAACTTCCGCACGGTCGAGCGCGAGCCGCCCACCGCCGCCGCGGCCGCCGAATAGCCGGCGCCTCCCGCTGCTCCCGCCCGCCGCCATCCGTGTGACCGGACGCCCCGCATGATCGCCGTCGACGACGGGGTGCCGGCACCGCTCGGCGCCCATTTCGACGGGCGCGGCGTCAACTTCGCCCTGTTCTCCGAGCACGCCACCGCGGTCGACATCTGCCTGTTCGAGCCGGGGGAGCGGCACGAGACCCGCACGGTGCGGCTGCCCTGCCGGACCGACGACGTCTGGCACGGCTACCTGCGCGGCGTGCTGCCGGGCCAGCTCTACGGCTACCGAGTGCACGGCCCCTGGGACCCGGCGGCGGGCCACCGGTTCAACGCCTCGAAGCTCGTCCTCGACCCCTACGCGCGGGAGATCCGCGGCCGGATCCGCTGGCACGACGCGCTCTACGGCCACCGCCGGGGCGGCGGGCGCGAGGACCGGATCGACCGGCGCGACAGCGCGGTCTACATGCCGCGCTGCGTGGTCACCGCGCCGGAGGTGCCCGACCTCGCCCTCAACCCGGTCCGCCGGCCGCTCGCCGAGACGGTGGTGTACGAGGCGCACGTCAAGGCGCTGACCCGCACCCATCCCGACATTCCCGAGGCGGAGCGCGGCACCTACGGGGCGCTCGCCCACCCGGCGATCATCGAGCACCTCGTCAAGCTCGGCGTCACCGCCCTGGAGCTGCTGCCGATCCAGGCCTTCGCGGACGACCGCTTCCTGGTGGAGAAGGGGCTCGTCAATTTCTGGGGCTATCAGCCCCTGGGCTACTTCGCCCCGGAGCCGCGCTACCTGGGGGAGGGCGGCCTCGGCGGCCTGAAGGCGGCGATCCGGGAGCTGAACGCCGCCGGGATCGAGACCTGGCTCGACGTGGTCTACAACCACACCGCCGAGGGCGACCATACCGGCCCGACCCTGTCGTTCCGCGGCATCGACAACGCCAGCTACTACAAGCTCGACCCCGCCGACCCGCGCCGCAACCGCGACTGCACCGGCTGCGGCAACACCTTCGACGCGAGCCACCCGCGGGTGATGCAGCTCGTGCTCGATTCCCTGCGCCACTGGGTCACCGCCTACGGCATCGCGGGCTTCCGCTTCGACCTCGCCTCGAGCCTCGGGCGGGCGCCCTTCGCCTTCACCCCGCAGGCGGCGTTCTTCCAGGCCGTGGCGCAGGACCCGGTGCTGGCGCGGGTCAAGATGGTGGCCGAGCCGTGGGATGTCGGGGAGGGCGGCTACCAGCTCGGCGGCTACCCGCGCGGCTGGAGCGAGTGGAACGACAAGTTCCGCGACGCCGCCCGGGGCTTCTGGAAGGGCGATTCCGCCACGCTCGCCAAGGTCACGCAGGGGCTGACCGGCTCGCGCGAGGTGTTCGCCCCGTCCGGGCGCTCGCCGCTGGCCAGCGTCAACTTCATCGCCAGCCACGACGGCTACACGCTCGCCGACACGGTGTCGTACGAGGAGAAGCACAACGCGGCCAACGGCGAGGACAACCGCGACGGCCATAACCACAACGTCAGCCGCAACTACGGCGTCGAGGGCGACACCGACGACGCGGCGATCCTGGCGCTCCGCGCCCGCCAGAAGCGCAACATGCTGGCGACGGTGATGCTGGCCCAGGGCGTCCCGATGCTGCTCATGGGCGACGAGCGCTCCCGCAGCCAGGGCGGCAACAACAACGCCTACGCCCAGGACAACCCGACGAGCTGGATGGACTGGAGCGTCGATCCGGATCCGGCCCTCACGGACTTCGTGGCCAACCTGCTGGCCCTGCGCCGGGCCCAACCGGCCCTGCGGCGGCGGCGCTTCTTCACGGGCGCGCTGATCGACCCCGACGAGCCCCTGCGCGACGTGCACTGGCTCTCCCCCGAGGGCATCGAGATGGAGGTCCGGCACTGGTCCGACGACGGGCTCCAGGTGTTCGGCATGCAGATCGGCAACGACGGCGACCCGGGCGAGCGCCTGCTGATGCTGTTCAATGCCGGGGCGGAGGCCGTCAGCTTCCGCCTCGCCCCGGTGATCGGCGGCCCGTGGACGCCGGCCTTCGACACGGGCGAGCCCGCGGGCGCCCGCGCCCCCGGCGCGCCGGCGATCGCGGCCGGGACCGCCGTGCCGCTGCCGGGCCGCACGGTCCTGGTGCTCACCGCGCCGGGCACCGAGACCGGCAACCGGGGCGGCTGGGTGCCGGGCCGGTAGGGGCGGGGCGCCTCAGGACCGGCCGGAATCGGCCGGACGGCGCCGTCAGTCGAACAGGCTGGAAACGCTGGATTCGGTCGCGGTCCGGCCGATCGCCTCGCCGAGCAGCGGCGCGATCGTCGCCACCCGGATGTTGCGGGCGAGCTTGACGGCCTGCGTCGGCTGGATCGAGTCGGTGATCACCAGCTCCTTCATCCGCGAGGCGGCGATGCGCGAGACCGCGCCGCCCGACAGCACGCCGTGCGTGATGTAGGCCGAGACGTCCTTGGCGCCGGCGTTGAGCAGGGCCTCGGCGGCGTTGACCAGGGTGCCGCCCGAATCGACGATGTCGTCCACGAGGATGCAGGAGCGGCCCTCGACCTCGCCGATGATGTTCATCACCTCGGACTCGCCGGGGCGCTCGCGGCGCTTGTCGACGATGGCGAGCGGGCAGTCGATCCGCTTGGCGATGGCGCGCGCCCGGACCACGCCGCCGACGTCCGGCGAGACCACCATCCGGTCGGCGCTCGGCAGCCGCTCCTTGATGTCGCGCACCATCACGGGGGCGGCGAACAGGTTGTCGGTGGGGATGTCGAAGAAGCCCTGGATCTGGCCGGCGTGGAGGTCGAGGGTCAGGACGCGGTCGGCGCCGGCCTCCGTGATCAGGTTCGCCACCAGCTTGGCCGAGATCGGGGTGCGGCCGGAGGTGCGCCGGTCCTGCCGCGCGTAGCCGAAATACGGGATCACCGCCGTGATGCGCCGGGCCGAGGACCGGCGCGCGGCGTCGATCATGATCAGCAGCTCCATCAGGTGGTCGTTCGCCGGGAACGAGGTCGACTGGACGATGAACACGTCCTCGCCGCGCACGTTCTCCTGGAGCTCGACGAAGATCTCCATGTCGGCGAAGCGCCGGACCATGCACTTGGCGAGCGGCAATTCGAGATAGGCCGCGATCGCCTCGGCCAGGGGCCGGCTGGCATTCCCGGCGATGATCTTGATCGAGGATTTCATGGGCGGCCGCTCGCTCGCGGCCGGACCTCCCGCCGCTCTTGTTCAGACCGGTCTCCCGAGGAGCCGGAACGATCCGATGACGGGCGAGGCTCTTAGCAGCGGGCCGGAAGTGTCACAATGCCTTCACGGCCGCGCCCTCACCGCGCTCTTACCCCGCTCTCACCGCGGACGCGCGCGGCGGACCCGGCCCCGGACCCGGGTTCGGATCCCCGCGCGCCCGGTCCCCTCAGGGGGCCGGCGGCTCCAGCAGCCGGTGCAGGTGCACCACGAAGTAGCGCGTCTGCGCGCTGTCGACGGTGGCCTGGGCCTTGGCCCGCCACGCGGCCTGGGCGGTGGCGTAGTCCGGGAAGATGCCGACGATGTCGAGGTTCTTGATGTCCCGGAACCGGACCCCGTCGAGATCCTGCAATTCACCGCCGAACACCAAGTGCAGTCTCTGGTCGCTGTCGATTTCCGTCGTCATGGCCCGTCCTCCGTTCCTGCGCGGCGCTCGCAAATGGCGGGCCCGCGGTCAAGCCTGAACATCCGCAGGCGAGCCCCGAATCCGCCGCAGGTCTGCGGCGGCCGGGCGAGGGGGCCGGCCGAGGGGCCGGCCGAGGGGCCGGCCGGGGGGCTGAGCGTAGCGGCGCGGTGGATGCGCAACACCGGACGCGCCGTGCTACGAGCGGCCCATGACACGCCGCCTCCTCCCCGACGCCGTCCTCGTCGCGCTGGCCCTCGGCCTCGGCGCGGCGCCGGTCCAGGCCCAGCAGGCGCCCCGCGCGCCCCGTCCCGACAGGAGCGTCCCGGACCGGCGGGCCGGGCCGCCGGTGATCGGCTGCCCGTCGCTGGCCAATTACCGCATGCTGATGCGCGACGGTGCGGCGGCGGCCGCGGCGCACTTGGCCGACCCCAAGGCGGACCATCTCGGCTGCGCGGCACTGGCGCGCACGGACCTCGCCGGCATCGTCGACAAGGTGACGCTGGGCGGCGCGAGCTACGACTGCGCCGCCGTGCGCGGCACCACGGCCTGCCACTGGATCGCGCCCGGGACGATTCCCGAAGCCCCCGCACCGGCCAAGCGCTGACGGTCGGCCGCGCGGCCCGCGCTCAGCGCAGGTGGCCGCTGGCGCGCAGGTCCCGCTCGACGGCGTCGTGGAGGGCCTGGAGGGGATTGTCGTTGATGGCGGCGGGCGGGTGCAGCGGCGCCATCGGGGCGGGCCGCGCGTCGAGCCCCGGCAGGATCGTGGCCTCGGCGCCCGGCCGACGCGGGGGAAGTCGCACGGGAAGTCGCACGGGCCGGCGCGCCGCGAGGGTTCGCAGCGCCTCGCGGGCTCCGGGCGGGAGGAGCGTGACGAGTCTGTCCAGCATGGCCGGCCTCAGCGCGCGCGGCCGGCCGCGGCCGGCGGGAACGGGACGGTGGCGGCGGATCGGTTCTTCACGCGGGCACCCGTGCGGGATCGATCGCGGGAAACGAGCCGGCACCCCCACAGTTCCGATGAAGCAGTATCGCGAATTTAATCGCACGTGTCGCCTGAATATCGGCGAACACTGGTTCATCGGTTTCGATTGTCTGAAGCGTGGCGGAAGCGGATGGGAATCGAACCCACCGTACGCTGTTGGCGTACCACTGGTTTTGAAGACCAGGAGGGCCACCAGACCCCGTTCGCCTCCGCGACCGGGGGTACGGGCGGGGCGGGGCGGGGTCAAGGCCGCCCGCGTGCGGCGGATCGCGCCGCCGATCCGCCGCCCGGACGCCCGGATTCGTATTAATTCCGCCACACTGTTGTGGCCCTGCACCAGTCATGCCGTTCCTGAGACGCTCACGGACAGAGGAAGGCCCCGCGTCGGTCCCCGAGAGGGGTGCCGACGGGGCGGGCCAGGACGCGGTCCAGCAGGACGCGGTCCAGCCGGCCGCGGATCAGCGGGACGCGGGCACGCCCGCGGGCCCCGAGGCGTCCCAGCCGTCCGGCACGCCCCTGGCGGAATCGCTGCGGCCGGGCCCGCGCGGTCCCGGCTGGATCGGCGCCGCCATGGTGATCACCGCCCTGGTCTCGGCGCTCGCGACCTTCCTGATCCTGGCCGGGGTGATCCGGGTGACGCCGACGCCGGCCTACGGCGTGACGCTGCTGGCCATCAACGCCGCCCTGGTGCTCGGCCTCGCGGTCATCATCGCCTGGGAGGCGCGGGTCTTCCTGCACGCCCGCAAGGCCAACGCCGCGGTGGCGCGCCTGCACACCCGCATCGTCGGCCTGTTCTCGCTGATCGCGATCCTGCCGACGATCCTGCTCGCCGTGGTCGCCTCGGTGACGATCGACCGGGGCCTGTCGCTCGGCTTCACCGACCGGGTCCGGGACGTGGTGCTGAAATCCGTGGAGGTGGCCGACGCCTACCAGGAGAACCAGTGCCAGAGCCTCGCCCGCGAGATCCGCATCCTCGCCGACGACCTCACCCGGGCCCGGCCGAACTTCGACGTGAACCGGGACTGGTTCCAGACCTTCCTGACCACCCGGGCGACCAATCTCGGCCTGCCGGTGGCGCAGATCATGCGCGGCCCCACCGAGGTGGTGGCCCGGGCCAAGATCGACGTCCTGAAGACGAACCGCCTGCCCTCGGCGGCGGCCTTCGAGGACGCGGCGAACTCCGCCGATCCGATCTGCCTCCTGCCCACCGAGGGCCGGGTCTTCGCCGCGCTGCTGCGCATGCCGGCCTACGACGACGCCGTGCTGATGGTGCAGCGGGAGGTGAGCCAGCTCGCCATCGAGTTCCCGGGCGTGTCCCGGGCGGCGGCGGCCGAGTACCTCACCTACGATTCGCTGCGCCGTTCGATCCAGATCACCTTCGCGTCGGTGTTCCTGCTGATCGCGCTGATCGCGCTGCTCTCGGCCGTCTGGTTCGGCATGAACTTCGCCAACCGGTTCGTGGCGCCGATCCGGCGGCTGATCAACGCCGCCGACCAGGTGGCGTCGGGCAATTTCTACGCCCAGGTGCCGACCAAGAAGACCAGCGGCGACCTTGCCCACCTGGGCGAGAGCTTCAACAAGATGACCCAGGAGCTGCGCCGCCAGCATGCCGGCCTGATCGCCGCGAGCGACCTGATCGACACCCGCCGCCGCTTCACCGAGGCCGTGCTGTCGGGGGTCTCGCCCGGGGTGATCGGCCTCGACGCGGCGGGCTTCGTCACCATCGCCAACCCCGCCGCCGAGCGGATGCTCGACCTCGCGAGCGACGCCCTGGTCGGCGAGCCGCTGGCCCGCGCGGTGCCGGAGCTCGCGCCGGTGCTGGCCGAGAGCGAGGCGCGCCCGCGCAGCCTGCAGCAGCAGCAGGTCCAGCTCACCCGGTCCCGGGGCGAGCGCACCATCACGGTGCGGGTCACGAGCGAGCAGGCGCAGGGGGCGTCCCGCGGCTCGGTGGTGACGCTCGACGACATCACCGACCTCGTCCAGGCGCAGCGCAGCTCCGCCTGGGGCGACGTGGCGCGCCGCATCGCCCACGAGATCAAGAACCCGCTGACCCCGATCCAGCTCTCCGCCGAGCGGATCCGCCGCAAGTACGGGAAGGTCATCACCGCCGACAAGGAGGTGTTCGACCAGTGCACCGCCACGATCGTGCGCCAGGTGGACGAGATCAAGCGCATGGTCGACGAGTTCTCGGCCTTCGCGCGGATGCCGAAGCCCGCCATCGCGCCGAACGACCTCACCGAGATCGCCAAGCAGAACCTGTTCATGATGCGGGTCGCGCACCCGGACATCGACTTCGCGTTCTCGGCCCAGGGCGGCGCGGGCAGTGCGGAGAAGATCGTGGCGGCCTTCGACATCAGGCTGCTCAGCCAGGTGATCACCAACATCCTCAAGAACGCCGTCGAGGCGGTGGCCGAGGTGCCGGAGGCCGAGCTCGGCAAGGGCAAGATCAGCCTGAACCTCGCCGTCGAGGACGGGTTCGCGGTGATCGCCGTCACCGACAACGGCAAGGGATTCCCGGCCGAGGGGCGCCAGCGCCTGCTCGAGCCCTACATGACCACCCGCGAGGGTGGAACCGGGCTGGGGCTTGCTATCGTCAGCAAGGTGCTCGAGGAGCACGGCGGCGGGATCGAGCTGAACGACAATCCCGCCGGCCGCGGCGGCCAGGTCCGGATGCGGGTCCCGCGCGAGCACGGGCCCGAGCCGGCGGCGGCGGCCCCTGAGACCAGTCCCGTCACGACAGAGGAGAAGGGCGCCGCGCCGACGGCCCCCCGGATCGCGGAGATGCACGCATGAGCGCCGATATCCTGATCGTCGACGACGAGGCCGACATCCGCGACCTCGTCGCCGGGATCCTGGACGACGAGGGCCACCGCTGCCGCACGGCCGGAGGCTCGGACGAGGCGCTCGCCGCCATCGAGGCGCGCCGGCCGCACCTCGTCTTCCTCGACATCTGGCTGCAGGGCTCCCGGCTCGACGGCCTGCAGGTGCTCGACCTGATCAAGGCCGCGAACCCCGACCTGCCGGTGGTGATGATCTCGGGCCACGGCAACATCGAGACCGCGGTCTCGGCCATCAAGGCGGGCGCCTACGACTTCATCGAGAAGCCGTTCAAGGCCGACCGGCTGATCCTCGTGGCCGAGCGGGCGCTGGAGGCCTCCCGGCTCCGGCGCGAGGTCCGCGACCTGACGGCGCGCTCCGGCGCCACCAACCGCATCGTCGGCACGTCGCTCGCCATCAACCAGCTGCGCCAGACCCTCGACCGGGTGGCGCCGACGAACGCCCGGGTGATGATCACCGGCGCGCTGGGCGCCGGCAAGGAGCTCGCGGCGCGCAGCCTGCACAAGGCCTCGGCCCGCTCGAACGGCCCGTTCGTGCTCCTCAACGCGGCGGCGATCCTGCCCGAGACCATGGAGGCCGAGCTGTTCGGGGTCGAGGGCGAGAGCGGCCGGCGGGTCGGCGCCCTGGAGGAGGCCCACGGCGGCACCCTCTACCTCGACGAGGTCGCCGACATGCCGCGGGAGACCCAGAACCGGATCCTGCGCGTCCTCGTCGACCAGAACTTCCAGCGGGTCGGCGGCACGACGCGGGTCCACGTCGATGTCCGCATCATCTCCTCGTCCTCCCGGGACCTTCAGGAGGAGATCGCCGCCGGCCGCTTCCGCGAGGACCTGTTCCACCGCCTGTCGGTGGTGCCGATCCGGGTGCCGGCCCTGTCGGAGCGCCGGGAGGACGTGCCCGAGCTGATCCAGTTCTTCATGGACAACATCTCGTCCCAGACCGGCCTGCCCAAGCGCCGGATCGCCGAGGACGCCATGGCGGTGCTGCAGTCGCACAACTGGCCGGGGAACGTGCGCCAGCTCAAGAACAACGTCGAGCGGCTGATGATCCTGACCCAGGCCGACCCGGAGCAGGAGGTCACCTCGGAGATGCTGCCCTCCGAGATCGGCGCCCTGGTGCCGACGACGCCGGGCGGCGCGGGCGGCGAGAAGCTGATGAGCCTCGCGCTCCGGGAGGCCCGCGAGATCTTCGAGCGCGAGTACCTCGTGGCGCAGATCGCGCGGTTCTCGGGCAACATCTCGCGCACCGCCGAGTTCATCGGCATGGAGCGCTCGGCCCTGCACCGCAAGTTGAAGTCCCTCGGCATCGGCCCGTGAGGCCGCGGCGCCGGGGCGCGCGTTGAGGGCGGGGCCGATCCGTCACGGATCGGCTGGAACGGGGGTTGCTTGCACCCACGCTTTCACGTCGTCATGGTGTTGGTATACACGGCCCTGGACCGGATGATCGGACGATCCGGCCCGCGGCATACTCCTCCCGGACCGAGCGAGCCGGGACAACAAGAAGGCCAAGAAGATGGCGGGCGAACGCGCACAGAACCTTCAGGACACCTTTCTCAACCATGTCCGCAAGAACAAGATTCCGCTGACCATCTTCCTCGTCAACGGCGTCAAGCTGCAGGGCGTGGTGACGTGGTTCGACAATTTCTGCGTGCTGCTGCGCCGGGACGGGCACTCGCAGCTGGTCTACAAGCACGCGATCTCCACGATCATGCCGGGCCACCCGGTGCAGCTGTTCGAGCCGGACGAGACCGCCGAGAAGGCGTGAGGGCCGGCGGCCCCGGCGCCTAGCGGGCCGGAAGCCGGGGATCGGGCGGGTCGGAGGCCCGATGCGCCGCGCGGGCGGCGCCGCGCGACCGGCGCGGCCGCGGCGGGGGGAGGGCGGAGACCCCGCCCGCCGACGGATATCTGTGCCCGTTCGCGGCCGGCATCTTGGCCCGGCCCGCCCGCATCCCCATTCTGACACTCCGACCTCTCCAACGAAGCCGTCGCCCGGGGCGGCGGCGCCGAAGGCCGTATGACCGAAACGCTGACGTCCGGCGAAGCCCGCCTCCAGGCGCAGGCCGCCCCCGAGGGCGAGATCGCCGCGGCGACCCACACCCTGGTGATCGGCCCCTACCTCGCCCGCGGCGCGGCGGGGGCCGGCCCCGGACCGGCCGCGCCGTCGCGCTCCGTGGAGGCCCGCCTCGACGAGGCGACCGGGCTCGCCGCCGCGATCGAGCTCGACGTGGTCGAGAGCCTCGCCGTCAGCCTGCCGCGGATCCGGCCCTCCACCTATCTCGGCAAGGGCCGGGTCGAGGAGATCGCCGGCCTGATCCGCGCCCGCGAGATCGGCCTCGTCGTGATGGACTGCGCCCTGTCGCCGGTGCAGCAGCGCAACCTCGAGAAGGCCTGGGGCGCCAAGGTCATCGACCGCACCGGCCTGATCCTGGAGATCTTCGGGCGCCGCGCCTCCACGCGCGAGGGCACGCTGCAGGTCGAGCACGCCCACCTCGCCTACCAGAAATCCCGCCTCGTCCGCTCCTGGACCCACCTGGAGCGCCAGCGCGGCGGCTTCGGCTTCCTGGGCGGCCCCGGCGAGACCCAGATCGAGGCCGACCGGCGCATGATCCAGGAGCGCATGACCCGGATCGAGCGCGACCTCGACGCGGTGGTGCGCACCCGCGGCCTGCACCGGCAGAGCCGGGCCCGTGTGCCGTACCCGATCGTCGCGCTCGTCGGCTACACGAACGCCGGGAAGTCGAGCCTGTTCAACGCCCTGACCCGGGCCGAGGTCACCGCCAAGGACATGCTGTTCGCGACCCTCGACCCCACCGCGCGGGCGACCAAGCTGCCCCACGGCGAGACCGTGATCCTGTCGGACACGGTAGGCTTCATCTCCGACCTGCCGACGCCCCTGATCGCGGCCTTCCGGGCGACGCTCGAGGACGCCATCGAGGCCGACGTGCTGCTCCACGTGCGGGACGTCGCCCACGTCGATTCCGAGGCCCAGGCCGAGGATGTCGGCGAGGTCCTGCGCGAGCTCGGCATCGAGACCAGCACCGACCGGATCATCGAGGTCTGGAACAAGGCCGACCTGCTCGACGACGACGAGCGCGCGCGGCTCCTGAACCTCAGCGGCCAGGCCAGGGCCCGCAACGACCGCGACAGCGCCGCGCCGGTCCTGGTCTCGGCGGTGACCGGGGAGGGGCTCGCCGCGCTGTCGGCCCGGATCGAGGCGCGGATCGGGCGCAACCGCGCGAGCTTCGCGGTGGCGCTGCCGCCGGAGGACGGGGCGGCGCTGAACTGGCTCTACGAGAACGCCGAGATCCTCGACCGCCGGTCGGAGGCCGACGGCACCCTGCATCTCGCGATCCGGATCGCCCCCGAGAAGGAGCCGCGCTTCCTCAACCGCTTCGCGGCGGCCCGGCGCCTCGGCCGGGGCGGTTGATGGCCTCGGGCAGCGCCGGCAACCCGACGCTCTCCGCGCTGCGGCCCGCGCGGGCTCCTGCCGAGGGCCGGGCGGATCCCGGATCGGACGACGAGGCGGTTTTGCGGACCATGCAGGCCGGCGGCGGCCTGCGCCTGCTCGGCCTGCGGGTGGTGATCGTGCTGGTGCTGCTGATGGCGGCCCAGGCCTATGACGGGTCGCTGCACGCCCTGAGCCACTGGTTCATCCTCGGCCTGTACGGCCTCGGCACGATCTGGTTCGGGCTGCGGGAGCGGGGCGGCGGCCCCGCGGCCACCGTCTACAGCTGGGCCGGCACCGGCCTCAATGCCGGGCTCGCCGTCTACGTGATCATCGAGCACATGCTGGCCGGGGGCGGGGCGGGGCTCGGCGCCGACGCGGTGAGCCGCCTGCCCGCCTTCCTGCTCCTGCTCCAGACCGGCCTGAGCATGCGGGTGGCGCAGACCCTGCTGTTCTGCGGGCTCGTCACCGTCTGCTGGAGCGCGGCCTTCCTGGTCGGCCTGATCCATCCGGACCTGTTCCCGAACGCCGACACCTTCCCGACCGCGCAGCTCACCGGGCTCGCCACCTTCATGGCGGCGGGCCTCCTGGTGGTCGACGGCATGGTCCGCCTGCGCGCCGCGGTGGTGCGGGCCCTGCGCATGGAGCACGAGCGGACCCAGCTCGCCCGCTTCGTGCCCGACACGGTCGCCCTCGACCTCGCCGCCGACGACGGCGATTCCGGCCTCGGCATTCACCGGCGCCACGCCTGCCTGATGATCCTCGACATCCGCGGCTTCTCGCGGCTCTCCCGCGAGCACCCGCCCGAGGCCATGGTGACGGCCCTGCTGGGGGTCCGGGCGGCGGCCCAGGCGGCGGTGGCGGAGCAGGGCGGCCTCGTCGACAAGTATATCGGCGACGCGGTGCTGGTGCAGTTCGTCGTCGGCCATCCCGACGTCCAGGCGCGCGCGGCGCTCGCCTGCACCCTGTCGATCCGCGACCGGATCGCCGCGCTCAACGCGGCCCGCGCCCGGGAGAATCTGTTCCCCCTGCGGGTCGTGGTCGCCCTGCACGCGGGCGACCTGCTGGTCGGGGTCTTCGACGACGGCGTGCGGGCCGAGTACACGGTGCTGGGCCCGGCGATGAACGCCCTGGCGCGGATCGAGACCCAGGCCAAGGCGGCCGAGATCGAGATCGCCGCGTCGGGAGACTTCTTGGACCTGCTCGGTGGCGTGCTCCCGGCCGGGATCCGGGCCGTGCCGGTGCCGGACGCCGCCCTGCCGGAGCACCTCACCCTGTCGGCGATCGCGGTGGCGCCCGGCGCCTGAGACGGATTCCCGGGGGATCCCGGCGGCGTCTCGGCGGTCTCCCGGCGCCGCAGGGCGCCGGGATCGCGAGGATCGAGGCTGGCGCGCGCGGCGTCTTCTGCTACGCCCGCCGTGTTGCGAGCCCACCGTGCGTGGGCGTGGTGCCACGAGGACGCGATGCAGGGATCGACGCTGGGATCGAAGCCGGGCTCCAAGCCGGGCTCCAAGCCGGGATCGAGGTCGGGATCGAAGCCGGGACCGGGCTGGCTGGGGCGGCTCGCCCTGGGCATCCTGGCGGCCCTGGCCGCCGCCGGGCCGGCGCGGGCGCAGGAGAAGCCGGCCGCGAAGGCGCTCCCGCCCCTCGTCTTCACCGGCATCCCCGACCAGGACGAGAGCCGGCTGGTCGAGCGCTTCGGCAAGGTCGCCGCCTATCTGGAGGCCGAGCTCGGCGTGCCGGTGCGCTACATCCCGGTGAAGAGCTACCCGGCGGCGGTCACCGCCTTCACCAACGGGCAGGTGCAGCTCGCGTGGTTCGGCGGCTTCACCGGCGTCCAGGCGCGCAAGGCCGTGCCGGGCTCCCAGGCGATCGCGCAGGGCGCCGAGGACGCGGCGTTCAAGACCTATCTCATCGCCAACGCCGCGGCGGGGCTGAAGCCCGGGAAGGATTTCCCGAAGGCCGTCGCGGGCAGGACCTTCACGTTCGGCGCCCGCGCCTCGACCTCCGGGCGGCTGATGCCCGAGTACTTCGTCCGGCAGGCCTTCCCGGGGAAGACCCCGGAGCAGGTCTTCGCCCGGGTCGGCTTCTCGGGCGACCACACCCGGACGATCCAGCTGGTCCAGTCCGGCGCCTTCGCGGTCGGCGCCGTCGACTACTCGGTCTGGGACCTCGACTCGAAGGCCGGCAAGGTCGACCCGAAGGCCGTCTCGGTGATCTGGGAGAGCCCGACCTTCCCCGATTACCAGTGGACCGTGCGGGGCGACGTGGAGCAGACCTACGGCGCCGGCTTCACCGACAGGCTGCGGGCCGCGCTGACCGGCATCGCCGACCCGGCGATCCTGGAGCCGTTCGGGCGCTCGAAGTTCATCCCCGTGACCAACGCGGCCTACGAGCCCCTCGTCGAGGTCGGACGCTCCACCGGCCTCCTGGACTGACCCGCGTGTCGCGCGGCGCGGCAGCCGGCACGGCAGCCGGCGAGGAGTCGGGCGCGGGGTCCGGCGCGGCCATCGTCCTGGCGAACGCCTCCGCGGCCTATGACGGGCGCCCGGTTCTGTCGGGCCTCGACCTGACCGTGCGGGCGGGCGAGCGGGTCGCGCTCATGGGGCGCTCGGGGGCCGGCAAGTCGACCCTGATCGGCCTGATCCACGGGCAGGCCCCCGGGCGGGTGGCCCTGGTGCCCCAGGCGGCCGCCCTGGTGCGGCCGCTCTCGGTGTTCCACAACGTCTACATGGGCCGCCTCGACCGGCGCTCGACCCTGCACAACCTGCGCACCCTGGTCCGGCCGGCGCGGGCCGACGTCGCCGCCGTGGCGGCGATCCTCGACCGGGTCGGGCTCGCGGACCGGCTCTGGGACCGGGCCGGGGAGCTCTCCGGCGGCCAGCAGCAGCGCGTCTCGGTGGCCCGCGCCCTCTACAACGGACGGCCGATCCTGGTGGCGGACGAGCCGGTCTCGGCGCTGGACCGCCAGCAGGGCGGCCGGATCCTCACCGAGCTGGCCCGCGGGCACGAGACCCTGATCCTGGCGCTCCACGACGTGGCCCTGGCCCTCGCCCACACCGACCGGGTCGTGGTGCTGGAGGCCGGCCGGATCGTCCTCGACGCGCCCTCGGCCGGCCTCGACCCGGCGCGGCTCAGCCCGTTCTACGAGGCCGCCTGATGGGCGCTCTCGCCGGCAAGGCCGCGTTCCTGCCGCGGCCGGGCTACGCGGCGGTGAGCCGCTGGTTCCTGGCGGCGGCGCTCGCCGGCCTGCTGGTCGCCGACCTGCAGGTCACGACCCTCCACCCCTTCGCCGACCTCGCCCGGCTGCTGGGCGGCCTGATCCGGCCCGATTTCCCCGCCGTCGAGGGCTGGAGCGTCCTCTACACCGTGGCCTTCGCGATGCTCGGCGTCGGGCTCGGGGCCGGGACGGGGCTGCTGCTCGCCGTCCCCTTCGCCCGCTCGCGCGCCGTCCGGCTCGCCTGCGCGGGCCTGCGCGCCGTCCACGAGCTGTTCTGGGCGCTGCTGCTGATGCAGGTCTTCGGCCTGTCGGCGACCACCGGCGTCCTCGCCATCGCGCTGCCCTACGCGGGCATCTGCGCCAAGGTCTACGCCGAGTTGATCGAGGAGGCCGACCTCGCGGCGCTCCGCGTCCTGCCCGCGGGCACCGGCGCGGTCTCGGCCTTCCTGTACGCGCGCCTGCCCGAAGTGGCCGGACGGATGCGCGACTACACCCTCTATCGCCTCGAATGCGGCCTGCGCTCCAGCCTCGTGCTGGGCTTCATCGGCCTGCCGACCATGGGCTTCGCCTTCGAATCCGCCTTCCGCCAGGGCCGCTACGCCGAGGCCGGGGCGCTGCTCCTGATCTTCTACGCGCTAATCGGCACGCGCCGGCTCTGGGTGCGCGCCCGGACCCTGCCGTTCCTCCTCGTCGGCGCCGTGCTGGCGCTGCCGCCGACCGTCGGCAGCGCGGCGATCGGCCCGAGCCTCGCCCGCTTCCTCGGCCACGACGTCGTGCCGGCCCCGCTCCGGGGCGCGCCGCTCGCCGAGCCCGAGACCTGGGCGCGGCTCTGGTCGTGGCTGCGCCCGATCCTGACCGAGCAGGTCCTGCCCGGGACCGCCCAGACCCTGATCCTGGCGCAGATCGCCCTGGCCGCCACCGCCCTCGGGGCCCTCGTCCTGTTCCCGCTGACCGCGCGGCGCTTCGCCGGGCCGATCGGGCGGCCGCTGGGGCGGGCGCTCCTCGTGGTGGTGCGCTCCACGCCGGAATACATGCTGGCCTACGTCGCCCTGCAGCTGCTCGGCCCCTCGATGCTGCCGGCGATCCTGGCGCTGGCCCTGCACAATGCCGGCATCGTCGCCTACCTGATGGGCCGGCACGCCGACGCGATCCCCTACCGGGCGGACGCCCCCCGGGGCCTCGACCTCTACGCCTACGAGACCGTGCCGCGGCTCTACGGGCAGTTCCTGGCCTACCTGCTCTACCGCTGGGAGCTGATCCTGCGGGAGAGCGCGATCTTCGGCATCCTGGGGGTCACGACCTTGGGCTTCTATGTCGACGCCGCGATCTCGGAATTGCGCCTCGACGTGGCCCTGGTGCTGATCGCCGCCACCGCGCTGGTGACGATGGCGGTCGACGCGTTCTCGCGGGCGCTCCGCCGGTCCCTGCGGATCGACACCCTGCCGACCCGGCTCTCCGGGCCGCAGCCGATCACCGGGGCGGAGGCTGCGGACGGCTGATCGGAGCGCCGCCGTCGTTGCGAGCGGAGCGAAGCAATCCAGCAGCGCCACGCCCGCCGATGTCGCGCTTCCCTGGATCGCCTCGCTGCGCTCGCGATGACGGGGCTGGTCACCATGCTGCGGGCGGCCGCTAACAAGAACCGCCCGGACCGCCTCACCACTTGTAGCTGACCTTCGCCAGCACCCGCCGGGCGTCGCCGTAGAAGCAGGACACGTTCGACTGGCAGGAGGCGACGTAGCGCCGGTCGGCGAGGTTCGAGGCGTTCACCTGGAAGCGCCAGTTCTCGTAATCGTAGTGCACCTGCGCGTCGAACAGCACGTAGTCGGGCACCCGCAGGGTGTTGGCCACGTCCGCGAAGGAGCTGCCGACGTAGCGCACGCCGCCGCCGAAGCCGAAGCCGCGCCACGGCCCGAGCGGGATGGTGTAGTCGGCGAACAGCGAGGCCAGGGTCTGGGGGATGTTGACCGGCGTCTTGCCCACCCGCACCGGATCGGCATCCCGCTCGGTGGTGAAGTCGAACTTGGTGAAGGACGCCACGAGGTTGAGGCCGTCGGCGACGTTGGCGACGAGCTGCGCCTCGAAGCCTGTGGAGCGCACCGCGCCGACCTGCGTCTGGAAGATCGTGTTCACCGGGTTGGGGGTGAGCACGTTGCTGCGGTGGATGTCGAAGCCCGCCAGCGTCAGGAAGTAGCCCTGGCCGGGCGGCTCGAACTTGACGCCGCCCTCGACCTGATCGCCGGTATCGGGCCTGAAGGTGCGGTTGTTGATGTCCACGCCGATCTGGGGCTGGAACGAGGTCGCGTACATGATGTAGGGCGCGAGGCCGAAGTCGAAGTTGTAGATCGCCGCCGCCCGGTAGGTGAAGGCGCTGTCGTTGCGGCCGTTGGTGTTGGCGGGCGTCAGGCGGTCGTAGACGGTGTTCTGGACGAAGTCCTGGCGGCCGCCGAGGATCAGGGTCAGCTCCGGCGTGAGCTTGATCTGGTCCTGGAAGTAGAGGCCGACCTGCTGGAACGAGTTGGCGTTGATCAGGTAGGGCGAGGCCGAGACCGCCTGCGGGCCGTAAGAGGGCGCGAGGATGTTGAGGTCGGGGCCGGGGAAGCCCGAGGCCTGGTTGTCGTGGATCTGGAAGTTCCGGTACTCCACGCCCATCAGGAAGTCGTGGCGGAAGAAGCCGTCGAAGAACTTGGCCTCGGCCTGCGTGTCGACGTCGAGCTGCGCGATCTTGGCGGAATCCCGGAACAGGTAGCGGCCGAGCTGGGTCTGGAGCGGGTCGGTGTAGCCGAGCTGGCCGATATAGGAGTTCTGGAAGCTCTGCGTGTAGCCGTAGCGGGCGTTCTGGCGCACCGCCCAGGTGTCGTCGAAGACGTGCTCGAACTCGTAGCCGATGAAGGCCTGGTCGCGCCGGAAGGTGTTGAAGCCGGCATCGCCCACGTTGAGCGAGCGCGGGATGCGCAGGCCGAGCACGGTCGGCCGGGCCGTGCCGTAATAGGGCAGGAAGTTCGCCGTCACGGCCGTGTTGTCGTGCTGGAAGCTCGACAGGACCGTGAACTTGGTCGACCCGTCCGGCTTATAGGTGAAGGCCGGGGCGATGTAGTAGCTGTCGTCCGGCGCGCCCTGGACCTGCGTGCCGCCGTTGCGGGCGTAGCCGGTCAGGCGGCCGAACCAGTGGCCCTCGGCGTCGGCCGGGCCGCCGACGTCGAAGGCGGCGTAGCGCTGGTCGAAGGAGCCGCCGCCGACCTCGACGAGCCCGAACGGGGTCTCGGTCGGGCGCTTGCTGATCTGGTTGATCAGGCCGCCGGGATTGCCGGCGCCGAACAGCACCGCGGAGGGGCCGCGCAGCACCTCGATGCGCTCCAGCCCGAACGTGTTCACGCGGCTGTAGGCGAAGCCGTAGTTCAGGAGCTGCAGGCCGTTGAGGTAGAGGCCGTAATCGCTGACCACGAAGCCGCGGAGCTGGAAGAAGTCGAGGCGCGTGTCGGCGCCGAAGGTGCCCGCGTAGGTGCCGGCGACGTACTGGGTCGCCTGGGTGAGGGTCTGGGCGTTCTGGGTGTCGAGCTGCTTGCGGCCCACGACGCTGATCGATTGCGGCGTCTCGATCAGCGGGGTGTTGGTCTTGGTCGCGGTCGCCGAGCGCCGGGCCACGTAGCCGTCGATCGGGCCGGTCGGGCTCTCCGCGCCGCGCACGGGCGCGCCGGCCGGGGCCCCGGAGGCCGGGCCGCCGCCCTGGCCGGTGACGCTCAGCTCCTCGAGCTGCACGCTGCCGCCGGCGGTCGGGCCGGCGCCGCCGCGGCGCGACGCGTCCTGGGCGAGGCTCGGCGCGGCCTGCGCCAGCACGGCGAGCGAGGCCCCGGCGAGCAGGGCGCGCAGGGTGATGCCGGGGAGGGGGTGGACGGCTCTCATGGTCTCTTGCCGGATGCGACGCTGCGGGCAGCCGACCGCGCGCGCCGGGGGCCACCCCGGCGTCTCGGCCGCGCTGTTTAGAATTGTGATAAAGTACTGTAAAACTTGATCTTTCTCCATCCGGACTACGGGCAGCCGGACGCGGCCGCAAGCGGCCTTCACGCGGAAGGCGACGCCTGTTGCCGTAGCGACACGTATCGGTGGTGGGGCGGGGGGCGGTCCCGCGCGGCTACTTCACCCGGTCCGCGAGCCAGCCGGCCAGGACGTCCGCGACGGCGTCGCTGTTCGTCTCCAGCATCATCATGTGGCCGTTGCCGTGGAGGCCGCGGTCGGCCAGCCGGACCACGTCCGGCCTGGCGCCGGCCTGGGTCAGGAACGCGACGGTGCAGTCGTCGTAGGTCGCGTGGAAGGAGGCCTCCGCGGTCACCACCACGGCCGGCACCTTGGCGAGGTTCGGCAGGGACCGGACGGGCTCGCCCTGCAGCCAGCAGCGGATCCGCCCGTCCGCCGCCCTGTCGGACTTGGAATCGGACCCCTTGGCCGCCTGCGCCACCGTCAAGTCCTCGGGCGCCCGGACCGGCGGGTCGAAGGTCAGCGGCATGCGGGTCAGCCCGTAGGCGCGGGCGCGCCCGTCGCCGGTCTTCTCCCAGAACTCCTTGCCGCCGCGGAACTGCACGTCGAAGAAGGGCGGGCCATTGGGCTCGACGGCGACATGGGCCTTCACGAGGTCCGGCCGCGCGTCCGAGGCCGCCCAGCCGAACAGGGCCGCCTGACCGTGGGTGAGCAGGATCGCCGGCCCGATCCTGTCCAGCAGCGCCACGAGCGCCGGGTCGACCAGCTCCTCGGTCTGCTGGCTGTTGGCGAGGAACGGGACCTGGCTGGCGAAGAACTGGTCGAAGGCGGCGTTGCCCTGCACGCCGGCCCCGCCCGGCCAGCGGGTGTGGAGCTTGGCCTGCGGGTAGAGGTCGTAGACCTCGGGCGCCGTGTGGGTGCGCTCCAGGCTGCGGGTGCCGAGCCGGTCGTAGGGGCCGTAGACCTCCGGGTTGGTGCCCGAGCGCCCGCGCCCGACCTGATCGACCACGTAGACCTGGTAGCCCTTCTCGACGAAGCGCTGCACCCAGCCCGGGCGGCCGTCCGCGGTGGCGAGGTAGTTCACGCCGGTCTGGGCGAGGCCGTGGACCATCACCACCGGGTAGGGCTGCGTGACCCGGGCCGGGGTGCGCGACTGCACGAACATCTGGCCGACCATCACGGTCTTGTCGCCGAGCTTCTGGTAGCGGCCGCCGATGTAGAAGTAGCCGGCGCGGGTCACCGGCTCGGCCGGGCCCGGCTCCGCCGCCGCTCCCGGCGCGGCGGGGGCGGGCGCCGCGCTCCGGGGCGGGGCGTTCGGAGGCGTCGCGGGCTGGGGGGCGGGCAGGGGCGCGGGCTGGGCCGGGACGGGCCCCTGCGCCCGGGCGGGGCCCGCGACAGGCCCGGCTCCCAGCACAGTTCCCAGTCCGGCGGCCAGGATCAGCCCCTGAGCGGCGCGCAGCGCCGCGCGGGTGCCGTTCGCGGTGCCGTTCGCGATGCCGCCCGCGATGCCGCTGCCGGCCATGCCGTCTCTCCCGGATGCGCGCCGCTCCGCGCCGGCGCTTATTGCGGGAAACGCAACGTTCCACCAGCCAGGAAAGCTGCACGGTCCCGCGCGATCATCCCCGGCCGGACGAAGCGTCGCGGCGACCGGGATCGCGGCCGAGCCCGGCCCTCCGCGCATGCCAGGCGCGACCGCGGCGGCGCTGGCGCGGCGCGGGCGGCGCGCCCACCTTGGGGAGGCACCGGCGCCACAGCGGCGCCCCCCGCCCGGATCGCCCGCGGCGGGGCGAAGCCAAGGACTCCCGCCGTGGATCCCGAAACCGCCAAGACCCTGGTCTCCGCCGCCCTGGTCGCGTCGATCACCCTGTTCAGCCTCGTGTCGCTCCAGGCGTTCGTCGCCCAGATCCTGGCCGACCTCCGCGACGCCGGGTCCGCCCCGAAGCCCGTGCCGGTGCCGGTGCGCGTCGACCGCCGGGATCCGCCGCAGGCCTGACCGGCCCGCCGCTCCGATCGACGGGTGCCGGGCCGGGCGCGGATCAGGCCCCGTCCTGCCGGGCCCGCTCGCGCAGGATGAACTTCTGCACCTTGCCGGTGGAGGTCTTCGGCAGTTCGCCGAAGACCACGTGGCGGGGGAGCTTGTAGGAGGCCAGCCGCCCCCGGCACCACTGGATCAGCTCGTCGGCCGTGGGGGTCGCGCCGGCTTTGAGCTCGACGAAGGCGCAGGGCGTCTCGCCCCACTTCGCGTCGGGCTTGGCCACCACCGCGGCCGCGGCGACCGCCGGGTGCTTGAACAGGGCGTCCTCGACCTCGATCGACGAGATGTTCTCGCCGCCCGAGATGATGATGTCCTTCGAGCGGTCCTTGAGCTGCACGTAGCCGTCCGGGTGCTTCACCCCGAGGTCGCCGGTGCGGAACCAGCCGCCCTTGAAGGCGGCCTGCGTGGCCGCCGGGTTCTTGAGGTAGCCGCGCATCACCACGTTCCCGCGCATCATCACCTCGCCGATCGTCGCCCCGTCGGCGGGCACCGGCTCCAGCGTCTCCGGGTCGCGCACGTCGAGGGCCTCGAGCACCGGGTAGCGCACGCCCTGGCGGGCCTTCCGGGCCGCCCGCTGGTCGGCCGCCAGCGCGTCCCAGTCGGCGTGCCAGGCGTTGACCACCGCCGGGCCGTAGCTCTCGGTCAGGCCGTACAGGTGGGTCACGTCGAACCCGGCCTCCGACATGCCGGCCAGCACCGCCTCCGGCGGCGGGGCCGCGGCGGTGAAGAAGGCGACGCGCCGGGGCAGGTCGCGGCGCTCGGCATCGGGGGCGTTGATCAGCATCTGCATGACGATCGGCGCGCCGCAGAGATGCGTGACCCCGTGCTCGGCCATCAGCCGGTACATCGTCTCGGCCCGCACCTGCCGCAGGCAGACATGGGTCCCGGCCACGATCGACAGGGTCCAGGGGAAGCACCAGCCGTTGCAGTGGAACATCGGCAGGGTCCAGAGATAGACCGGGTGCTGGCCGAGCCCGCCCGTGATGACGTTGCCGAGGGCCAGCAGCGCCGCCCCGCGATGGTGGTAGACCACGCCCTTCGGGTCGCCGGTGGTACCCGACGTGTAGTTCAGGGTGATCGCGTCCCACTCGTCGTCCGGCAGCCGCCAGTCGTGCTCCGGGTCGCCGCCGGCCAGGAAGGCCTCGTAGTCGGTCGCGCCCAGGCGGGCGCCCGGGCCGTCGTACTCGGGATCGTCGACGTCGATCACGAAGGGCTTGGGCTCCAGCCCCTCCAGGGCCCCGGCGGCCGTCCGGGAGAACTCGCGGTCGGTGATCAGCACCTTCGCCTCGCCGTGCTGCAGGCAGAAGCGGATCGCGTCGGCGTCGAGGCGGGTGTTGAGGGTGTTGAGCACCGCCCCGGTCATCGGCACGCCGTAGTGGCACTCGATCATCTCGGGGGTGTTGGCGAGCAGCGCCGCCACGGTGTCGCCGCGGCCGATCCCGCGCGCCGCCAGCGCCGAGGCGAGGCGGCGGGCCCGGGCGTAGACCTCCCGGTAGGGCCGCCGCAGGGGGCCGTGGACCACCGCGACGTGGTCGGGAAACACCCGCGCGGCCCGGTCCAGGTAGAGCAGGGGCGTCAGCGGCTGGTGGTTGGCCGGGACGCGGTCGAGGTCGCGGTCGTAGATCGTGTCGCGGGCCATCCCCGTCCTCCCGGCAAAGTGTTGCCGGGACAGTAGCTTGCCGGAACGGGCGCGATCAATCGGTCCGGCGAGGCTTCCGCGCCCCGTCGCGCTCTCAGTGGCGCGCTCAGTGGCGCGCTCAGTGGCGCGCTCAGTGGCGCGCTCAGTGGCGCGGCTCGTCCTCGGGCTCGGGCAGGAAGCGGGCGAGCTCGAAGCCGATCTCGATCATCAGGTGCTCGATCCGGTCGGTGAGCGACGGCCGGTGCAGGGCGCGGGCGAGGTCGCGCAGGGCGATGACGTGCTCGGCCATCCGGTTCACCACCCGCTCGCTCTGCACGAGGTTGGCGGCCTGCTCCTCGGTGCGGTCGATGGCGATGCCGCGCCCGCGGGTCGCCCCGCCGGCGGGGTCGCGCTCGATCCGGCCGCGCATCAGCAGCGTGCGGATCCCGGTGCGGGTGTCCTTCGTGCGGAACTCCGCCTCGACGGGACCGCCGGTCTCGGCCACCGCGTGGAGATAGCTCTCGATCCGGACGCGGTCCTCGGGATGGGTGCGGTCGAGGAAGGCCTCCAGGGACACGCCGGCGGCGGCCGCCTCGGGGTCCAGTCCGAGCAGATCCGCGAGCGGGGCCGAGAGCGCCAGCTGCCCCGCCCAGTAATCGTGGGCCCAGGTGCCCACGACGCCGGAGGCCTCCAGAATGGATTGCGGGATCGGGGCTTCGGACATGCCATTCCTCGATGGGGCGATCCTTGTCTTTAAACTTGAGGTTTTCACCCCCACCAAGCTCCTCGTCTCACCCGCGCTCACGCTACGGTATCCGGGCGTCGCTGGAAAGGCTGTTAACCCTCTATATGCCAAGAATCTTAACTTGAAGTTTAGACTGCTGTCCTGCTGCCGCACTGGGCGGGGATATCCGGGAGGGACCGTTGTCTTAACGGCTCGTTAACCATGTCGGCCCCAACCTGTGCCCCGACATCCTTGGGTCACAGGATCGCGGCACGCCGCGAATCCCATACCTGAGGTTGGCACAGACGGCGCGGCGACCGGCAGTTGCGGGCGCCCGGACGGATGCATGGGGCCTTCTGGAGGACGCCCGGGATGAAAGCGATCACCTTCGTCACGCAGAAGGGCGGCAGCGGCAAGAGCACGCTGTGCATCTCCCTGGCGGTGGCCGCCCGGGAGGCGGGCCACACGGTCTGCATCCTGGAGATGGACCGGCAGGCCACGATCTCCGACTGGCTGGACCACCGCACGGCCGACGGTCCCGAGGTGGCGCAGATCGACGCCACCCAGATCGACGCCGTGATGGAGCGCCTGCGCGATTCCGCCTACGACTACGTGTTCATCGACACGCCGGGCGTCGATTCCACCGGCACCCTCTCGGCGATCCGCGCCGCGGATCTGTGCATCATCCCGTGCCGGCCGACCCCCGCGGACCTGCGGGCGTTCAAGCCGACCCTGGCCGCCGTCTACCGGCTGGAGAAGAAGTTCGCCTTCGTGCTGAACCAGACCCCGCCGCGCTCCTACCGGGTCCGCGACGCCGCGGACGGGCTCGCGGTGCTGGGCATCCTGCCCGACGTGAACATCGTCGCCCGCACCGACCACCAGGACGCGATCGGCCTCGGCCAGGGCGTCACCGAGTTCAACCCCAAGGGCCAGGCCGCCGGCGAGGTCCGCCGCCTCTGGTCGTGGATCGAGCGCCGCACGCAGTCCCTGAGGACGGGCCAGCATGTCCAAGCCGCCTAAGCTCAGCCTCGCGGCGATCGTGGCGTCGGCGAGCCCGCCGGCCCGGCCCCAGGCGGCCCGGCCGCAGGGCGCCGAGATCGTGTCGCTCACCCTCGCGCCCCCGGCGCCGAAGCAGGCGGCCACGCTCAAGCAGCGCGCCCGCCAGATGTCGGTCTACCTGGAGCCGCCGGTCTACGACCAGCTGCGCGACCTCGCCTACGCCGAGCGGACCAAGATGCACGCGCTGATGCTGGAAGGCCTCGACCTGCTGTTCAAGCAGCGCGGCGCCCAGTCGATCGGGCAGCTCACCGACACGCAGTCCCGCTGAAGGCGGACTCGGCCTACACCCGGGGCGGCGCGGCCGCTCCGGAGCGTGCCGCTGCTGCGCGCGGCGCCTTCCGGCCCTCCGGGACCGCGGCGCAGCGGCGGGCCGGCGCGGATCAAGCGGCCCGCGGCCTCCGCACCGGCTCGGTCCCGAGCCATCGCGATCCTGGCCCCGCTCCCACACGGAAAAGTGGAGCGTCGCGCCCGGGGGCGGTCGGACGGGCGCGCCAGTGAGAATTTAAAGAATCCGTTCCCGAACAAGATGTTGCCCGTCGATCCGCACGCAATGCTCGAGAACCGACCGGCCGCGCGGCCCGCTTCCTGAACCCGGCCGCAGCCCATCGTTCAGGCTTCCTTTACGCGACCGCTACAAATCTGGGTGGACCGATCGCGGCCCCGTGCACGCGGCCGGCTCCGGTCCGGTCGGGCCCCGCTCACGCGTAGAGTTTGGTGAACCCCACGATGGTGCGCACGACGCTTCCCCGGCCGGCGCGCCTCGCCCTGCGGCTCATCGCCGTCTCGGGCGTGGCCCTGGCCACGGCCAACTGCGCGACCTCGCCCCAGCAGAAGCTCGCCGCCGGGAACGGGATCGACCCGAAATACGGGGTCAAGGCGAGCCCGCGCCTCTACAACGAGGGCGACGTGATCCCGAAGGGCGGCGGGCGCCGCTACACCGGCAAGCCCTACGTGGTGGCCGGCCAGACCTACGTGCCGAAGGAGAATCCGAGCGGCTACGTGCGCGAGGGGCTCGCCTCCTGGTACGGCTCGGCCTTCCACGGCCGCATGACCGCCAACGGCGAGGTCTTCGACCGCCACTCGATCGCCGCCGCCCACCCGACCCTGCCGCTGCCGAGCTACGCCCGGGTGACGAACCTCGAGAACGGCTACTCGATGCTGGTGCGCGTCAACGACCGCGGCCCCTACCATGCCGGCCGGGTCATGGACGTGTCGGAGGATGCGGCCGAAGCGCTGGGCTTCCACCGCAGGGGCACAGCGCGGGTGCGCGTCGAGTATGTCGGCAAGGCCTCGGTGGCCGGCAGCGACGACCGCAAGCTCCTCGCGAGCCTGCGCACCGACGGGCGGCCGGCCGGCCGCTCGACCGTGATGATGGCCGATCTCGGCCCGACGGAGGACACCGAGCGCTACACGCGCTCAGCCCCGGCTCTGGCCTTCAGGCCCGCCCAGGAGACAGAGGAGAGCGGGACGGAGGCCGGGAAGGCGCCCGCCGAGGCCCCGGCCGCCCGGCCCGAGCGGACGGCGCCGGTGCGCGCGCCGATCGTGCTGGCCTCGGCCGCCGTGACGGTCCCGGCGGCCGTGCAGCCCACCGCCCCGCGGGTGCGCGAGTTCCGGCCCGCCCCCGTGCCGGCCGTCGCCGCCAGGGGCGGCCTCGGGGCCGGGACCCTGAAGGTCGCGGGCCTCAACCCGGCCCACACCCCCGGCCTCGCCCCGGCCGCGCCGCCAGCGCACGGTCATGCCGCCGGGAAGGCCGGCCCGAAGGCCGGCCCGGCCCTCGCCGAGGTCCATCGCCGGGCGGTCCCGGCGCCCGGGACCGTGAAGCTCGCCAAGGCGTCGTCGGGCCCGTCCTCCGCGCCGCACGGCGCATCCCCGGCCGCGATGCCCGCCGCGATGCCGGCCTCGGCCAAGCTCGCCATGGCGCGCCTCGCCGCGGTGCCGGCCAGGGCGTCGGCCACGAAGGCCGGTGCGCCGGCCGCGAACGGCTCCGCGACCACCTCTGCCAAGACCGCCCCAAAGGCCCCCGCCGCCAAGGGGCCGGCCACCAAGACCGCCGGCAAGGCGGGACACGCCCGCCTCGCCGGGATCTACTGACGGCGGCGCCCGGGCCGACCCGCGGCCGCCCGACGGGTCCGGCGGCCCATGTGGCGGTCGATGTGGCGGCCGATGCGGCATTTCGCATTCGATCCGGCGCCGAAACCGTAATATGGTCACGCTTGTTATTGGGATACGGGCGGGACGCTTCCGGCCCGACGGCAGGCGCGGGACGGAACGGTGATGCGCAGACCCCTTCTCACCCTTCTCGCGGCCGCCTGCGCGCTGGGCGCGGGCCTCGCCGCCGCCGCCGCGCAGACTTTCCAGACCGCGGCCCCGCACGCGATCCTGATCGACGCCGATTCCGGCTCGGTCCTGTTCGAGAAGGCCGCCGACGAGCGGTTCTCGCCGGCCAGCATGGCCAAGCTGATGACCACCGACATCGTGTTCGAGGCGCTGAAATCCGGCCGCCTGTCGATGGACACGGAGTTCACCGTCACCGAGGACGCGTGGAAGCGCGGCGGGGCCGGGGGCGGCGGCTCGTCGATGTTCGCGCAGGTGAACAGCCGCATCAAGATGGCGGACCTGCTGCGCGGCCTGATCGTGCAGTCGGGCAACGACGCGGCCATCACCATCGCGGAGAACATGGCCGGCTCCGAGGAGGCCTTCGCCGGGCTGATGAACCAGCGCGCCAAGGAGATCGGGCTGACGAACTCGACCTTCCGCAACGCCACCGGCTACTCGGCGCCCGACCAGAAGGTCACGGCCCGGGACATGGCGAAGCTCGCGCTGCACATCATCGACACCTACCCGGACTACTACAAGATCTTCGCCGAGAAGGAGTTCACCTGGAACAAGATCCGCCAGCAGAACCGCAACCCGCTGCTCGCCCTCGACATCGGCGCGGACGGGCTCAAGACCGGCTACCTGGAGGAATCCGGCTACGCGCTCACCGGCTCGGCGGTGCAGAACGGCCAGCGGCTCGTGCTGGTGGTCTCGGGGCTCAAGACCGCCCGGGACCGCGCCTCCGAGTCGCGCAAGCTGATGGAGTGGGGGTTCCGCGCCTTCGAGCCCCGGCAGGTCTTCGCGCCGGGCGAGACCGTGGCCGAGGCCTCGGTGTTCGGCGGCCAGTCGGGCTCGGTGCCGCTGGTGGCGAAGAAGCCCGTGCGGGTGCTGCTGCCGCGGGGCTCCAGCGACCGGGTCAGCGCCAGGGCGATCTATACCGGGCCGCTCATCGCCCCGGTGGAGGAGGGCCAGCGGGTCGGGATCCTGCGCGTCCAGCGCGGCGACACCGTCGCCCTCGACCAGCCGCTCTTCGCCGGCGCCGCGGTGGAGCCCGGCACCCTGTCGCAGCGGGCGATGGACGCGGCGCTGGAATTCGGCACCGGCCTCGTCCGCAAGGCCTTCGACCGGGCCGGCAAGGGAACCGACAAGGGAACCGACAAGGGCGGGGACAAGGGTGCTGCCGGGGCGGCCAACCCGTCGTGACGGCGCGCGCGTGACCGGGCCGCTGTCCGGGGATCCCGCCGGGGCGGGCGGCACCTTCATCACCGTCGAGGGCGGGGAGGGGGCCGGCAAGTCGACCCAGATCGCCCGCCTCGCCGCGACCCTGCGCGCGCGCTCGGGGCGGCCCGTCTGCGTGACGCGCGAGCCCGGCGGCTCGCCGCGGGCGGAGGAGATCCGCACGGCGCTGCTCGACGGCGTCGCCAAGCCCTACGGCCCCTTCGCGGAGGCCCTGCTGTTCAGCGCCGCCCGGATCGACCATCTCGACCGGCTGATCCGCCCGGCGCTCCGCCGGGGCGAGACCGTGCTGTGCGACCGGTTCATCGACTCGACCCGGGCCTACCAGGGCGCCGCCGGGGGGCTCGATCCCGGGCTCGTGGACGCCCTGGAGCGGGTCGTGGTCGGCCCGACCCGGCCCGACCTCACCCTGATCCTCGACCTCGCCCCCGAGGCCGGCCTCGCCCGCGCGGCCGGGCGCGGCGCCCGGACGGGGCAGGGGGCCGACCGGTTCGAGGCCGAGGCCCTCGACTTCCACGTCCGGCTGCGGGAGGCCTTCCTGGCGATCGCCCGGGCGGAACCGGGGCGCTGCGCGGTGATCGACGCGGCCCGCGATCCCGACGCGGTCGAGGCGGCGATCCGCGCCGCCGTCGCGTCCCGGCTGCCGGCGCTCCTGCCCGACCGGCCGGCGGGGGCGGGCCGGAGCGGCGACGCCGCGTGAGCGGCCGTACGGGCGTGGCCGGTCCCGGCCCGACCGGTCCCATCCTGGCCGGCGGCCGTGTAAGCAGTCGCGCGGGCGCGCCGCCCAGATCGGAGCCCGCCGGCCCGCGCCGTGAGACCCACTCCATGAAGCCCGCCCGTGAAGCCCGCCCCGTGAGACCCGCCCCGTGAAGCCCACCGACCGCGCCGCCGACGACGTCGAGCCCGGGGACCTCGCCGGGATCCCGCGCCCGCGCGAGACCCTCGGGCTCGTCGGCCACGCGGCCGCGGCCGACGCCTTCGCGGCCGCCATCGCGGCGGGGCGCCTGCACCACGCGTGGCTGATCGGCGGCGCCCCCGGCATCGGCAAGGCGACCCTGGCCTACCGGGTCGCCCGGCGCCTGCTCGCCTACCCGGGGGGCGGGGGCCCGACGGGCCTCGCCGTGCCGGCGGGCGACGCCGTCCTCGGCAAGGTGGCGGGCCTGTCGCACCCGAACCTCGTGGTCCTGCGCCGCCACCGGAGCGCCGGCGCCAAGACGCTGCCGACCAAGATCTCGGTCGACGCCGTGCGCCGCGCCCTCGACCTGTTCGCCTCGACGGCCGCGGATTCGGGCTGGCGCGTCTGCATCCTCGACAGCGCCGAGGACCTGAACGCCAACGCCGCCAACGCGCTGCTGAAGGTGCTGGAGGAGCCGCCGCCCCGCGCGCTGTTCCTGATCCTGTCCCACCAGCCCGGCCGGCTGCTGCCGACCATCCGCTCCCGCTGCCGGGCGCTGATGCTGCGCCCCCTCCCGGCCGAGGACGTCGCCCGGGTGGTGCGCGGCCTGCCCGAGCCCTTCGCGCAGCCCGACGAGACCGCCCTGGCCCGGGCGCTGGCCCAGTGCGAGGGCTCGGTCGCCCGCGCGCTCGCGATGCTCGATCCGGTCACCGCCGGCCTCGTGGCCGAGATCGAGACCCTGCTGGCGCGGGCGCGCACGCCCGACTGGGGCCGGGTGCTCAAGCTCGCCGAGACCCTGGCGGGCCGCGACGCCGAGGCGCGGTTCGAGGCCGCCCAGGACGCGGTGCTGCGCTTCGTCTCGGCCGAGATCGACCGGCGCCGGGATGAGCCCCCCGCCCGCCTCGCGGCCCTGGTGGAGGTCGCCGACCGGTTCGGCCGCGCCGCCCGGGAGGCGGCGATCTACAACCTCGACCGGCGCCCGGTCGTGCTGTCGCTGTTCGGGGATCTCGCGGCGGTGGCTTAGGGCCCGGCGGGCACCCGTCCCCGTCGCCCGTATCCGACATCCGGATCCGGCCCGCCACCGGCGTGGAACCGTCCGGCCCCGGCGCCGTTGCCCGCGCGATGACAGCATACTGTCATTCTGACAACATCCTGCCGCCAGGACGTGCCCCATGGAGCCCGACCCGCCTCGGACAGCCCGCGACCGCGACCGGACCCGGCACGCCCTGTCGGACCTCGTGGTCGCGGTGTTCCGCCTCAACGGCGACCTGCTCGCGGCCGGCGACACGCTGGTGCAGGATCTCGGGCTCACCAGCGCCCGCTGGCAGGTGCTGGGGGCCATCGCCCTCGCGCCGGCGCCGCTGCCCGTCGCCCACATCGCCCGCAACATGGGCCTCGCCCGCCAGTCGGTGCAGCGCCTCGTCGGCGAGATGCGGGCCGACGGGCTGATCCGGCTCGCGCCCAACCCCCACCACCGCCGCGCGCCCCTCGTCGCCATGACCCCGCGGGGCGCGGAGGCCTACCGGCAGGCGATGGCGCGCAACGCCCTCTGGTCGGACGGGCTCACCGAGGGCCTCGCGCCCGAGGCCGTCGAGGCCGCCGCCGCGCTGCTGCAGGGCCTGCAGCGGCGGATCGGCGCCTCCCGCGCCGCCATCGCGTCCATCGCCGCGGAGGCCCGGCAGGAGACGCCGCACGAGACCCCGCACGAGACCCGACAGGAAAGCCGACAGGAGACCGACCGATGACCGACGCCCACGCCGCCCCGGGCTACGACGCCGACGTGATCGTCGTCGGCGCGGGCCCCGTCGGCCTGACCGCGGGCTGCGCCCTGCGCCATCACGGCGTGTCGTGCCTGGTCCTGGAGCAGCGCGCGGAAGTCAGGGCGTACTCGCGGGCCAACAATCTCTGGGCCCGCCCGCAGGAGCTGCTCGCCGGCATCGGCCTGCGCGACGCCCTGGCGGAGAACGCCTACGCGGTCCGCACCATCAACTTCTTCGTCGACGGCGCGCCGACGACGCCGATCCCCATCGCCGACGTCGCCAGCCCCTATCCCGATGTCCTGTACAGCGGGCAGGACGTGATCGAGCGGACCCTGATCGACGCGTTCGAGGCCCGCGGCGGCCGGCTGGACCGGGGCTGCACGGTGACCGGCATCGACCAGGACGCGGCGGGCGTCACCGTGACCCTCCGGCGGGGCGCGGACGGGCCGGAGACGCGGCTGCGCGCCCGCTACTGTGTGGCCGCCGACGGGGCCCGGAGCACGGTCCGCGCCCGGCTCGGCCTGGATTTCGAGCCCGAGCGGCTCGCGGGCTGCATGAACCGGCAGGTCGACGCCCGGCTGTCCTGGCGCCGCGGGTCCGAGCCGGACCAGCTCTGGTTCTTCTACTACCCGCGCGGCTTCGCCGGCATCATGCCGGTCTGGGGCGGCTACCACCGGCTGTTCTTCCTGGCCGACGACGCCGGCGTGCCGGACCGCGACCCGACGCTCGCGGAGATCCAGGCCCTCGCCCGGGAGGTCACCGGCGACGAGACCCTCACCCTGAGCGACCCGCAATGGCTGACGCACAGCCGCTTCGCCTACGGGGTCTCCCCCGGCTACGCGCGGGGCCGCGTGTTCCTGGCGGGCGATGCCGGGCACCTGTCCCTGCCGATCGGCGGCCAGGGGATGAATGCCGGCCTCCACGACGCGGTCGAGATCGCGTGGCGGCTGGCCATGACTCTGCGGGGCGAGGCGGCGCCCGCCATCCTCGACTCCTACGACGGCGAGCGCGGCGGCGAGCACGCCCGGCTGAGCGCCCAGCAGGTGCGCGGGTTCCGGTGGACCGTCTATCGCGGCCCCGTCACCGACACGGTGCTGGGGCTGGCCGCGAAGGCGCTGCCGAACCTGGGCTCCCTGCTGCAGGGGACGGACGACATGCAGCAGATGGGCGTCGCCTATCCCGGCAGCCTCCTGAACGCGGATCACCTGTCGGGCCTCGCGAACCTGACGCACCTGCTGCGGCCGGGGCCGAAGCCGGGCCAGCGCGCGCCGGACGCGCCGGTGACGCGGGACGGGGTGCGCACGCGCCTGTTCCCGTTCCTCTACAACCCGGACGGATGGACGACGGGCTGGGCGCTCCTGTGCTTCGATGGACGGTCGCCGGAGGCGGCGCCCGCCCTTCTGGAGGCGGTCCGGGCCGTGGCGCCCTGGCCCTGGCTGCGTCCGCGGCTCGTCCTCGCCGGCCCCCTGATCGCGGCGGCGGAGGTGCCCGTCCTGTCGGATCTGGACGGCCGGGCACACGGCGCCTACGGGCTGGAGGGCCGGCCGGCGCTCGTGCTGGTGCGCCCGGACGGGCACATCGCCTTCCGGAGCGGCGCGGACCGGACCGACCGCCTGATTGCGTATTGCCGCGCGCTCTTCGACGCGGCGGGGCGCGCGGCCGGGGAAGCGGTGCGGCCGGAGGCGGTTTGCGCCGGGTGAGGGCGGCGGGGGCCGCGACGTCTCACGGATCCGGCCGGCTGCCGGACAGCCGCAGGGCGGCCGCCTCCCTGTAGGCGCGGGGCGACAGGCCGTGGCGGTCCTTGAAGCGCCGGGCGAAATGGGCCTGGCTCGCGAAGCCGCACTCGTAGGCCACGACGCCGATCGGGCGGTGCAGGCTGCCCGGATCGGAGAGGCGCTTGGCCGCCGCCGCGAGGCGGCGCTCCCAGATCCAGTCGGAGATGTGCTGGCCGCGCTCGTGGAACAGTTCCTGGAGCCGGCGCAGGGACACGCCCATCGCGGCGGCGAGCCGGGGCGGATCGAGGGTCTGGTCGCCGAGATTCGCCTCGACATGGGCCTTGGCGCGCTGGACCACGACGCTGCCGTGCAGGGAATGCGGCACCTCCCGGGCCATCCGATCCGCGAGCGCGGCCACGATCAGATCCACGCCGATGGTCGCCATGCGCTCCGCCGCCTCGGGGGAGAGCTGCCGGTTCACCCGGAGCAGATCCCCGAAGAAGGTCGTCACCAGGCGGGTCGTGGCCGATCCGGCGGGCATCGTCAGGGCCGCGAACAGCCGGGCCGGTCCGAGCAGGCTCTCGAGGCGCTCCCGCGGCAGGGCCATGACCAGGGTCTGGCCATCCGTGCGCGCGTCCAGCACGCCCGGGTGATGGTCGATGACGGTGAGGTCTCCCGTCCCCTGCACCGCCTCGCGGCCGTGCTGCTGAAAGGTGGACGCGCCGGCGAGACGGAAGTTCACGCGGATCAGCCCGTCAGGCCGGCGCCGAACCGTATCGGCGGTGATCGTGGTCGTGAGGGCGCTCTGGGTGATCCGGCTGAAGGTCAGCGGGCCGACGGCGCCGATCTCGATCTCGCCCGCGAACGGCCCGTCGGCGCGCCGCCGCTGCTCGATCGGCCCGATCCGTTCGGCGACGACCTCCTGCCAGAGCTTGAAGCGCGTCCGGGGATGTGTCCCGGCCGTCGAGAAGACCCGGCGCATCAGGCCGCTTGGAGAGGCGCTGGCGCGCGGCCTCCGGAGGACCCGTCCGTTGCGCGGAGCCGGATGCCCCGAAACGTGACCTGAAGACAAGACGTCGACGACAGATAGATCACATCACCCCCATATTCGATCGACCAATCCAGCAATAATTGATTTATTTTCTTGATGATTAGTAATACATCTAATCTTCGCCGATCGTCCGCCCGATCCCTATAGAGACTTCGTCGGCAAAGATTCGGCAATATCGATTCGAATCGCTCATATGTCACGATCCTGCGTCTCTCAAGCTCTGAGAACAACTTAGCGAACGGATCTGCGTCCGCTGGCGCTCGGCATTCCGGGCCGATGTGACGTCGATGGCGGCCGTGCGTGGTGCACCGATCCGGCGGCGCGACGGAACGCCGGCAGGGTTCGGCCCACGTGACAGTGCCCGCGGCCGATGAGTCTTCGGCACCGACGTCCTTGCGAGCGGAGCGAAGCAATCCAGCAGCGCGACGCCCGCCGATGTTGCGCCGCCCTGGGTCGCTTCGCTGCGCTCGCGAGGACGGAGAGGGGCGTCGACCGCGGCGCGTGGCTCGAATTGCCTTGACAATGTTCCTATTTTGTGCTTTCTGACCGCACCTGTCCGCGGCGGCCCGGGAGCGATCCCGGGGCGTCCTTCGGGGGCCCGCCCGGTGGCTGACCGTGCGGGTCCGGGGACGGGGCGGCGCCCGCGTCGGTGGCTCTCAGCCGCCATCGCCCCGGGCGGCGGACCGGTGCGGGGCGTGCCTCGGATGCGGGCGTGAGACCGGGCGGCACTGTGCCCGGCGGGGTGAGGAAATGCCCCCGCGCCGACCCGCCTCTGGGCCGACCCTGAGCGACCTGCGGACCCGCCCACTACGAGGCGGGGAACGGCTGGAAGGCCACGGCGCCGATGCGGGTTCCGGGGGTTGCGGGCACGGCGTGCACGCACCTCGACCGAGACCGCTCACGGGGAGTCGCAGGACCGGGACGTCGGAGACGCCGCGACGAGACAGACGGCACCGGCCGGGGACCATGCCCGGTCGATGCCGCGGGGCGCCGCGGGGATCGGATCCCGCGCGTATTTGGCCGACACCTGGGTTCCCGCGGCGTCCCGCGTCCCTCGTGCTCGCCTCCCGGGCCATGCCCCCGGCGCCACACCGCGCGCGGGGACGATCACGCGTGTCCGGTGCCGGCCGCCGCGGAGGATCGCCGTCGCGCCCGCAGGCGGCGACGGTTGCGTCCCGGCGCCGGCCGCGCGACAACGCGGGCAGCTTCCCGCGCTCATCCGGAACACCACAGACGTGACGTCCAACGCCCCGGCGAATCCCCGAAAGACGTTCGGTCTCTCGACCGCGATCTCCTACCCCAACGGCGCGCCCCATATCGGCCACGCCTACGAGGTGATCGCCGCCGACGCGATCGCGCGCTTCCACCGGCTCGACGGCTACAACGTGCTGTTCTCCACCGGGACCGACGAGCACGGGCTGAAGATCCAGCAGGCCGCGACCCGGGCCGGCACCACCCCGCGCGCCTACGTCGACGGCACGGCCGCCCGGTTCCAGGCCATGGCCGACCGGATGGACTGCGCCTACGACCGCTTCATCCGCACCACCGAGCCCGGCCACTACGCCGCCGCCCAGGAGATCTGGCGGCGGATGGAGGCCAACGGCGACATCTACCTCGACAAGTATGCCGGCTGGTACTCGGTCCGCGACGAGGCCTACTACGACGAGTCCGAGACCCGGCTCCTGGAGGATGGCAGCCGCCGCAGCCTCGCCACCGACACGCCGGTCGAGTGGATGGAGGAGGAGAATTTCCTTTTCAGACTGTCGGCCTACCAGGACCGGCTGCTGGAACTCTACGCGGATCAGCCGGACTTCATCGGGCCGGACACGCGCCGGAACGAGGTGGCGAGCTTCGTGCGCTCCGGCCTCAAGGACCTCTCGGTCAGCCGCACCAATTTCGACTGGGGCGTGCCGGTGCCCGGCCACCCCAACCACGTGATGTACGTGTGGGTCGACGCGCTCACCAACTATCTCACCGTCACCGGCTTCCCCGACGCGGAGAACCCCCAAAAAAGATTCTGGCCGATGGACCTGCACGTGATCGGCAAGGACATCGTCCGGTTTCACGCGGTCTACTGGCCGGCCTTCCTGATGTCGGCCGGGCTGCCGCTCCCGAAGCGCGTCTTCGGCCACGGCTTCCTGCTCTCCAAGGGCGAGAAGATGTCGAAGTCGCTGGGCAACGTCCTCGACCCGTTCGAGCTCGCCGACACCTACGGGGTCGACCCGGTGCGCTACTTCGTGCTGCGCGAGGTGCCGTTCGGCGGCGACGGCAGCTACAGCCACGAGGCGATCATCGGCCGGATCAACGCCGATCTCGCCAACGATCTCGGCAACCTCGCCCAGCGCTCGCTCACGATGGTCGCCAAGAACTGCGACGGCGCGGTGCCGGATCCGGACAGCCTGGACGCGGCCGACACGGCCCTGCTGGCCCTGGCCGACGCCCTGCCGGCACGGGCCCGGACCCTCATGGGCGAGCTCGCGCTCCACACCGTCCTGGCGGAGATCTGGGCCGTGGTGGCCGAGGCCAACCGCTACTTCGCCGCCCAGGAGCCGTGGAAGCTCCGCAAGTCCGACCCCGCGCGGATGAACGCGGTGCTCTACACGACGCTGGAAGCCCTGCGCGTCTTCGGCATCCTGACCCAGCCCTTCGTGCCGGGGGCGGCGGCCAAGCTCCTCGACCTGCTGGCGGTGCCGGCCGACCGGCGCGGCCTCGCCGATGTGGGGGCGGGGGGCCGGCTCGTCCCCGGCACGGCGCTCCCCGCCCCCGCGCCGATCTTCCCGCGCTTCGAGCGCCCCGAGAATCCGGCCGCCTGACGGCCCCGAGACCCGATGCTCATCGACAGCCACTGCCATCTCGACTTCCCGGACTTCGCCGCCGACCTCCCGGGCGTGATCGCCCGCGCCAAGGCCGCGGGCGTCGCCGGCATGCTCACGATCGCCACCCGGGTCGCCAAGGCCGACACCTACCGGGCGATCGCCGAGGCCCATCCCGCGGTCTGGCACACGGTCGGCACCCATCCCCACGGGGCCGCCGAGGAGCCGGACGTCGCCGCCGAGACGATCGCGGGCCTCGCCCAGGCCAGCCCGCGCTGCGTCGGGATCGGCGAGGCGGGCCTCGACTACCACTACGCCGACGCCGCCCCCGAGGCCGTGCAGGAGCGGGTGCTGCGCGCCCATATCGCGGCGGCCCGGCTCTCCGGCCTGCCGCTCGTGATCCACGCCCGGGACGCCGACGACCACATGGAGCGGGTGCTCGCCGACGAGATGGGCCGAGCGCCGTTCCGGGCGGTGCTGCACTGCTTCTCGTCGGGGCGGCGGCTGGCGGAAGCCGGGGTGGAGCTCGGACTGTACGTGTCCTTCTCGGGCATCGTCACGTTCCGGCGCTCGCACGACCTGCGCGACATCGCCAGGGCCGTGCCCCTCGACCGGATCCTGGTGGAGACCGACGCGCCGTTCCTGGCCCCCGAGCCCCACCGGGGACGGACCAACGAGCCGGCCTACACGGCCGACACCGCCCGGTCGCTGGCCGGGACCCTGGGGCTGACCGCCGAGGACTTCGCCCGGACCACGACGGCGAATTTCTTCACCTTGTTCGACAAGGCCGCCGGAACGCGCCCGGGCGCTGCGTGACGAGTCGGAGCGGGAGATCCGGATGGCGAGCCTGACCCTGCGCATCCTCGGTTGCGGCTCGTCCGGCGGGGTGCCGCGGGTCGGCAGCGGCTGGGGCGCCTGCGACCCGGCGGAGCCGCGCAACCGCCGGCGGCGCTGCTCGATCCTGGTGGAGCGCGCGTCGGGGGCGGGGCGGACCACGCTCCTGGTCGACACCTCTCCGGACCTGCGCGAGCAGCTCATCGACGCCGGCGTGACGCGCCTCGACGGGGTGCTCTACACCCACGCCCACGCCGACCACACCCACGGGATCGACGACCTGCGCCCGCTGGTAATCGCCATGCGGGCCCGCATCCCGGTCTACGCCGACGCCCTGACGCGGTCGCTGCTCACGGCCCGGTTCGGCTACTGCTTCGAGACGCCCCCCGGCAGCGCCTACCCGCCGATCCTCGACCTGCGCGACCTCGCCGCCGGCCGCGACCTGACCCTGGAGGGGGAGGGGGGCGCGATCACGGTGGAATCACTCCCGGTGGAGCACGGCAACGAGGCGGCCCTGGGCTTCCGCTTCGGCGCGGCCGCCTACATGCCCGACGTCAGCCTGATCCCGGAGACGAGCCTCGCCCGGCTCCGCGGTCTCGACCTGCTGATCATCGACGCCTTGCGGGACACCCCGCACCCGACTCACTTCTCGGTCTCGGACGCCCTCGCGCTGATCGAGTCGGTCCGCCCGCGCAGGGCGGTCCTCACCAACCTGCACACGGATCTCGACTACGGCGCCCTCGCGACGCGCCTGCCGGAGGGCATCGCGCCCGCCTATGACGGCATGACCCTGAGCCTCGAGGCCTAGCGCGCTCACCGGGAGCGCGAATCGGGCGTCACACGGCTGTCGTCCGCGGAGTCCAAGAAAATCGGCTTTCCGGCCAACAAGCCTGTTGACGGCCGGGAACCCTGGATCTATACCCCGGTTCATCGGCGCCGGCCGCGGAAGTGGACCGGGCGCTGAGCCATCTTCTGACAAGCGGCGGGATTGGCCGGCGGGATTGCCGGGCGGTCTTCTGTTTGCCTCTGATGAGCCTCGGGCGACCGAGGCGTTCTTTGACAAGTTGGAATGAGGAAGGGAGACGCGGGCGGCGTTTGTCCTTGCGGCTAGGTCGAGAGATCTAGCGTGAGTAGACTTGTGCCGATCTGTTGTTCTTCTTTCTGAGCTCACCGACGGGTGTTCTGGCGCTGTGAAGCGTCTGGCACTTGGTCGATGTGAGGCTCCGTCTGAGAATACACGTGATCGGCCAGATCAATCTCTTCAACGTGAGAGTTTGATCCTGGCTCAGAGCGAACGCTGGCGGCAGGCTTAACACATGCAAGTCGAGCGGG
>NZ_JBKFAP010000230.1:0-255 GCF_053345715.1 Methylobacterium sp. D48H
CCACGCTCATGCAGGAGCCATCCCCATGGAGATCACCACCGTCGGCATCGATCTGGCCAAAAGCATCTTTCAGGTTCACGCCGTCGATGCAGTTGGGCACGTCGTCGTGCGCAAGGCCTTGAGGCGGACGCAGGTCGTGCCGTTCTTCGCCAAGCTGCCGCGATGCCTGGTCGGCATGGAGGCGTGCGGCACAGCGCACCACTGGGCCCGGGAGCTCATGAGCCTCGGCCACGACGTGCGGCTGATGCCGCCGGC
>NZ_JBKFAP010000231.1:0-255 GCF_053345715.1 Methylobacterium sp. D48H
CCGTGAAGATGCGGGGTTCCTGCGGTCAGACGGAAAGACCCCGTGCACCTTTACTGTAGCTTTGCGCTGGCCTTCGTGTCGGCATGTGTAGGATAGGTGGTAGGCTTTGAAGCCGGGGCGTCAGCCCTGGTGGAGCCGTCCTTGAAATACCACCCTTGGCGATATGGTGGTCTAACCGCGACCCTTGATCGGGGTCCGGGACCGCGCATGGCAGGCAGTTTGACTGGGGCGGTCGCCTCCCAAAGCGTAACGGAG
>NZ_JBKFAP010000232.1:0-255 GCF_053345715.1 Methylobacterium sp. D48H
ACGCCGGCCTTGCGCCACCGGTAGAACCGGCTCGACACCGTTCCCACAGCACCGTAGCGCGCCGGTAGATCCTCCCAGGGTGCGCCCGTGCGCAGGATCCAGAGCATGCCGTTGAGGACTTGCCGGTGATCCTCCGCAGGCCGGCCCGTGCGCGGCTTCTGCGGAGGCAGCAGCGGGGCGATCTGCTCCCACTGCGCGTCGGTCAGTTCAAAGCGTCGCATCAAGCCCACATGGGCCTGACCACCCAGCCTGTGA
>NZ_JBKFAP010000233.1:0-255 GCF_053345715.1 Methylobacterium sp. D48H
AGCGCGGCCAGGTCGTGTGCAAGCCGGGTTCGGTGAAGCCGCACTCGAAGTTCAAGGCCGAGGCGTACATCCTGACCAAGGAGGAGGGCGGCCGCCACACGCCGTTCTTCACCAACTACCGGCCGCAGTTCTACTTCCGGACCACGGACGTGACCGGGATCTGCACGCTGCCGGAGGGCACCGAGATGGTGATGCCGGGCGACAACGTGACCATGGACGTGGCGCTGATCGTGCCGGTGGCCATGGAGGAGAAGC
>NZ_JBKFAP010000234.1:0-255 GCF_053345715.1 Methylobacterium sp. D48H
AGTCGGCGTGGCCGGGGCAGTCCACGTGCGCGTAGTGACGGTTCTGCGTCTCGTACTCCACGTGCGCCGTCGAGATCGTGATCCCGCGCGCCTTCTCCTCAGGCGCCTTGTCGATCTGGTCGTAGGCCGTGAACGTCGCCCCGCCCGTCTCGGCCAGGACCTTCGTGATCGCCGCCGTCAGAGACGTCTTGCCGTGATCGACGTGGCCGATCGTGCCAATGTTGCAGTGCGGCTTGGTGCGGGAGAACTTTTCCT
>NZ_JBKFAP010000235.1:0-255 GCF_053345715.1 Methylobacterium sp. D48H
TCGGCTGGCGTGAAGCGTCTGAAGGCTCGTCGGATCGTGTCCCAGAGGTCGCTGATCGTGCGAGCGGCCTCGGCACGAAGAATGGCCTTGAGCTTGGCGAAGGCGCGTTCGATCGGGTTGAAGTCAGAGGAATAGGCCGGCAGGTAGAGCAGTCTCGCTCCGGCCGCCTCGATGCACTCGCGGATGCCGCTGACCTTGTGCGCGGGCAGTTTGTCGAGCACGACCGTGTCGCCGGGCCTGAGGGCTGGGACGAGG
>NZ_JBKFAP010000236.1:0-255 GCF_053345715.1 Methylobacterium sp. D48H
TGAACCGGGCACTGCACTCGCGCGGCGAGGCGAGCGTCAATGCCAAGCGGGTGCTGCGCATCCTGCGGGCGAACGGGCTCACCCTCGCGCCGCACACCGCCCGGCGGCCCGGCCGCACCCACGACGGTACCGTGGTGGCGTTGCGTTCGAACGTGGAGCGGGTCGCTCGGATCACCTCGAACTGCGCTGCCGGGACGGTGCGGTCGTCCGCGTGCTGTTTGCCATCGACGCGTGCGACCGTGAGATCATCGCGTG
>NZ_JBKFAP010000237.1:0-255 GCF_053345715.1 Methylobacterium sp. D48H
TGGAGTACGAGACGCAGAACCGTCACTACGCGCACGTGGACTGCCCCGGCCACGCCGACTACGTGAAGAACATGATCACGGGCGCGGCGCAGATGGACGGCGCGATCCTGGTGGTGTCGGCGGCCGACGGCCCGATGCCGCAGACCCGCGAGCACATCCTGCTGGCCCGCCAGGTCGGCGTCCCGGCGCTGGTGGTGTTCCTCAACAAGGTCGACATGGTCGACGACGAGGAGCTCTTGGAGCTGGTCGAGCTGG
>NZ_JBKFAP010000238.1:0-255 GCF_053345715.1 Methylobacterium sp. D48H
TCCCGCAGCCGGAGCGTCCGATCGACATGCCGTTCCTGATGCCGATCGAGGACGTGTTCTCGATCTCGGGCCGCGGCACGGTGGTGACGGGTCGCGTCGAGCGCGGCATCGTGAAGGTGGGCGAGGAGGTCGAGATCGTCGGCATCCGGGCGACCACCAAGACGACGGTGACGGGCGTGGAGATGTTCCGCAAGCTGCTCGACCAGGGGCAGGCGGGCGACAACGTCGGCGTGCTGCTGCGCGGCACGAAGCGCG
>NZ_JBKFAP010000239.1:0-255 GCF_053345715.1 Methylobacterium sp. D48H
TCTTCTGCTTGGCGGCGGCGTTGTCGAGGTCGCGGGCGACCGCCATGCCCAGCGCAGCCGAGATCGAGGTCGAGGAGTGGGCGGCGCCGAAGGGGTCGTAGACGCTCTCGCTCCGCTTGGTGAAGCCCGACAGGCCGCCGCCCTGGCGGAGCGTCCGGATGCGGTCGCGGCGCTCGGTGAGGATCTTGTGGGGGTAGCACTGGTGTCCGACGTCCCAGACGATGCGGTCGTCGGGGGTGTCGAACACGTGGTGCA